>NZ_AWGW01000007.1:0-458405 GCF_000477535.1 Segatella salivae F0493
AAACCCTTCATTTACATTACTCGAATTGATCGGTTCGTTTCTTCTACCCAAGACACATATTGCTATATGTCTCGCTTCTTGTACTACTTCTCTGTTTATGTAAATCTTTTCAAAGAACTCTTTCTTTAGCTTATCAAGAACGTTTATTCTCAAAAGCGAGTGCAAAGGTAATACTATTTTCTTTTCCCTCCAAATGTTTTTAAAGAAAAGTTTGAAAAAACTTCAGAATTGGGGATATTATGAAGCTTAAAGACCTATAAAATAGGAGAAAGCGAATAAAAAAATTGCTAAGGCAACACCTTTTATCTAACTTTATCATGTGGAAGAATGCTTCATTATAGAATCAAACTTTTCTTACGAAGCTATATAATATTAAGGCATACATAACAAAACAAGAGCCAACCAAACAATGGGGCAACCGCAAAAAACTTACTCATGCCCGCTCCCAAACAATCAACCTTCATAAAAAGTGGGGCGACATGCTGATTTAATCAACATATCGCCCCACCCTATATCTTTAAATAAGTATAACGTTGTCTATGTGATTTTACCTTGATAGCTTTCAAGTCACCACCACACATCACCCTCTATATATAATAAGGTACGCTAGAGAAGGCCAACCATTATACTCTACAATGTTTTAAATTCTTTGAGTTTGGCACACTCTTTTCACCTCATCTCAATGCAATATCAAAGTTGTTTTAGATAGCAAGCAAGACCATGACGCTGTCCTAAATACTTGGCATCAAAAGCATCAATGGGCTTTATCTCTTCAATTACATAATTATTTCCATTAAATGTAACTGTATGGCCAACCTGATATTCAGCATTAAAACGCACCATTTGCTTTTTACAACGTTCTGATACACCAAAAAATATCATGCGCGCCGACCCATCTGAAAAAACTTCTATTTTGGGTTTAAACTTTCCATAGTTGATATGATACCAAACACCAACAACAATTATAGCAATGCCGAAAATGATAACAAAGGCTGCCAACCAATAATAAGTACTTTCTTCCATAGCTTATAATCCTCTTGTTCTTATAATTTACGATACTTATTAAGATTCCAGTTGGCATAACGTTGCAAGTTCTTGTGCAACACATCAGCTTGAGAGAAATACTCCCAAGGTATAGCTTTTGCTGAAATTTTCAAGACTGCACACTCAATAAAGATACTATTCTGAAATTCACCATAATGTACATACACTTGATCGAAATCCACTTTTTGAAGTTTTCCACCCATCGTTACAAAACCGATACCGTCATTAAAGATGCAAATTTCTTCAAAAGGACGTTTCTCTTTCAACTTTAATAGTGTGCCAATAACCAGCGGAATGGCAATAAACCAAATTCCATTGATGAGAAACTTCACTCCAGATGTAACCCAATCAACATTCTTCAAAGCATCAGCAAAGTTAAGCATTGCCACTTGTACTGCCGGCATGCGTGTCACAATTAAGATTACAAGGAACACAGCCCAGCCTTGAACGACCCTTTTCCACTTTTCAAAACCTTCATAATTACTTGCCTCTAAAACATGTTTAGATATTAAACTCTCTTCCATTTCTTTGTTTTTTATTGTTAGATTCTACTGACAAAGTTAACGAAATCCATTCAATAAACCAATTATTGTCCTTGTTTTTTAACATTCTTGCTATAACTCGGATGCAATACGACACATCCAACACACCGACATTCCATAAAACACAGACATAGAAACATCAAAAAATTGCAGAAAGATGCAACTATTTCGTTTAAAAAAGAAGTTCAAAATATAATTCGTTTGAAACCAAATATATCAGTCCATAAACTATACTTAGTCATGTATATAAATTCTATCAATTTATAGTATGACTAAACTCAACTTTATTTCTTCTTGGTAAACCATTTCGTTTGATCGAGTCTTTCGATGATAGTCAAACGCGATTGGTCGCCTTTTCCAGACTAAACATTATTTCATAATTGTAATTACAAACTATAACATTACCGTATTTGTCTACGACTCCCCTTTAGTTTCCTTTCCAACTATCTTCAAACTCATCGTCCCAAACAAAGTTTTTCTTTACCAAATTGTTCTCCCCGCCATGATGAGAATCACCTTTTTCTGCACCAATTCCATCTGAATCAGCAAGAAGTAAACTCTCATCCAAACATTGACAAAATGTGCTCTCAGGTCTAACGTAGCGTTTTCCATTTACTTTCACCATATTAACCAAATGATTTAATTTGTTCATTTCTGAGCATATTTCTATGTGATGACCCATACGAACAACTTTCATCACAACACCGATCAAAATCACTTTTCATCTCATGCCCATGTATCCACTACATGATAGCTACATGTTCACATACGATGCAAATATAACAATATTTTAATAACATTCATATTTATACGCAAAAATTATTCGTTTATATGTCATAAAAACTGTTCTGTATGTGAAATTCATTGATTTATCATTATAAAATGACATATATTGCCGCCTAATTTGCCACTTTTTACCGAACAAACTATGGCTTTTTACCGCGTAAAACAGGTGAGATTGAATTACGTTATGCACAAGAGAACATTCTCAAATGAAATTGAAAGAGAGTTGGTCTGTTCATAAGCAAAGGATAGCATGACACACAAGGCATCAGAAATAAGGTGAATATTGTGGATGAAATCAATCCATGGTAGATGAAAAATAAGGTATCACGATGCCTATTATCAAGCATTTTTAAGAACAACTCTTTTTAATCGACGCTATAAAACAAAGAAGGCCGGATATCTGTTTCACCAGATATCCAGCCTGTTATATTTCTCTCTCTTAAACCTCGACTACTTATTCAAACCACGATTATTCATCGTTGTGTTGAGCAACAAAAGATATTTGCTGTACTGACTGTTGTTCAAGATATAGTGCATATACTTGAGATTCTTCTCAATGGCTTTGTCAACCATACCTTTACGCTCATCTTTTGGAGCATTAGCAGCATTCATCATCTCGATGCAGAAAGTCTTATGCACATCTTCAACGCTTTCCAATTGATCCATTGACAAGCCAAGAGCCTCTGCAAGTTTGCTGTAATTAACGCTCATATCGTAAGCTGCTACAGTGTTAGTTGCCTTTGTGTTCTCACCTTCGGCAAACGCCATTGTCATACTCATCAATGCTACAAGTGTCAAAATCATCTTCTTCATAATCTCTTTACCTTTCATTTCTTTTAGAACTCCTACCTTGTTTCAGAGTTCGAATTATACATATTATTTTGTTCCTAAAAACTCTTTATCTCTTAAAGACATTGCAAAGGTAGACCAAAATCACTTTACTTGCAAGAATTTATAAGATTGTTTGCGTAAACAGATACTTTTATTGATATAAATCAATAATACATATTACGAATTAAAAGCAAAGGTGTTGCAAATAAATTAAATCGTATTTTTAAATTGGATTCTGCTTAATGATTTACTCCTTATTATATAACCACTGCACAGAATAACCAGGAAACGAATATTAAATAAGCGAAGAAGTGGGAGCAAGACTATGGCCTTGCGTTATTTTATGTCACTAACGAAATCATTGAAAGTAGGCCTCCACACTGCGTTTTAATGGTATGCAGCTCGCATGATGACAAAATAAATGAGGGTAGTCAACTGACTACCCTCAACCAACACAAAAACTAAACTAGACTTAACTAAAACGATTACCGATTCTCTCGAACCTCTTAATCGTAGATGCAAATATAATATCTTCTATCGTTAAATCGAAAAAATTGAATAAAAAACAGCAAAAAAAATGCTATTTCTATATTTTTATGGTCAAATTTAGAAGATAATTGTCTAATATTACCATAGCTGCCATTGCTTCAACAATGGGAACTGCTCTTGGCAACACACATGGATCATGACGTCCACGCACATCGATTGTCGTTTCATGCCCATGGATGTCTACGGTATTCTGCGGCATAAGAAGGGTGGCAACAGGCTTGAATGCAACACGAAAAACAATATCTTGTCCGTTACTGATTCCTCCTTGAATGCCTCCACTATTATTAGTCAGGACTGAAATTTGGTCATTTTTGTTCACAAACACATCATTCATCTCACTTCCTCTATGCCCCACTCCGGCGAAACCCATGCCATATTCAAAGCCTTTTGCAGCATTGATACTCAACATTGCAGCCCCCAACTGAGCATGAAGCTTGCCAAATTCGGGTTCGCCAAGCCCCACCGGACAGCCTTGAATCACACAAGTGATAACCCCACCGATGGTATCTCCTTCGGCTTTCACCTGCTCAATGAGCGCTGCCATGCGTGAAGCGGTGGGCTGATCTGGGCACCTCACATCGTTGTTATCAATGGTATTGAGGTCATAATCCTGGTAATTGCGCTCGAGAACAATGTCACCTACCTGAGAAGTATAGGCCTTGATATTGATTTTCAACTTGCGAAGTGCGAGCTTAGCCAAGGCACCTGCCACGCAACGCGCTATCGTAATGCGGGCTGAAGAACGTCCACCTCCACGATGATCACGTAGACCATACTTCATTTGGAATGTGAAATCGGCATGTGACGGACGGAAGATGTCGCGCAGATTATCATAGTCTTTCGAATGTTGATTAGTGTTATAAACAGCAAAACCAATAGGCGCACCAGTTGATTTCCCTTCAAACACACCACTCAAAAACTCCACATGATCGGGTTCTGTACGGCTCGTGGTAAGCTTACTCTGGCCGGGACGTCGTCGGTTTAGTTCGTGTTGAACGAATGCTTCGTTGATTTCTACCCCGGCAGGCATACCATCTACCACGCCCCCGACAGCCACTCCGTGACTCTCACCAAAAGTGGTCAGCGTGAATATATTGCCGAAACTGTTCTTCATTAGCCCCATTTCTTCACCTTATATTAATGGCAACCGCCACCACATCCACCTTCACAACCGCCTTCACTGCAGCTGCCTCCACAGCCAGAACAGCCACCTTCGCCGTTGAGCATACTCATATATTTAGAGATTTCCTCATTCGTTGCCTCGCGACTCTCTAAGATTTCGCCAACGAAATTCAATGATTTGCCTGCCAATGGATGATTAAGATCAACCTTTACCTTGTCGTCTTTAATGGCCAAAACACGGGCATTGAAGCGGTTTCCGTCTTCATTTTGCAATGGAATGATAGCATCTACCACGATATGTTCCTCGTCAAACTTACCATTTACGCTAAAGATTGCCTTGTCAAGTTCAAGTACATGCTCGGGATGATGCGTCCCATAAGCTTGTTCTGACGTAAGCGTGAAGTCGAAATGATCACCTTTTTTCAGGTCAACCAAAGCCTGTTCAAAAGCTGGAATCGTAATACCAAAACCACTGATAAACTCGAATGGGCGACCTTCTATCGTCTCTTCTACCAATTCTTTCTTGCCATCTGTCACATCATAGAGTGCATAAGAGGCTGCGATGTACTTATTATTATTCTGTTCCATTTTATTTATTATTATTTAATTTATTTCTGTTTGATTGATGTTTACTTCCGTTTTACAACTCATTTTAGTGAACTTATCGCGTGATTATTGTTCATTTGAAGCGCATTCAGACCTTATCTGTCACGTGTTCGCACTTCGATAGCGACATCTATCCCCCAAAAAGTTGTATACACACATTGTCTAAGGCGATTAAACGCTTTCAAATAGGCACATACCTCATGCGAAATTTGCAATTAAATCACTCCGATGATTTCGCTAACACTGCTGCAACCATGGGCATCAAGCCAAGTGTTCAGCCCATCTTTCACCTTCTTTGTGATGGTAGGATCAACGAAATTAGCCGTCCCTATCTCTATAGCCGTGGCACCACACATTAGGAATTCGATGGCATCTTCTGTGCTGCTGATTCCTCCTAAGCCTATAACAGGAATCTTAACTGCATGTGCAACATCGTAAACCATACGCAAAGCAACAGGCTTAACGGCTGGACCACTCAACCCACCAGTACGAATACTCAGCAAAGGTTGACGCTTTTCAATGTCTATAGCCATGCCCATGAGTGTGTTAATCAACGACACAGCATCAGCTCCTTCGGCTTCACAGGCGCGCGCAATTGAGGCAATGTCTGTAACGTTTGGTGAGAGTTTGACAATCAAAGTCTTGTGATAAATGGCCCTAACGGCCTTTACAATGCTTGCTGCTCCCTCGCAAGTTACACCAAAAGCCATGCCACCTTCTTTGACGTTTGGACAGCTAATATTTAGTTCTATGGCAGGAATAGCTTCAAGAGTATCTATTATTTGTGCACATTCTGCATAGGTTTCAGCACTGTTTCCGCTTACATTGACAATCATATTTGTGTCAATATCCTTAATCAACGGATAGATATGTGTGGCAAAATAGTCTACACCTTTGTTCTGAAGTCCAACGCAATTAAGCATTCCACTGGCTGTTTCGGCCATACGAGGATAGTCATTTCCCTGTCGCGGATGAAGCGTTGTACCCTTCACAATGATGCCCCCAATCTCATCAAGTGGCACCAAATCGGCAAACTCTAAACCATAACCAAAAGTTCCCGAAGCTGTCATCACGGGATTCTTCAATGCTAATTGATTTATCTTTACACTTAGATCTGCCATAACAACTGATTAATATTTAACACAGGTCCGTCTGTACACACACAGCGATTCCCTTCATTTGTCTTCTCAACACAACATAAACACGCACCGAGACCACACGCCATTTTATTCTCCAAAGAGACTTCACAAGTGATGCCATTAGCCTTTGCATAGCGCGCAACACTCATCATCATAGGCTTTGGCCCGCATGTAGCGATGCGCGAAAACTTTTCTTTTTGGAGCACCGAATGATTGGTAACAAATCCTTTTTCGCCCAAACTTGCGTCTTCAGTCGTAATAAAAACGCGTCCAAGTTGATTGAATTGGTCAACTTCCAAAAGGTCCTCGCGCGTACGCGCACCTAATAAGAAGGTTGGAATTCCACCTCTTTTCTTGATCTCATAGCCTAAATGGAGTAAGGGAGCAATACCAACTCCGCCTCCAACTAACAGCATTTTTTCATTTGAATCGACTGGAAGTGTAAAGCCATTCCCCAAAGGATAAAGACAATTTAGCTGTGATCCAGGCTTGAGTTTCCCTAATTGTCGGGTACCATTTCCAACCATTGCGACAAGTAACCACAACTCGTTTTTCTGGTCATCTACAAAGTTTATTGAAATGGGGCGCCGAAGATAAGTTGACGGAGAATGGTCAACTCGTACTTCAACAAACTGCCCCGGCGTTATCTCGGGTAGAGGTTTGTCTGCCATAAGCTTTAAAAGCACATGCTTAGGGCTAAGCATCTCTACCGATGTTACCGTCAGGTCTTGAACGAATTTCTTCATCTTTGCTTTTGTAATAGGTTAATGCAAAGATAAGAAAAAAAACTAAATAGAACAATAGTTAACTCTTTTGAGGGACAAAAGTCTCCCAAGTACTGTCATCATAAAAGACCCGAATTTCGACAATCTTACGCTGCTTATTGTCAATTATTTTGGTAATTATATTATGGTTATTATTGCGTGTCGAATCAACACCCTGCGAATTATTTTGGTTAGAAGGTGGAGTTGTAACAACATTTGAGGCTTCTGCAAAGTCAACCATTAACTCTTGTGGAGTAGAAGGGGTATTTTTCGTGGTTGATTCTGAATCAGATTTGCCAGTCATGTACATCGGTCCTGTACCAAACAAAAGCCAATCGGTTGACAGATTAGGAAGCTTCGACTTGATAGCTTCAGCTATTGCCAAGGTCGGTTTGGTCCTCCCGGTAAAGATGCTACTAAGAGAAGCCGGTGAGATTTGTATGAACTGAGCAAACGTTTGTTGAGTCATGTGCTGACTCTCCATAATCATTTTTATTCGATCTTTCATAAGCTTGTAAGACGTAAAAAAGGGGATTTACCCCTAATTTCATTGATTTTACAAAAGTAAAACAAAAAAACGAGATGTGCAACAATTGTATACACTATTTTGAATCTTACATTTTACATTTACAAATATATAATTTCATATTATATATACAACTTAATAGTAATGAAATGTAAATCACTACGTTCCTAAATTTACATTCTAAAATCAGATATTATCATGTCTATAATGAAATGATACATACTATTTGATTATAAGATAGTTATATATTAGCATTATACTGATATAGCCGTGATTATGCAATATAAATGGAGTTACAAAGTGATATTATATGATATTTAGTGCAGAAATATAGGTTATCTAACTGAATATCAATATAGTTATTGCGTAAAATAAGGCTAAGTATAAGTATACATATAAATATATAGACCTAAATATATACGTTTTTATATTGTAATGTGAATCATAAATATTAATTTGTATATAGATATTGTTCATTTACAAACATAAAATCATGCAACGTTTTGTATTATATTAATTCGTAAATTACAAGATTGTAAATATTAATAAAACTTAATTGTAAATCTAAGCAGGCTGAAAACGCTTAAAAATGAAATAGAGAGCGTATTCTGAACAGATGCCTTATTGGTTGAAAATACGCGAGTTTTAGAGGGGGGTAAAAAGGGTTAAATCGCTTATTTTTAGTGATTTAACCCTAAAAAAAGTGCCCCTTTGGAGCACTCATTCTACGAAAAAATAAGGTAAAAATAGGGCATTTTTAGTGCAAAATGAAGAAAATTAGCTCCTTCATCAACTCACCTGGGCCCGTATTTGGGTTGTCTAACCCCTTACTTTTGGCATCTATTTCTCTAATCTTAGAAATTATCTGCATGGTTTTCATTCCCGAGTAATTTCGCATTCCGATAATATACTCTTTGGCAGCCCATGCATTTCTCAATTCCAAGTAATTCGCAACAGCATTTTCATTGTTTCTATTTGGCGCATAATATGCTATCATCAGATTTTCGAAGTAAGTAAAGATCATTGGGAGAAATGAAAACAATGATCCAGCCTTTGGATTGTTGTCAAAATATTTTATGATTAAATTCGCCTTGTAAATGTCACGATATATGATTGCGTTTCGTAGTTCGAAAGCATTGAAATCTTTACTTACTCCTATCTCCTTTTCAACCACTTCAGGAGTCACTCTCCCATTCGTTGTCAAATGAGACAACAACAACTTATCGAGTTCCGAGGTTAATCTATTGAGATCAGCTCCTACATGATCGGCTATCATCTGTGCTGCTTTCGGTTCGATTGCGACTTGATGTTGGCGCAAATAAGTTTCGATAAATCCAGGCAACTCACGCTCATAGAGTTTCTTACTCTCAAAGATGACGCCACCACCAGCCTGTGCTGAAGGGATAATCTTCTTTCTTTTATCAATACTTCCGTTCTTATGACAGAGCACAAGTATCGTAGAAGCAACTGGATTTTTGAAATATTTCTCCAACGCTTCTGTACCTTTAAGATTTTGCGATTCCTTCACAATAACGACTCGTTTTTCGGCCATCATCGGATAAGCCTTAGCAGAATCTACGATTTGCGAAGCCGTAACATCAGCTCCAAAGACGATATTCTGGTTGAAATCACGCTCTTCTGGTTTCAACACATGAGTCGCAATATAATCTGAAATCTTATCAATATAATAGGATTCCTCACCCATTAATATATAAATAGGTGAAAAACGGCGCGCTTCCAAGTCGCGCATAATCGTTTCATACGATGGTCCTGTATTTTTCTTTTCAGGCATCTCGCTATATTATTTTAATTGTTTACCTTTGCAACAGACTGAAAACGAAAGCTTCATCAAAAACGAAAAGCAAGCTCTTCAGCCGTTTCTATTTTTGCAAAAATAATAAAATGATTCCATTAAACCTACCTGATTATGAAATAAAGTTATCGGGCTCACTGACAAAACCAATGATTTTCGATATTCTTCGTGGCAAATATGTCGCTCTCACTCCAGAAGAATGGGTACGTCAACACTTTGTCCACTTTTTGATAAATCATAAAGGTTACCCCGCAACCCTTTTGGCAAACGAGGTCAAACTCAATGTTGGCGATAAAAAACTTCGTGCAGATACGGTTCTCTATTCACGCCAACTCAAACCGCAGGTTATTATCGAATACAAGGCTCCTCAAATTGAAATCACACAGAAAGTGTTTGATCAGATAATGGTTTATAATATGCTGCTCCACGTAGACTATCTCATTGTGTCTAATGGGATAAAACACTACTGCTGTAAAATCGATTATAACAATCAAAAATATTTATATTTAGAGGACATCCCAAACTACGATATTATTTTACAAAATAAGGCTGATATTGATTCAAAATAAACGTTTTTATTTCATGCTTATTTAAGAAAATAAAAACAAACAGCACTAAATCATCGCACAATCTACGCCTTTTCACCGCACATTATGACGCATTTTAGCGCCTAAAATAACGCATATCGCGATGCAAACTGCATGGGATTAAAAATAACGCCCTATACATCACAATAAAGAAAGAAAGGAAAAGTAAAACAACTTGGCATTTGCAGCGAAGTGCATCAAATGCCAAGGTCCATCGGATGATAATCAAGTAGCACAGCAACGCCCTCTTCTAACGAGCGCTTTACATCTATAAGTCGCTGATTTCTACTCCCTCTGAAGATTAAATCTGTGTCACGTTGTGCCTCAATATAAGGGCCATCAACGAGTACATCTACGTATTGTAACAATGCTTTTTGACGCTCATTCAGACACAAATTCTCAAAAACGAAGCCGCTATAACACCAGATTGTCTTCTTCGTTTCAGCCTTAATAGCCTTTGCCAAAGCCAAAAAACCTTCGGGTTGGAACATTGGATCGCCGCCCGTAAAGGTCACATTGGCAAATGGGTCCTTCTTGATTTCACGCAGAATCTCTTCTGTTTCCATCATCGTTCCATGATGAATATCCCACGATTGCGGGTTATGACAGCCGGGACAAGCATTCGGACATCCGGCACAATAAATGGAAGTACGGAATCCTGGCCCATCAACCATCGTGTCGTGCACTATACTCAATACGCTAATCATTTGTTATTTTCAACACAAAACATCAAAAAAAATCCCCTCCCTTCTTATCGGGAGGGGAACAATATTATTCACATTTGCCATCGACATGCGTCACGCGGTCGTTGAGTTCGGCCAATTTCCCCTGGTTCCAACGGTCGGTTGTACCCACCAAATAGCCTGTAATGCGTTGCAATTTATCGATATGTTGGCTGCCACATTTAGGGCAAACATCGAGCTTTGTGTCTGCATTCTCATAGCCACAATCCATACATCGGTTGCGGTTATGATTCACACTGCCGTATCCAATGTTTAGTTTGTCCATCATATCTACTACATTTGAGATGACTTCCGGGTTATGCGTTGCGTCGCCATCTATCTCTACATAGAAGATATGTCCACCTCGAGTTAGGTCATGATATGGTGCTTCTATCTCTGCTTTATGCAAGGCAGAACACTTATAATAGACTGGAACGTGATTGGAATTTGTATAGTAATCGCGGTCTGTAATGCCTTCTATTGCACCATAACGCTTACGATCAAACTTCGTGAAACGACCAGAAAGACCTTCTGCAGGCGTAGCCAACACACTATAGTTATGCTGATAACGCTCAGAGAATTCATTGGCGCGGTCGCGCATATAGGTCACAATCTTCAGTCCTAAGGCTTGCGCTTCATCACTTTCTCCATGATGTTTGCCTACCAAAGCCTTCAAACATTCAGCCAAACCAATGAAACCAATGCCTAAGGTGCCCTGATTGATGACACTTTCTATCGTGTCTGAGGGCTGCAACTTATCGCAATCAATCCATAATTTGGTCATTAACAGCGGGAATTGCTTGGCAAACGCGGTCTTCTGGAATTGGAAACGATCGTCAAGTTGCTTTGCCGTTATCTCAAGCATACGGTCAAGTTTGGCAAAGAAAGCATTGATTCTTTCCTCCTTATTCCCTATTTGCATGCACTCAATGGCAAGCTTAACGATGTTTATTGTGGTAAAACTTAGGTTGCCACGAGCTACACTTGTCTTCGCGCCGAAGCGGTTTTCAAACACTCGAGTGCGGCATCCCATCGTAGCAATCTCCCACAAATAACGCTTCGGATCGTCTGCTTTCCAATTACTATTCTGGTTGAAAGTGGCATCAAGATTCAAGAAATTAGGGAAGAATCTGCGTGCAGTTACCTTACAAGCCAACTGATAAAGGTCGTAGTTTCGGTCTTCGGGAAGGTAGTTTACCCCACGTTTCTTCTTCCAAATCTGTATGGGAAAGATGGCTGTTTCACCATTACCTACACCCTCATATGTAGATTTCAACAACTCGCGCATAATGCAACGACCTTCTGCAGAAGTATCCGTTCCATAGTTTATAGATGAGAAAACCACCTGATTTCCACCTCTACTGTGGATAGTATTCATGTTATGAATGAAGGCTTCCATAGCTTGATGCACGCGGTTTACAGTCTTATTCTTTGCATGTTGGCAAAGACGCGCGTCACCTTCTAAGCCATCAAGCTCCTTCAACAGGAAGTCATCAAAAGCTATATCATAAAGCGATGAAAGGTCACGCCCAGTGAGTTTCTCCAAGTTTTTCACCTCTTCTATATAAGAACTGCGTACATAGGGTGCAAGATAGAAGTCAAAAGCTGGGATAGCTTGCCCTCCGTGCATCTCATTTTGGCATGTTTCCAAAGAGATACACGCCAAGACTGCCGCTGTCTCTATACGCTTTGCAGGGCGTGAAGAGCCATGTCCGGCAACAAAACCATGCTCAAGAATATGGTCAAGCGGATGCTGAACACAAGTCAAACTCTTTGTGGGATAGTAGTCCTTATCATGAATGTGAATATAGTTATGAGCCACTGCATCGCGCACTTCATCTGCCAACAGGTAGTCATCAACGAAAGGTTTCGTTGTTTCTGATGCGAATTTCATCATCATACCAGCAGGCGTATCTGCATTCATATTGGCATTTTCGCGCGTAACATCATTGTTTTTGATGTTCACAATCTCCATAAACACGTCGCGCGTCTTGGCCTTTCGTGCAATACTTCGTTGGTTTCGGTAAGCTATATAGCGTTGCGCCACATCCTTTCTTGCACTCTTCATGAGTTCCATTTCTACGGAATCCTGAATCTTTTCCACGGTCATTTGGCTCTTGCCATGAATGGAAATATGGTCTGTTATCTTCTGAACCAGCGCGTCATCCTCGCCCTTTTCTGTGTGCATCATGGCCTTTCTGATGGCTGCCATGATTTTCTGCTCGTTGAAACCGACTATTCGTCCGTCTCTCTTTACTACTGTTTGTATCATTTTTATAAAGGTGAATATGTTTTGATTTCCATTGCAAAGATAGCATATTAAATACTAAGTTTATCATTTTGGATAACTTTTTGCATGTTAATAAATGTCAAGTTGCTAATTAACAACACGTTACAAAAAGTTTTGGAAAACTTTGTTTATTTCATCAATTAAATTAGTTTTCAAAATCGAAAACAAAAGATTACAAAATAAAGTTACTGGTATTACATTTTAAATAAGCTAAAACATAAACGAGAAATCAAAAAGAAACTATAGGAATCCCATGTACTTCAAGGCCTTACCTCACTAAAAACGGCATTAAAACACCCTATATTTTACACAAAATGTAATACA
The DNA here is from genome assembly GCF_000477535.1 of Segatella salivae F0493. NCBI lineage: Bacteria > Pseudomonadati > Bacteroidota > Bacteroidia > Bacteroidales > Prevotellaceae > Segatella > Segatella salivae. Next base: position 13,646 of record NZ_AWGW01000007.1, read on the forward strand.
CTTTATCACATGGCATGATGCATTACGCGCCAAAAGATTCGGGATAAAACAAAATAAGGCTCCACGACCTGGGTTGTAATTTCTATGGAATCACTCGACAATTTGAATCATTTCACCATATGATTTGAGTCAAAAAGCAAGGCAAACTATGCCAAATTGCAACGCACGCTGATAGAGGCGATATCTGCTTGGAATAAATCTTAGCTTATAAAGCCCTATGGCTCATCTCAAACTAAGATATGACATGAAACCCTACGGAACAAAGATTATCACACCACAAGCCATAACACACGTTATAAAAAACTTTCAAATAGCCTCTGAATTGGGCGTTGTAACAAAATTCGGCGCATTATTCGATGCCAAAATTTGTGTATTTCAGAGAAATTTCCGAATATTGCACAGGAGTTTATCTCCAACAAAACATTAGCTATATAAAAAGAGAATATGAAATATTTATTGGTATCCGACATCCACGGATCATTGCCAGCATTGGAAAAAGTGATAGATTTCTATCATCAACAGCATTGTGACATGATGTGCATTATGGGCGATATACTGAATTATGGACCACGAAATGGCTTGCCAGAAGGCCTAAATCCCAAGGCTATTGCTGAAAAACTGAATGCTATTGCCGATGAGATTGTGGCCGTGAGAGGCAATTGTGACTCAGAAGTTGACCAGATGTTGCTTTCTTTTCCGATACTCCAAGACTACATGTTACTCGTAGATAATGGTAAGAAACTATTGCTAACCCATGGTCATATATATAATAAGGAGAACCGCCCCAAGGGAAATTTCGACGCAATCATCTACGGACATACGCACCTTTGGGAGCTCGAAAGAGAAGAAAACAGCGTGATTTGCAACACGGGTTCAGTTACTTTTCCCAAAGGAGGCAACCCTCCTACACTCGGAACTTATGAAGATGGGGTGATAAAAATATTCCATCTTAACGGCAATCTGCTAAAACAGATAGCCCTTTAAGATGGAATAGGCATCATAATATCGCTTTGAAAAGGAGATGTTTACCCTTTCAAGGCGATATTATAATTATAATATTTCTGCACGCCTGTAATGTCTTGAAGGACCTTTATGAATGGAGGGAAGTTCACAGATTCCTTTTCTGCTATGCCTTTTGTTTCCAAAATCATCAGTCCTTTGACGGGTTTATGAAACTTATCTAATTCAAAATATTGCCCCTTCCAAATGAAACTCTTGCGTGTTTTCTGTATCATTTGGCGATAAGGGTCGGCCTGTTGTAACAACGATGAATAGAGATTCTTACTAATTTGGCGTTCCGTTTCAAGCTGTTCTGTATCAGAAATGTTCTTCTTTGTCGTGTGTACATAGACATTTTTGCCTTGCCAACCACGACAACGAAGCCTTACTTCGCAGCCAGGTTCAGCCACAAGATACGTCTGAGTGATTTCACTTTCGATGCAATTTGGTATTTCTCCCGTTAATTCTACAATGTATTTACGTTCCTCAACAATAGGTTGTGGAATGCCAAGTACACTCGAAATCTCCTTTAAAACACGATGAAGCTTGTTGTTAAAGTCCTCATGATTGTTGATAACCCTTAGGTGAGGATGCCCTGTCCAGGCTTCAATCACCTTCTTATCAAGCTCTCGTGCCAGCTCCAAACCTTCCGTTCTTTGCTTATTATTGCTTGTAATATAGAATTGTTCTGCCCCATCTGCGGCCGAAACTAAATGCAAAACAGCATCATAACGAGCGTCACGAAGCTCGTTGGTATTAGTCCCAACAGCAGCTGTTATGGCATCCCACATCTCGGGTTTCATATATGCCGAGATATCCATTGCACCGCGATCACAAATGATTAAGGCAGGTTCCTCACACTGTTCTGCCATGTGTAGGAACTTATCTTCAAGCGAAAGCTGAATCTCAAGCGTAGCTTTCTCACCCTCATAAAAGAGATTTTTGTTCGTCGTTAGATAGTCCATACCCGACTGACTGAACATGGTTGGCACCTCAGGTATTGTGAATACCTTATAACCAAGACTTGAAAAATGTTCTATTATCTTAACTAAGGCCGTCGTTTTCCCGGCACAAGGTCCACCTGTGAGAACGATTCTCTTAATCTCTTTCATTTATTTCGTTGTGTAGAATTAAACTACAAAGTTAAGCTAAAAAAAGCATTTAAGCAAATTTTCAAGCGCTTTTACGTGATCTTCCACGTGTACCCTTGGGCTTAGCTAATTCTGGATGGCTTTCAATATAATTCTGACGATACTGTCGAGGAGTCATGTTCTTGAAACGAAAGAAGGCTCCATAGAAGCTCTGTCGATTCGCAAAGCCGACCTTTTCGCCTATATCTTCGATGCGATATTTTAGATATCGTGGGTCAACAAGCATTGACATGGCTTCGTTTACGCGCTGAGCATTAACCAAACCACAATAGTTCGTATGGAAACGCTCGGCACAAACTGCTGAGATATAACGCACATTGGTTCCTAAATCGTCTGCCAACTGCTTGGCGCTATAGTCTTTGTCCTTATACTTCTGCTCGATAATAATCTTTTGATTGATTCTTTCTTGCAGATCATCTTTTACCTCTGAGCTCATCAGAACACGATAAACGGCAGACCGTTCCCGTTTTTCCGTAATGTTATACTTAGGCATCTTCTCGCTAATATTTATTATATTAAGTTATTCTGATATACAATCCGCAGATTGTTTTATGGGTTAAAATACCATTATTAGTTGCAAATTTAATAAGAAAAAAGGAAAGAACGCAAGACAAAACATAAAAAAAGCTGAAAGATTATCAATCTTTCAGCTTTTTGTTTCATTATTCCTTATAATTTATTCTGCTGCCTCTGATTCTTCTTTCTTTTTGCGAACAGAACGTTTTGCGCGTTTAGGCTTCTCGTCAGTTACGGCTTTTTCGGTCTTCACTCCAGCCAATTCAGGGTCAATCATAATGCGACCACAGTATTCACAGACGATAATCTTCTTGTGCATCTTAATATCTAACTGGCGCTGTGGAGGGATTTTATTAAAGCAACCGCCACAAGCGTCACGCTGAACATAAACAATACCCAAGCCATTGCGAGCGTTTTTACGAATACGTTTGAAGCTTGTCAGCAAGCGAGACTCTATCTTTGTCTCAAGATCTTTAGCCTTTGCTTTCAGCTTTTCCTCTTCTTCGCGCGTCTCTTGCATTATCTCATCCAGCTCATCTCGCTTCTCATTGAGGTCTTCTTCGCGTTCACTTATGCTCTGTTCTGTCTTTTCTAAGTCGCGCTTACACTCATCAATCTTGACTACCGCCTCTTTAATCTTCTTGTTACAAAGTTCAATTTCCAACTCCTGGAACTCTATTTCCTTTGTCAAAGTGTCATATTCGCGGTTATTCTTTACATCATTCAATTGCGCTTTATAACGCTCCACACTGGCTTCTGCATCAGCAATCTCGTGCTGTTTTTGGCCAACTGCGTTCTGAAACTCTTTGATTTCTCTTTGGATTTTCTCTACACGTATGTGCAAACCCGCTAGTTCATCCTCCAAATCTTGAACCTCCAAAGGTAGTTCTCCGCGTAAAGCTTTCTTCTCATCAATGCTACTCAATGTCATCTGTAGTTGGTAAAGAGTCTTCAATTTCTCTTCAACAGACAGATCTGTAGGGTCTTTCTTTGCCATAATACTTATAAATAAATAATGGGATTCGTGTTGAGTTCTGTGATGAAACACCTCACTCCTGCACACTGTTCCTCTATGATTGATTTAAAAATTTCACTCGTATACTGCTCACTTTGATAGTGTCCGATGACTGCTATCTGTATTTCTTGGTCGTGACCAAAGTATTCATGATAGTGCATCTCACCCGTAATAAAGGCATCTGCGCCTGAAGCAATGGCATTATCCAATAGAAACGAGCCCGCTCCTCCACACACTGCAATCGTCCGAATGGGTCTTCTTAGCAACTGATTGCACTGCACACATTCCACATCGAAACGCTTTTTCAACAGCAATATCAGGTCATCGGCGGCCAGTTCTTCCGTGACTTCACCTATCACTCCATCGCCCCCTGCAACTCCATCAACAACAGTTTGCTTACCAAAGAAACGCAAATCATGCAGTCCTATCTTCTCGGCTATCTTGTAATTCACGCCTCCTTGCGCACTATCTATATTTGTATGCATAGACACAATCGCCACCCGTTGTTCGATGGCTTTACGCACAGTGACTTGCACTTCATTTTCATCTGCAATCCGATTTAACTTGCGAAAGATTAACGGATGATGCGAAACGATGAGGTTACAGCCTTTTGCAACAGCCTCATCTACTATCTTTGGCGTCACATCAAGGCACAATAAAGCCCCTGATACATCTGCTTCTGTTAATCCAATCTGTAGGCCGGCATTATCAAAATCAGCTTGCAGAGGCAGAGGCGCGAATCGTTCAAGGGCACGAATTACTTCCTTTATTTGCATGCTATGCATAAAATTAGACTACAAAGATAGCCATTTTATCACGTGATGTAAAGGGTATTGCGTATTGTTTAACGTTTTTTACCAATCACCAAGGTTGCTTTCGGCTTCCACTTTCTTTTCAATGTCATCAGGAAGTGCCGAGAAAAAGTCGATTCCCGTAATGCGTTCAACCTCATCTATGGTGTTAACATAGTAGTCTTTTGGCCTGTTTCCTCCAACATTCTTATAGATAAAACCTATCGCTTTCGGTGTACCTGCCATGCAAAGCACAACCTTAAAGAAGGCTTCTGGCACGACTACACGCGCTGTTCCAATGGTTTTATGCTTCTGACGATATAAGATTGGGCCAGCCACAATATAGATTCGACCATATTGTTTGGCCCATTTGCGGCATTGATTCTCCATTTCATTCCAGTCGCCTACATTCAGATTGTGGTCTTGTGGGCATATGTTCGTCATGAGAAATGATTGTTCTTGCGCCGTCTTATCCCACTTATTGTCGCCCGAAGGACACATATGACCACGATCATAGCCGCTTCTGCTGTAGTCAAATGTGGTCACCTGCACACCCTTTGCTTCGCTATCAGCTTGAAATCCAATTCCCGCGCGCTTGTAAGGCCCTGTGGTATGCGACTCCGTTAATTGCCAAGCAACCCAATTAGGGATTCGATTATCTGGGTTATATGAAACCACATACCCCACTCTTCTCAGGATTTGTTGCGCACATTCCTTTGGAACCTGCTGCATTAACAACGCTTCATCCCCTGCAGGAGCCTTATATTTAACCGCTGCTTTGACAGCATTCCCCGTGTCGTTCGCGGCATAAGCTTCGACCACCTGCCGCAAACCACTCACCAAAGCCTTGCGGTTTTCATGATTAAACTTACACCCCGAGGCGCTAAAGAGCAATGAAAGTAAGGCTAACCCTATGAGCAACGTCTTCTTCATGCTTCTGTTTTCTCTTCCTTTTCGTTTGATTTCAAATTGCCATAAGCGTCAAAAACATAACGCTTTGCAATGATTAAGGTGAGCAACAAGCTTAAAGACGAGGCGGAAAGCATCAGTGCTAAGCCTATCAACTGCGTCAAAACAGCCACATAAATATCCCATCCTAACATGAGCATTGCCCACACTACTATCGGCGAAATCCCAATAACAATATAGCTCATACGCTTTAATGTCGGAATCATACTCACCTCTAAAGCGCGCTTAACAAAGTATTTCACGGCTTGATTATGGCTTGCTCCATTGCCCAAAAGATAGTAATACAGCGCACGATGATGTTTCAATCCGGCGTAATAGGCATCGAGTGCCTTATAGTTGCTTTCGATAATACTCCCTGCCATGAAGCCGGCGACAGGAAGAAGATAGCCTATTTCCAGCGCATCTACCAACGAACCAATGAGCAACAAGACAAAGATGCCGAGGCAAAATGTTACTATCAGCGTTGAGAGAAAAGCCGGAATAAAATATTTTTTCATGTTGAAACGTGCCTTACTTACCGTCACAAAGGCGGTCAATAAGGCCAACAACACCACAAGAAGTAAGTTGAATGTGATGCTGTTCCAACTCAATTCAAGTTTATAAATAATGCCTGTCAGCGCAAGAAAGCCTACAGCTTTTCCTATAGCCAACGCCACTTTATGCTGCAAATTGAGCTTAAAAAAGTAAATCAAATATACGGGAATGCAAAGCAATATCACAAGGATAAAGATGCTGATAAAACCAATATTCATCGTCTTTGTTATTTTATTATTGAGATTCGAGCAGCGATTTGTCGCACTGCCCCTTTACTTCTTCATCATCAGTAGCAATGATTACCAAGCCACCCGAAGCCGTATAACGCCGCAAATAGTCTATCATGGTCGGTGTCATCGAACCTGGATACTGATCAATCACCATGCGTTCACGGCCTTGCATGACGCCAACCACTATCATCATTTGTTGCATCATGTCGCGCGGAATGACTGCAATGGGCTTATCCCATAAGCCGGTTTCGATGCCCACCTTGCGCCATTCGCTCTCCATATTGCCTTTTGTCAGGTCGTCATCTATCGTCATTAGGGCTTGCATAACATCGCCAACGGTCTTCAAAGACAAGTCTACTTCGCGTGGCACATAGGCCGTATGGGCACGATAATAGGCTGCCGAACGTTCGTCAACCACGTCACCATCGGTTGAAAGAAAGCCCGACTTTAATGGCTGTAAGGCCAAAAGTGTGTAAAGAAGTGCCTTTCGTGCGTTGGCTTTCCAACCATAAATACAGAACATTTCACCTTCTTCAATCACAAAATTGATATCGGTGTACATTTCCGCATGCGTCACACCACGTAAGGTTCCGTTTTTAATTTCCAACATTTGTGTTGTATTTTATAAGGCAAAGTTACGTTTTTTTCTCTAAAAGACAATATGAAGTATCACAATTTTCATTGCTATCAAATCTTTGTTCACAGCAACTCATGCTGTAGAAAAACTTTTCTCATATCACCGTTATGGAGAAAGCACTCAGTAACTCGCATCATTTTATCGAACAATCTGCCTGACTTCACCGCATCATTTGAGGCAGATTACACGCTAATATGACTTGAATTGCAAAACGTTTTTGTGTAATCCTAATTAGATATTGCCCTGAATGAGCCTATATAACGGCCTTATGTTAGATGTGTTATTTGGAGAAAAACACCATGACTCCCAACGATTTTCGCGAAAAACACGATTTCTCCTTTTCACAAAACCATGACTTTCAGAAAAAAATAACTAATTTTGTATCCGACAAACAGATTGAAACAGTATCCAAGAATCAACGATATGGCAAACAAAAACTTCGTGCTTCCGGCGGAATGGGAGCCTCAACAGGGCATTCAACTCACATGGCCACATGCACAAACCGACTGGAAACCTTACCTCGATGATATCACAAAGACCTTCATCGACATGGCAAAGGTCATCACACTCGACGAAAAACTCTTCATCGTTACGCCCGAACCAGCCCATGTAAAACGGCTGCTTGCAGACCATCTTAACGATGAACAGCGTGCCGATATACGTTATTTTGAGATGCCAACCAACGACACTTGGGCGCGCGATCATGGTGCTATCACTTTGTCAAATGGGGCAGAACTGCGCATGCTTGACTTCAAATTTAATGGTTGGGGCGAGAAGTTTGATTGGCAAAAAGACAATGCTATCACGGCTAAGATGGCACAAATGGGGGCCTTTGAAGGCATGATTGAAGACCACACCGACTTTGTTTTAGAAGGTGGAAGCATTGAAAGCGATGGCAAAGGTACTATCTTTACCACCGCATGTTGCCTCTTGGCACCTCACAGAAACCAGCCCATGACGCGCAAAGAGATTGAAGAACGGCTGCTGAAAACACTTCATGCACAACGTGTTATATGGATAGAACACGGCCAACTCCAAGGAGATGACACCGATGGTCATATTGATACAACCGTGAGATTGGCACCTAATGACACCTTATTATATATATATAGTGACGAAGACGACGAGCATTTTGCCGACTTTAAAGCCATGGAAGACCAGCTAAAGTCTTTGCGAACATGCGATGGGAAGCCTTATCAGCTGTTGCGTTTACCCTTCCCCAAGGCGATATATGAAGGCGAAGAGCGGCTTCCTGCGACTTATGCGAACTTCGTAATCCTTAATCATCACGTACTCTGTCCTACGTATGCGCAACCCGAAAAAGACCATTTGGCCATGCAACAACTGCAGAAAGCCTTTCCCAATCATAAGATTATAGGCATTGATGCCCGTACTGTTATCCGCCAACATGGTTCACTCCATTGTCTCACTATGCAATATCCAAAATATGAAAAAGCTTAAAATAGGTATTCTTCAGCAACATAACATCGCTGATTCTTCCGTCAACATGCAACGTCTTTCGCATGGAATTGCCCACTTGGCAAGCCGTGGTGCCGAACTGATTGTATTGCAAGAACTTCACAATTCACTTTATTTCTGCCAGGTAGAAGACGTGAACAACTTTGACCTTGCAGAGCCAATACCAGGCCCTTCGACCAATTTTTATGGCAAGTTGGCAAAAGAACATGGCGTGGTTATTGTCAGTTCATTGTTTGAAAAGCGTGCACCGGGCCTCTATCATAACACTGCTGTGGTGATAGAAAAGGATGGAACCATCGCAGGAAAGTATAGGAAAATGCACATTCCTGATGACCCTGCATACTATGAAAAGTTTTATTTTACGCCGGGAGATCTGGGCTTTCATCCCATCAACACAAGCATAGGACGACTCGGAGTGTTAGTATGTTGGGACCAATGGTACCCAGAAGCAGCCCGTTTAATGGCTTTACAGGGCGCCGAAATCCTAATATATCCCACTGCCATTGGCTATGAAAGTAGTGACACTTCAGAAGAACAGGAGCGACAACGCGAGGCATGGACAACCGTAATGCGTGGGCATGCAGTAGCTAACGGCCTACCCGTTATCGCAGTGAATCGCGTGGGACATGAAGACGATCCGAGTGGAATGACACGGGGAATTGAGTTCTGGGGCAGCAGTTTTGCAGCCGGTCCACAAGGCGAAATGCTTTATAGAGCAAGCAAAAGTGACGAAGAAGTACACATCATTGAAGTCGATATACACCACAGTGAGCAAGTGCGCAGGTGGTGGCCCTTCCTCCGTGACCGCCGCATTGAATGCTATCAAGATATCACTAAGCGTTATATCGACGAATAAAATAGCTGTGAAATTATGTACAAACCATTGAAACATCATCGCATTCTCGGTGAACATCGCCCCCAAAAATCGTCAATCATCGGTGCGTGGATAGTCGCTTTACTCTTCATTTTCCTTGGTCTCATGACCTTTTATACCATGAGAGCGTTTGACGATTATAGCTTATCTGCACGCATTTACTTGGGGTTGCTGGCCTTAGCCTTTATTATTGGTAGCATAGGATTTGTGATAAACCAAGTAGTTTCGAGGCTGTTCATCACACCAGAAGTCGTGATTCGCATTAATATTTTCGGCAAAACAATCCTTCCAATGGCTGAGATTGACTGCTATGAAGATGGGAAAAAGGACATCACTTTGTATGCAACGAGGTTGTCAAAGTTCATTAGTATATCGGAAGATTACAATGGTTTTGAGAGCATAGTAGCATGGGCTCACTCGCAATTTCAAAACAAAGAAGACATTGATAAGCAGCAAGAGACAGAGGAAATGCTATCAGATTTGCACTATGGAGCAAGTGAAGAAGACATTCAAAATAAGGCAAACAAGCTCAAGAAAATAATCTATCCACTCAATGTTCTCACTATAATCGTAGTCTTGTTCATTGTGTTTCTCTCCTCGTTTATACATGACTTTATCGTCTCAATTGCTGCACTTTTGCCCCTCGTTGCAGTCTTTCTCTACAACAAAAGCCATGGATTGGCAAAGTTTCTTATTAGCAAAACAGACCCTCATCCATCGTTAATGGGAATAGGAGGAGTAGCTACTGCCGGCCTGTTATATAGCGCTTGGCGAGAGAATCTCCTTCATATTTCATCGCAATTCTGGTTGATTGTCCTCGTGGTTACACTCATCCTGACTTACCTTTGCACACGGAATGAGCGCATAACGCCAACGTATGGGCAGCGCGATTTGCTGCTTGTCATCGGAGCAACGCTAATCGGTTGTTTTGTCTATAGCTATAGTACACTCGTCTTTTGCAATATAACTTTCGACCAATCTAAGCCAAAGTATTATGATTCGAGCATCAAAGATAAGTCTTATACAAGTGGAAAGGGTCGGCGATATTACGTGAAACTCGCGCCATGGAAAGGCTTAAAAGAGGATGAAAGGACATATATTCCTCATAAACTCTATAACAAATTACAAATCGGAGAGCCTGTAACAATAGAGCAATATGAGGGTCGTCTCGGCGTAAGCTATTACTATCCGATATTTAAATAAAGTTCAACGGCATGAAGAAAGCTTTGTTATTGTTGTTCGTTATGCTTTGTTTTGCACAGCAAGGACAATGCATAAACATTGGCAATCCAAGATTGTCAGCCGATAACAAACGTTGGGATGTATGGCAAACTCTGGCATTAAAGGGACAATTATATGGCAAAAGATGTTATCAAATAAGGTATGTCAGAGACAATAATGATGCGTTTCGCCGTGGATATATCCTCTTTTTAGATGGTAAAACAAGCTTTGCGAGCCTCAAACTACCACTTACTGACGACGAATGTAAGAACTTCTCAGTGGATAGTCTCATGCAAACCAAACGTGGTTTCATGTTACTTGTCACTTGGGGAGGAGGCAAATATCTCTATACTTTGAAATATATTGTCTGCTATCGACAAGCGTCTTTCTTCCTCGATAGCATCATTACGCAACTTTATGAGCCTGAAAAGGGGCGGAAAAAGACCACATATAAGCGCATGAAAAGGCCTTTGAAAATGAAAGGAATGATTGTTCTTCCCGAACTATTAGATTGAAAACATCAAATACATAAGGCTTGCAGACACCATCGTTTGCAAGCCCTTTTCGTGTGATATCATTCTTCTTCTCTTTCTTTCTTACCGAAATTAGCGTCTATTTTCAGGAAAGATGCGACGCAAAACGGCAGCAAACAGCTTATCATCACAATGATAAAGAACAGCCGATAGCCTGCCGCCTGGGACAAAGCACCGGCAAACAAGCCCGGCAACATCATCGAAAGAGCCATCAATCCCGTACAAAGTGCATAATGAGATGTCTTGTGTTCACCTTGTGAAAAGTATATCATGAAGAGCATATATGCACTGAATCCAAAGCCATATCCTAAGTTTTCGATGGCTACACACACGTTAATCAACATCAAGTTTTCAGGCATAACATAAGCCAAATACACATAAGTGAGGTTGGGAATCGTTATGGCAAGCGTCATTGGCCATAGCCATCTCTTCAATCCATCACGGCTAATGAGCATGCCACCAATAACCCCTCCCACTAAGAAACCAATCACTCCGACGGTTCCATTGACTAAACCAAACTCTTGAGGAGATAGTCCTAAGCCGCCCTTACTCGGCAAAGCTTGCAAGAAAAGCTGTGAAACGGGGGTCAGTAATGTCTCAGGAAGTCTGAAAAGAAGCAAGAAAAGTACGGCGATAATGATTTGTTTCTTCGCAAAGAATGAAACAAAAGTCATCACAAACTCCTTCAGAATGTCTTGTGCATTGCGCCTTATTGCCCGATCAGTATCCTCTTTTGGACGCGGAAGAACATAGCTATGATAAAGGTAAAAGGCAATGAACAATCCCGTCATTCCATAGAAAATAAGACTCCACGAGTATCGAATCTGATAGCGAAACATCACTTGAAACACTCCCGCAAGCATGATTAAGACTCCTTTTCCGAGTACCATTGAGAGCCGATAAAACAGACTTCGTATGCCAACAAAGAACGCTTGGTCGTGTTGTTCAAGTCCCATCATATACAAACCATCAGCAGCGACGTCATGAGTAGCACTTGAAAACGCAATCATCCAAAAGAAACAAATCGTTCCTTGCAGCCACCATGAGGCATGAATCGTAAAGGCTACACCCGCAAAAGCAGCGCCAAGAAACAACTCCATGGCTGTAATCCACCAACGTTTCGTTTGATAGAGTTCGAGAAAAGGACTCCAAAAAGGCTTTATTACCCATGGCAAATAGAGCCAAGAGGTATAGAATGTCACCTCAGCATCAGTCAAACCGAGCTGCATATAGATTTCAATGGCCAGCACGGTAACGGCAATATACGGCAGTCCTTCAGCGAAATAGAGCGATGGAATCCATGTCCATGGGCTTGAATTTCTCATGATTGACGATAGATTTGTTTGATGATTGCGCCAGGATAATAATGCAACAATATCTCTTTATAACTGTAACCACGTTCTCCCATGACTGCCGCGCCTATCTGACAAAGCCCTACTCCATGGCCCCATCCAGCCCCAATGAGGGCAAAACGCTTAGGAATGCCCTGCTCGTTGCGGTCAAAAGCATCGACGACAAAAGCCGAACTATAAAGGTGACTCTTGCTAAGTGCGCGGCGAATCTCAAGTTCTTTGCCGATAACAAGCGTCAGTTTCTCTCCCACAATCCTTAGTTTTGAGAGCCTTCCACTTGTGCCTCTTTCCACTGGAATGAGGTCAACAACGGCACCAAAGTCTATGCCTAACTTCTCCGTTAGCAGCTGTTGAACCTGCTGTTGCGTATATTCCACGCGCCAACGATAGAAGTCTGACGTCTCCTGATCATAGTTATTGAGCACTTGGGAAAGCACTTTCGCATCACGAGTATTACAGAAACTCTCGGGCGAAGAGCGTATCCAACGGTCTGCATTGACTTCAACCGTCAAATCGAGTGCCTCTTGTTGCGGCGCATCCCGCAAGGCAACAAGATAAGGTTTGCGCAGATTCTCCCAACAATATTGGAACTCTTCGGTCTCCCCTCCACAGCATTTAGAGAATCGTGCATCACAAATCTCATCCTCATCTGTCAGTACCTGGCCTGCGGTTTGTCTGATTGCTTCAGCCACATGCGCACTCGTTTCTTTCGTAATGCCTTGATATCGCTGGCAATGATCATCTGCACAAACGTCAAAAAGCGTATGATCTTCGCGGTCATACCAACGAATCAGCTCGCCATTTCCTTGGATTTCCGAAGCTGTAACGTGTGCCGTTGTCTCGCCTTTCCTGCGGTTTTGCATCTGCACCAATAGCCAACTGCGAGATATTACGGCATGGGCCTTGAGCAATTCAAGGCTCGATGTGGCACTCATCTCACTCGAAATGACACTCTCTAAATAGCGTTCCACGGGCAATTCATTAACTGCACACACGCTATTTCCATTGACAATGAACTTCAATTTGCCAAGAAACGTTTGGGTTTCCTTACGTTCCCAATGGAAGTTTACGCCTATAGTGACATCATAAAGTGAAAAAGAAGCCTCATCACTTTGAGGCAGAAATTCCAACTGCTTGTATGTCTTTCCGTTCCATAACACGCCATTTTCCGAGAAACTTACCGTCTGTTTTCCTGCTGACGGCATGCCTTCCGCAACGTAAGTTGCATTGAGACAGAACTTAATTTCACGGCCACTAACAATGCCAACAGATACATTTGGCTGTGTTGTTATTTTCATCTTATTATATTTAAAGTCTGGTTTCAAATATCGTTTCTTATTTTTTCGCTCACTTCATCCATGGTCTTTTCACTGACACCACACGTCTTCAAAAGGGCAACAGCCTGCTTTTCAGAGAGTTTATTGAAGTCTTTTTCACGCGGAACAATCACTAATCCCGCCATATCTAAAGCCCCGGGACTCACCAATAGCTGTGCCTCGCCTTCGTCATAATAGCAAGCTGGCCGATGCTTTCCACGCGGAATGATGACCGAAACATAGGCTTCGCCATCGCGCCATGCCACAATGTTCAACCTGGGTTCAGCCTCATCATGGTGTAAAGGCAGCTGTTTGTAAACACGGCGAAAGAGCACTTGACTGCTCCTTCCACTCACACTGCGCACCACAAACATGGGAACTATTTCATCGGTCAGCACACTTAACGTGCTCTTATCCTCCAAAACCACCAAAGGTTTGAGTTTAGATTGCAACCGATGCCACTCACGTTGCAGTGGCAACTGCCCACTTTCACCCGCTTGCAGATGTAGATGATCGGGCACACTCGCCCCACTTTTCGGTCCGTTATAAAAGACTACAAGGTCTTTGTACAGGTGAAGCAACTCTGGAATCACCTCATAATGCGCCAAAACAGCCTGCAGTTCATGATGCAAAGCCACAATCGTGAAGTGCTTAGGCAATATTGGAAACGGATTGACGAGCATGCAAAAATCGTCGTTTATGCGTCGCTTCATCTGCTGTTTCGGGCGATTTTCCTCACAAAGTGGGCACAGCCGATGGGCCAAACTGACGCTATCAAGCTTTGCAGCTGTACTGATGATTCTCGCCGGATTATGCTGAAGCGTGAGCCAACCAAGCCGCTTTGTCTTCACATGTTTCAGACTTTCATAGCGCATTCGCACCTCATCCCACTGCGATAGCTGCCGAAAGAAGAAATCGTCTAAACGTTCTTCCTCGCTACTATCCCCTGAATGTTTTGGCGTTTTGGGCGTCATTTCCATCTGCTTTGTGTGACGTGATTTTTCTTCATGATTGCTTTGAGCCTCCAAGGCAAACACAATTACAACCAGCTTTCAAACAAACGGCGATGCAAAAGGTTGGCATTGGGCCTATAGATGATGCAAAGATAAGAAATAAAATTGAATCAACATCGCTTCAATTACAATTTTTCCATGCGAAGATGAATGTGCGTCGAGCTGCGCAACAAAGTTTGTTTGTTTTCAACTGCCACCTTATCGGTCTTGCAATCTCAGGCAGATTACAGCGTCATTCGCGCCATTTCACCGCATAAAATGACGGAGATTGTGGCATGAAATGACATGAATTAAATCATGATTTTCATGACATTGGCTCAACAGAAAAGTCAAGCCATGATATATGGGCAGGCTTATGAGGGGACACGCGCGTTCAAAAAAAGGAGGCAAATCACGAAACATTCAACATTATTTATTACCTTTGCACTATGAATTCTCCTAAGAAAGCACTTTTAGGCATGACCTTATACGAACTCAAAGAGGCGTGTCGAGCATTAGGTATGCCTGCCTTTACGGGCGGACAGATAGCAAAATGGATGTATACGCACCACGTTAAACAGATTGACGAGATGACAAATATATCCAAAAACAATCGTGCCAAGTTAGCAGAAGCTTACACTATAGGCTGCAATGAGGCCATAGATGCACAACATTCTAAGGATGGAACCATCAAATATCTATTCCCAACACATGATGGAAAGTTTGTAGAGACGGTGTATATCCCAGAAAATGACCGTGCAACCCTATGCGTTTCGTGTCAGGTTGGATGCAAAATGAACTGCCTTTTCTGTCAAACGGGAAAGCAAGGCTTTGAAGGAAGTCTGACAGCTACAGACATATTGAATCAGGTTTACTCCCTCCCCGAGGTGGATAAACTAACAAACATTGTGTTCATGGGCCAGGGAGAGCCCATGGATAACCTTGACAACATACTGCGAACGACAGAGATTCTCACCGCCGATTATGGCTGGGCATGGAGTCCGAAGCGTATCACCGTGAGCAGTGTTGGCGTGAAAAACAAGCTGAAACGCTTTCTTGAAGAGAGCGATTGCCATGTAGCCATCAGCTTACACTCGCCAATTGCCGAGCAAAGAGCAGCCTTAATGCCAGCTCAAAAGGGTATAAGCATCTCGGAAATTGTTTCACTTTTGCGCAACTATGACTTCTCTCATCAACGTCGTTTGTCGTTTGAATACATTGTGTTTGGAGGCATAAATGACTCTACAACGCATGCCCGCGAGATTGTAAAGCTATTGAATGGGCTTGATTGTCGCGTCAATTTGATTCGCTTTCACCAAATCCCCGGTGTGCCATTGCATGGTGCTGACGAGAAGAGAATGGAGGAATTGCGAGATTATCTCACGGCACATGGCGTGTTCACTACTATCAGAGCAAGCCGTGGACAGGATATCTTTGCAGCGTGTGGACTATTGTCTACATCGAAGAAAATCGGTGAAATACGCCATGAACAATAAGGTTTGGCCGCTCGTTTTGGCTGTGTTGCTCATGTTGTCGGGCTGTAGTCATCGGCATAAGAGCATGATGCAACGACTCAATCAGCCGTATGAAGACAACCCAACGATGCAAGAACGCGTGCGCAAACTCATGGGAATCACGATGGAACTCCCGGCAGATATGCAAGCAAGCAAACAGGGAAAAGACTTTCTTTGGATATCAAACAATGCTGCAACGGGCATGAAAAATGTTGTCATTTACAAAGTAAAGACCTCAGAATCTCTGCCGTTAAGTGTGGAGCGCTTTTGCAGTTTGCGTGACAGCGTGATGCAAATCAACCTCAAAGGAGCGTCAGATTCCATGTTTGTTACTACGCTGAAAGCTTCTGTCGAAGGTCGTTTCAACGCCAAAGAAAAGCGTTGTCGTTATGTTGGGCTATGGGAAATGCATGGTGATGCCATGGGAGGACAGTTTGTAAGTAATGTCTATCAGCAACCCAAAGGACAAGGACTTATCATTGCAGAAGGCTTCCTTTATGCGCCCGAAACAAACAATAAGCAAACGCTGCTCAGTCAACTTAAAACCATACTGGGCTCAATAAATATAAAAAACAATAATGGAAAATAAGAAAATTCGTGTGGCTTTGACCCATGGCGATACTAATGGTATCGGATATGAACTAATCTTTAAGGCCTTCGCTGAACCCGAAATGTTCGAGTTTTGCACGCCCGTTATCTATGGATCTCCTAAGATAGCAGCGTATCATTGCAAGGCTTTGGATATCCAAGGGAACTTTAGTATCATCAACACTATAGGCGAAGCGGCAGACAACCGATTGAATTTGTTGACCTGCTTTGATGAAGAAGTGAAGGTGGATTTAGGCACTCCGACTGCTGAAAGCGGTGCCGCTGCACTGAAAGCATTGGATAAAGCCATGACTGATTACCGCGATGATGCGTATGATGTGCTGGTAAACTGCCCCGTAGACAATAGTAACATCCACATCGAAGGCTATACCTTTGGAGGTATCAGCAAATATATTGAGACCTGTTTAGGTGAGGGAAACAAAGCCGCAACACTCTATTTGAGCGACAATATGCGTATGATGGTTGTTGCAGAAGAGGCCTCTTTGAAGGATGTTTCAAGTCTGTTGACAAAGGAATTAATTGAAGAAAAGGCCACAATCTTATTCAATACGATTCGTCGCGACTTTAAGATTTCAAACCCACGTGTGGCAATCTTGGCACTCAACCCTACGGAACAGGGAAATGAAGAAAAAGAGATTATTGCACCAGCCATCAGTAATTTGGTTGAGAAGGGTGTTCAAGCCTTCGGTCCTTACACTGCAGAGACCTTCTTTGAAAACAGATATTATGAAGAGTTTGATGGTATTTTGGCGATGCATTACGACCAAGGCGTTCCATTGTTAAAGACACTTGCCACAGAGAGTGTAGTCAAATTTAACGCTAATCTGCCAATCATCTCTACCGAACCCGATTGTCATGTGCGCTTCAATACTACGGGGAAGTGTCTCGTTGATGCCAATTCACTGCGTCATGCCATTTATACGGCGATAGATATCTATCGTAATCGCATGAACTTTGATGAGCCTTTACAAAATCCTTTGCCTAAACTCTATCACGAAAAGCATGATGATGGAGAGAAGGTTCGGTTCACTATACCTAAGAAGAAGCATGAATAAGAAATATCAGAACGGCTTTTTCATCTTCGGAATTGTTGTTCTTGTCATCATGATTACTCAGCTAAACTTCCGCCAAGTGTGGGAAGGGCTGAGCCATGCAGGCTATTGGTTCATTGCAGTTGTAATGCTTTGGGGTTTCCTTTACCTATTTAATACGTCGGCATGGTATATCATTATCAACTCACAACAACGCGAAGCAGGACAGAAAAAGATTTCGTTTGCGTGGCTATATAAGGTTACTGTGTCGGGGTTTGCACTCAATTATGCGACTCCCGGCGGTCTAATGGGCGGCGAACCCTACCGTATTATGGCGCTATCTCCCTACATAGGACCAGAAAGAGCGTCTTCATCGGTCATCCTTTATGCCATGACTCACATCTTCAGTCACTTCTGGTTTTGGCTGCTTTCCATATTTATCTTCCTCTTAACTCAGCCACTTAATGTGCTGATGGCAGGTCTTTTAGCACTCACAGGAGCGTTTTGTTTGCTGGGCATTTGGTTCTTTATATCGGGCTATCGCAAAGGATTGGCCAACCGAGTGATGAAGTTTCTCGGCCACATTCCATTGTTAAAGCGATGGGCTTTGCCTTTCGTTGAGAGCCATCGCGAGCAACTTGACACGATAGATCAACAGATAGCAGCCCTTCATAAGCAGAATCCTAAGACGTTTATCTCGGCAGTTCTCTTGGAGTTGTCATGTCGTTTCACCTCGGCATTAGAGATATATTTCATTCTGTTGGTACTCATGCCACAGGCTAATTTCTTGCAATGTGTGCTTATTTTAGCCTTTACCAGTCTCTTCGCAAACCTGCTTTTCTTTATTCCTTTGCAGCTTGGTGGACGAGAAGGAGGCTTCCTTATGTCGACAACGGCATTGGGAATATCGACCAGTGCAGGTATCTTTGTGGCACTGATTGTAAGACTTCGTGAGCTGATTTGGACGGGCTTAGGCCTCCTTCTCATTAAGTTTGATAAACAAAAGAAGTGATTTGGGCTCACCATTCAAAAGTCTTTGCAGCCCTAAAAACATATAAAAAGTCTGCCATTATAGCAGGATTATGGAATAAAATATGTAAATTTGTCACCTAATGAATACATCAGAACTGCAAAGAATAAAGCAACGCTATAACATAGTAGGCAATAGTGACGGCCTGAATCGAGCCTTAGACATTGCCCTTCAGGTAGCCCCAACGGACCTATCTGTATTAATTATTGGCGAAAGTGGAGCCGGAAAGGAAATCATTCCGCGTGTAATTCACGACAATTCTCCACGTCGTCGTGAGAAATACTTTGCCATAAACTGTGGCTCTATCCCTGAAGGCACAATAGATAGTGAACTATTTGGTCATGAGAAAGGCTCGTTTACAGGAGCTATTGGGGAAAGCGAAGGCTACTTTGGAACGGCAAACAAGGGGACAATCTTCTTGGATGAAGTCGCTGAACTGCCTCTTGCCACGCAGGCAAGACTGCTTCGTGTGCTCGAAACGGGTGAGTATATACGCGTTGGAGGCCAAAAGATTATGAAGACAGATGTGCGTATTGTAGCCGCAACGAATGTCAATATGCACAATGCTGTCAGTGAAGGTAAGTTCAGAGAAGACTTGTTTTATCGTCTAAATACTATCCCAATACAGATTCCTCCCCTACGAGATAGGGACGAAGATATTGTTCTTTTGTTCCGACTTTTTGCCATGCAGATGGCTGAAAAGTATCAGATTCCAAAGATAACACTAACAGATGAGGCCAAGAAATTACTCATGCAATATAAGTGGCCGGGTAATATTAGACAGTTAAAGAACATTACTGAACAGATGTCTATCCTCAGTAAACAACGCGAAATCGATGCAGACACGCTATTACACTTTATCCCTCACGATGAAGAAAGTACGCAATTAGCTACGATTTCAAAGCCCGGTGAGCACTCTTATGAAACAGAACGCGAGATACTATATAAGATATTGTATGAACTTCGCGGTAATGTCAACGACTTAAAACGCGACATGAATTTGCTGAAAAAGCAGATAAATGACAACAATATGATTGCCAACGTGCCGAGTTTCCAAGGGAATGCCATCGTTCCGGCACAGAGTTCATCACTCATTCGCAATGAAAGCGCTCATCCTTATGGCATTATCAGCACCCCGACACAAGAGGTTCAGCCCGACACTTACGATGCCGTCGCCGAAGAAATCAACAAGCCTGAGTGCCTTAATCTTAATGATTTAGGACGCCAAATGGTAGTAAAAGCTTTGGAACGCAATGGAGGAAACCGCAAAAAAGCAGCGCAAGAGTTAGGTATTTCAGACCGAACGCTCTACCGACGCATCAAACAATACGGACTCGATTAAGGCTTATGGCCTTACTAAAGCTCACGAAAATGAAGAAACTAAAATACATCTTAGCGCTTTGTTTGTTTGTTTTTATGGCCTCATGTGCCTTTAAAGGCTACAAGTTTAACGGCGCAAGTATTGATTATAGCAAAACAAAGACGATACAAATTGCCGAGTTTCCCGTCCGCTCCAGCTATGTTTGGGGACCTATGGGGCCGTTATTCAACAACCGGTTAAAAGACCAATTTGCCGACCATACGAAGCTAATCCAAGTGAAAAGGAATGGAGATTTGAAGATAGAAGGGGAGATAACACAATACACTCAGCGTAATAAGTCGGTGACAAGTGACGGAAGATCTGCACAAACAGAACTTGCAATGACTGTTAATGTGAGGTTTACGAATACGAAGAATCACGCTGAAGACTTTGAAAAACAATTCACATCAACTGCCAGTTACGAGACAACAAAGAGCTTAAATGCCGTTCAAGAAGAACTCGTTACACAGATGACAAAAGACTTAGTGGACCAGATTTTCAATGCAACAGTAGCAAATTGGTAAGTAAATATGGATATTAAGCGCCTTATTCTACATCCCGAAACAATGGACCGAGAGACCCTTTACGATCTCCGTAGCTTCATTGCGCTCCATCCTTACTGCCAAACAGCAAGACTGTTAATGCTGCAAAACCTCTATATTCTACATGATTCGGCGTTTGATGAAGAGTTGCGTAAGGCTGCAATCTGCATCACAGACCGTCGTATTCTCTTTGACATGATTGAGGCAGCCCACTATAAAGTGCACGCAGGAAAGTCCACTATGACGCAGAAAAAGCTTCATGAAACGACGGCAGAGAATGGAGACCGCACAACGAAACTTATCGATACGTTCCTCGATTCTATTCCCGAAGACACCGAAGATAAGGCAAATGACAAGACCAAACGCCCCACTCCAGCCGATGCTACCGTGGACTATGTGGCCTACTTGCTTAATCTTGAAGAGGAAGAAGAGCAGGAACAACATCGTCATAAGGCACAAGACCGCACGTCAACACTTATTGATAACTTCATCGAAGATGGCGGATTCAACCTCAGTACCGAAGAGAAAACAGAGGATGAACTGTCAAAATACTACACACCCAATTATCGTTTAGAAGACCTGCCGCATGGAGATGCTACGCAAAATGAAGCTCCTCAACAGCCTATTGATAATGAAGAAGTAGACGATGTCGATGAAAATTATTTCACAGAAACCCTTGCTCGCATCTACATTAAACAGAGAAGATATGAGAAAGCTTTGGAAATTATTAAGCGTTTAAATTTGAATAATCCAAAAAAAAATGCTTACTTTGCAGACCAAATGCGTTTCTTAGAGAAATTGATCATAAATAATAAAAACAAAAAATAAAGCAATGATTTACACATTATTAGTCGCATTGATCGTACTTGCAGCCATTCTTATGGTCTTTGTTGTATTGATTCAAGAGTCAAAAGGTGGCGGTTTGGCATCAAACTTCTCATCTTCCAATGCCATCATGGGCGTGAGGAAGACTACCAATATGATTGAAAAACTAACCTGGGGACTCGCCATTTCAATGGTTGTTCTTAGCGTTCTTTGTGCTCGTGTGGCACCAAGTGCACCAACAGATCAAAGTGTTATGGAGAAGAATGCTACTGAAACACAGACTACTAACCCCATAAATACACAGGGTTTTGGGGCAAGTCAGCAAGTGCCTCAAGCTCCTCAATCACCTGCTAAATAAAAAATTAGTAAAAAATATAAGGAAAAGTTTGGTGTTTCCAAACTTTTCTTATACCTTTGCACCCGCTAAACAACAATAGCAAACGCATTAAATGGTGGATGTAGTTCAGTTGGTTAGAGCGTCAGATTGTGGTTCTGAATGTCGTGGGTTCGAGTCCCACCCTCCACCCTTAAACGGGAATTCTCTCACGAGAGTTCCCGTTTTTCGTGTTATAACGAATGAGGTCTGGAGCTGCATCCCTATGAATCAAATCCAAACAACGCTGTTCAAGCGCGATTCATAAGGGTGAAACTCCAGACCTCTAAGGTCAAAACAAGCCCGAAAGTTTATCGCTTTGCTTTCAAAATCAAGCGAAGACTCTGCTTATAATTCATGTAACTCCACATCCAATTCAGGAAAACAATCGTCTTATTCTTTACTCCTAAGATTGAACGTAGATGCACTATAAGCCATAAAAGCCATGCAAAGAAGCCGCCAAACTTAAGCTTTCCTATTTCAACTACAGCCTTCTTGCGGCCGATTGTAGCCATAGTACCGAGATTATGATAGCTAAATGGCTGCTCAGTTTCTCCTTTTTCTTGCCTGATTAGGTTCTTTGCAAGCGTCTTTGCCTGCTGAATGGCAACCTGAGCCAACTGAGGATGGCCATAAGGATAAGCCTCATCACCCTCTACAATGCATTGATCGCCGATGGCATATACATCTTTCAAGCCCTTAACTCGATTGAAACGATCCACTAAAATGCGACCAGCGTGACCGATACTTTCAGGCGGAATACCATCTATATTGTTGGCTTTGATACCACTAACCCATATTACTGTCTCTGCGGAAATACGCTGACCATCTTTCAATACCAATTCTTTGTCAACATAATCTGTCACCATGCAGTTGGTCATCACCTCCACCCCAAGTTCTTTCAACGCTTTTTCAGCCTCACGGGATGAACGTTCTGACATTGCACCTAATAGGCGCGGAGTGGCATTAATGAGGTAGATGTGCATGCAAGATGTATCTAAATCGGGATAATCGCGAGGCAGAATGGTTTGTTTCATCTCTGCCAACACCCCAGCAATCTCAACACCTGAGGGGCCACCGCCTACGATAGCAATGTTCATTAAGGCTTGTTTTCGCGCCTCGTTATCCTCAGTTTCCGCACGCTCCAGATTCTGAAGAATCGTATTTCTCAGTCGCATTGACTCACTAACCGACTTCATCGGCAGTGCAGAAGCCTCGATATTCTTGTTTCCAAAGAAGTTGGTTGTCGCACCAGCTGCCAGCACCAAGTCGTCATAATGAATCGTTCCAATGGATGTTTTGATAGCTTTCTCTTCAGTATCTATATGCTGAACTTCGGCCATTCTGAAGAAGAAGTTCTTCCAACCTTGGAATAATCGACGAAAAGGAAAAGAGATATTACTCGGTTCAAGACCTGCAGAAGCAACTTGATAAATTAGTGGTGGAAACTGATTATAATTGTTCTTATCCACCAAAACCACTTGGAAATCGGTATCACGAAGGCTTGAAACGAGTTTCAAACCACCCAAACCACCTCCTACAATAACCACTCTTCGTTGTTCATTTCGCTTAATATTAGCTCTCATAAAATTATTATCCCAATTCAATTAATAACAAATTATACCCATCAAAAATAGTGCCGAACTCACAAAAGCAAGGCGTTTCCGATATATTTTTTATCATATCGCCTCATCTATGCCAAACTTTCAGTAGTCAATGACACATTAGTGCCCTCTTTGACAAGATGAAAGTAGCGGAACAGCAATGGCAGACGGCAGACCAAAATGACTGAAAACAGGCTGTGAAATGCGTTATTTCACTGCATCATTTGCGTCATTTCATCGAGTAATTAGCGTCTAATTACAGCGTTGTCGATACGTAGTCATTTTATCATTCATCAGCATTAAATTAATAAGAAACGCAAGAAAGTTTATTCACGATATAAAAACAACAGGCAAAAGAAAATCATGTTAACCCGCAAAGTCATCTGATTTATCCTGTTATCCCAATACATAAGCCCCACATTATAAATCATTTCATCATGTCGCTTGATGCGAGTTTCGCCTTTCGTGCCATTAAAACATGGCATAAAAAGAAATCAATCAAGATAAATGTAGCGCCAAATTATCTTCCCTACACTATGCGGTGAAATAAAAATCTCTTTTGAATAGCGTCATGTTTTGCAGTTTCATCGTTTTTTATTAACTTTGCCTTATCGATGATTGACTCACAAACTGTAGAACGAATTAAGGACGCATCAAACATTGTTGATGTCGTTTCAGAGTTTGTTACGCTGCGAAAGAGTGGCAGTAACTATAAGGGATTGTGTCCTTTTCACAATGAAAAGACCCCATCATTTTATGTGTCTCCAGCGCGCGGAACATGTCATTGTTTCGGCTGTGGAAAGGGAGGTAACGCCGTAAGCTTCATCATGGAGCACGAACAAATGACCTATCCTGAGGCCTTAAGATGGTTAGCTCACAAGTACAACATAGAGATAAAGGAACGCGAACTCACTGATGATGAGAAACGAGAGCAAAGTGAACGCGAGAGCATGTTTATCATAAACGAGTGGGTTTCCAATTATTTTGAGGACATACTCCATAATAATGATGACGGCGTTGCTATCGGAATGCAGTATTTTCGCACTCGAGGTTTCCGCGATGATGTTATCCGTAAGTTTAAATTGGGCTATGATTTAGCAGACCGTTTGGCACTTGCGCGGGCAGCAAAGCAAAAGGGTTATCAAGACGAATACCTGCTGAAGACAGGCGTTTGCTATCGAAACGACCGCGGAGAACTCATCGATCGCTACTCAGGTCGCGTCATATTTCCGTGGATTGGCATAAGCGGTAAGGTGGTAGGCTTTGGTGGTCGCGTGCTCGATTCACGCACAAAAGGAGTCAATCAGAAATATGTGAACTCGCCAGATAGTGATATTTACCACAAAGATCATGAGCTTTATGGCATCTATCAGGCTAAAAAGGCGATAGCAAAAGAGGACCGTGTCTACATGGTTGAAGGCTATACAGACGTTATTTCGATGCATCAGTGTGGTATAGAAAACGTCGTTGCAAACTCTGGAACGGCACTAAGCATCCACCAGATTCACATGCTTCATCGCTTCACGGCTAACATAACGCTGCTCTATGACGGCGATTCGGCAGGCATACATGCGACACTTCGTGGTACGGATATGCTGCTTCAAGAGGGTATGAACCTAAAAGTCTTGTTGTTACCAGATAGTGAAGACCCAGATAGTTTCGCTCGAAAACATTCGTCAGATGAGTTCAAAGACTATATAGAATCACACGCAACAGACTTCATTCGCTTTAAGACGGCGTTGTTACTTGACAATGAAAACGACCCATTGAAACGTTCGGAAGCCATCAACTCCATTGTAACGAGCATCTCGATGGTGCAGAATCCTATCCTGCGTGATACCTATTTGCAGGATTGTTCGCATCGTATTGGCATCAATGAAACTACACTTATCACGCAGATGAACAACATGATACGCGACAGAAAGGCTACGGGCTCAATGTCACCAACCGGAGTTCAGTCGGCACCAACAGGCCAACAGCCTTATGAAAAGAATCAAGCCGCCGCATTGTCACAAAGCCAAATGCACACCGAATCAAAGGTTGAACAACTCATGTTGCAACTGATTATAAAATATGGTGACCGAGTTGTCTTCAAAAACATTGAGGATGCTGATGGCAATCTGATTGAATTTTCGATTGGAGAATACATTCATTACAGTCTATCTACAGATGGATTATCGTTTAAAAACGAGCTTTACAACCGCATTTTACAGGAAGTTGTGGAGAAAGTTAGCGATCGTTCATTCAAGACCGAGCCTTATTTTGTGCATCATCACGATATAAACATCAGCCAATTGGCTATCAACATGACGGAAGAACGATTCAAATTGTCTGAAAGTCAGCAAGAGAAGAACGATGATGATAGCTTGAAAAATCGAGCCATTCACTTGATGTTAGACTTTAGAATGGAATACATTGAGAAACATTTACGTGAATTAAAGCAGAAAATAGCAAAGGCTTCGTCGGATGAACTCCTTTCACTTATGGCAGAATATAAGGAGATGACCGAGATGAGGAATATCCTTGCAAAGCAATTAGGCAATAACATCATTGTGTAAACAGAATTAAACAGGAGGGGTATGTATTACATAAAAAAGAGTTTTGAAATATCAGCTTCACACCACTTAAAGCTCTCTTATCAGAGCAAATGCAGCAATGTGCATGGCCACAACTGGCATATCACGATATATTGTAAGTCGCGTGAGCTCAACAAAGACGGCATGGTGGCCGACTTTTCAGAAGTAAAACGCCTCATACATGACCGACTTGATCACGCCGATCTCAACAAAGTATTGCCTTTTAACCCTACAGCTGAGAACATAGCACACTGGATTACCAAGCAAATTCCTACGTGTTATAAGGCTGAAGTGCAAGAAAGTGAAGGGAATGTAGCTATATATGAGGAAGACTTATAACGTTAATGAGATCTTCTTTTCACTGCAAGGTGAGGGCCGAAATACGGGTCGTTGTGCAGTGTTTATACGTTTCAGCGGTTGCAATTTGAAGTGTAGTTTCTGTGACACGGACTTCAAATCATATCGTGAAATGACTGTCGATGACATTATTTCTGCCATTAGTAAGTGGAAGAAAGCAGGCTTTGTGGTTCTCACAGGAGGTGAACCTACCCTGCAAGTTGACGACAAATTGATTGATGCTTTGCATGCTTCGGGCTTCTATGTTGCTATGGAATCCAACGGAACAAGAGTTCCCCCGCAAAATCTTGACTGGCTAACAGTGTCGCCAAAAGGCTCAGTTGTTGTGACAAAGTGTAACGAATTAAAGTGCATTTTCGACGGAGAAAGTATGGTAGATGATGCCGGAATACAAGCCGACTACTATTATCTTCAGCCCTGTGATGTAGGAGATAAGACCAAGAATCAAGTCATCTTGCAAGCTTGTATCAGTTATATCCTATCACATCCAAAGTGGCGTCTGAGTCTGCAAACACACAAAATGATTGGTATTCAATAAATGTTCTATGTGTATTGGGTAATCATTCCCATCTACATTCTATCCATTTTGTTAGCCAGTTTGGCTGTACTCATGGACAATAGACAGCCTGCAAAGACTGTCGCTTGGCTCATGTTACTCTCCTTTATCCCGTTGATTGGCATTGTAATCTATATCTTTTTTGGACAGAATTATCGTAGGCAACACTTCATAAGTCAGCACAGTTTAGACGAACTAACGAAGCGAAGTATGCTTGAATTTGCCGAACAACGCAACCTACAACTGCCCGAAAATGCGCGCCAATTGATTCATCTCTTTGCCAATCAAAGCATGGCTTTGCCATTCAAAGATAACAATGTAGAGATATATACCAATGGAAGCGACTACTTCCTTGCCTTACTTCGTGCCATAGGAAGGGCTCAAGATCACATCCATATCGATACTTACATCTTTGATGATGACCCACTTGGCATGCTCATTGCAGACGCTTTGATTGATAAAGTAAGGCAAGGTGTCGAGGTAAGGATTATCTATGATGACGTTGGTTGCTGGAATGTTAGCGACCGATTCTTCGTGAAAATGAGGCATGAAGGGATAGAGATTAAACCCTTCATTCCAGTTCGTTTCCCCGCGTTAACAAGCAAAGTTAATTATCGAAACCATCGAAAGATTTGCGTGATTGACGGAGAAGTCGGCTTCATTGGAGGCATAAATATCGCTATGCGCTATGTAAAAGGGAGCAAAGGACGGCCTTGGCGCGACACACATATGGCCATAACAGGCGGTATTGTCTATTCCCTTCAACGTGCTTTCCTAATAGATTGGTACTTTGTTTCACGCACATTATTGTCTGATCACCGTTATTATCCTGAGACTTCTCACGTGGAAACATCCGGTTATTTGGCTCAAATTGTGACGAGTAGTCCCATACAACCATGGCCTGATATCATGCAAGGTTATGTCCGAATCTTAGTCGAAGCAAAGCGTTATGTCTATATGGAGACGCCCTATTTCCTACCTACTGAGCCGATACTTTTCGCCATTCGCACGGCTGCTTTGTCGGGAGTTGACGTACGATTAATGATTCCTATGTATGGTGATGCGAAGCTTGTTGAGTGGGCATGCAAGTCATATCTTGGCGAGATTGTAGAGGCAGGAGCCAAGGTTTTGCTTTATAAGGCGGGCTTTAATCACTCAAAACTCTTGGTCAGTGATGATTATTTCTGTACGTGTGGAAGCACAAATATTGACTTCAGAAGCTTCGAAAATAACTTTGAATGCAATATATTCTTCTATGATAAAGACTTAGCTTTGCGCATCAAAGAAATCTATTTGAATGACGAAAAGGATTGTGTCGACATCGAAGAGATACGCGATTACACGCACAGATCATTCGCTACACGACTTTGGGAGAGTATTGTCAGACTGCTAAGTCCGCTATTATAAGCAACAAACGCTATCCTTTCCGCTTCTGAAAAGAAAGTAAACAGCCCGTATCTCCTATCCTTCTTAAAACTAAAAGCATAGTAATCAGGCTGCAATTTGCTACAAATCATGCGGTAAAGTCCGTCAAATCACACGACAATTCAATAGAGATTACACAGCCCTTTTCCTCTAACATTAAGACAAACAAAAAGGGTAAGGTCAACGAATCAACCCTACCCTCTTTATGATTTAAGCCACAAGGTGGTGACTATTTCTTCTCTTCGGGAGCTTTGTCAATAAGATCCATAAACTGATCTAACTTCGGTGTAATAATAATCTGTGTACGGCGGTTGCGCTGTTTGCCCAATTCCGTGTCGTTAGTAGCCACAGGATTATACTCGCCTCGGCCTCCTGCAGTGAGTCGTTTTGGTGAAACACCGAAATGATCTTGCAGATATTGTACCACCGATGAAGCGCGAAGTGCAGAAAGATCCCAGTTGTTTCGAATATTCTTCATTGCAGCCGACTTTGTGTTTACAGGCACATTATCGGTGTTTCCCTCAATAAGTACGTCATAATCTTTATAATCCATGATAATCTTTGCAATCTTTCCAAGCGTCTCTTCAGCCCGATCATTGATTTCATAACTACCACTTCTGTAAAGCATATTATCTGCAAGAGAGATATAAACGACGCCTTTCAGCACGCGAACATCTACTTCTTTCATCTCCTCACGACTCAAAGAACGAGTCAGATTGTTAGTCAACACTAAGTTGAGTGAGTCGCTCTTGCTCTTCACTTCAACCAAATGGCGGATATATTGATTACTTTCGTTAATCTGATCTACCAGCTTTGAGATATTGATATTATTGGCATTGGCGTTCAAAAGGCTTTTATCGAGCGAACCTTGTAACGCTGCAAAGTCCTTCTTTTGCTGTGCCAACTGCTCCTCAAGACTGGCAACTCGCGCCTTACTTGCAGCCAGTTCTTCTTTCGTATTCTGATAGTTTGCTGTCAGTTCTCTATTTTCTGACTGACAATTCTCTAAGTCTTTCTTGCTTGCGCAACTGCTAACGAGCAACATTCCAGCTGCCATCGTGAGCAACAATACATGTTTTTTCATATTACTCTCTTTTTAATTTATAGTTCATTCATTAGATATTGCAAATATACGCCTTACAAATTGAAACAAGAAAAAAGTTTACTTGATTTTGTGTTATTTAACGAACGTCAACCTCCTAAGCTGCTTTTACTCGCTCTTTACATTGATTTTTGGAGGTCGTTCGATTCAGAGGATTTCTTTAACTTACAAGAAATATTCAAAAAAAGATAAGAAAACATAAACGCAAAGAGGCTTTATTGCGCTTTACTTTTTTATGTTTAACTTTGCGACAAAAGTCATATCAGACCATTCTTAAACAGGAACGGAAAATGAAAAAGAAGCTAATCTTTTCAACGTTATTGCTTTTCGGAACGATGCCCCACGTCTGGGCACAACACGAAGGCATTGTTCTTGACATGGAAACTCGCCAACCTTTGGCTGGTGTTAAAGTCTACACAAACACCAATAAGATGTATATGACTGACCGACAAGGCCACTTTTCAATCACAGATCGAACCACACGGAGTGTCACTTTCTCGCATAGTAGTTATGTAAAGCGCACACTTAACCTCACAAACTATAAGGATACGGTGTTGCTTTTGCCTAAAGACATCACGATAAACACGGTTGTTATCACCGCAAAAGCACCCACAATAATGAAGAGTGCGCCTATAAACGCATCAACAGTAATTAGTAAGGACCCGCTCTTGAAACCTCCTTCACCCACTGGCTACAACTTTCTTTGGTTCTTAGAAAGGGGTAGTAAGGTGCCGGGAAAGGTCATGCGAAAGGCTCACGAGGCTGTAAAGAACTATACACCCGACCCAAATCCACAACAAAAAGATAATGAACAATCAAACGTACTACCTTGAACAAAAGGCAAAAGCAACTGCCATTGCAACACGACTGAAACGATTCAGCCGACTCTTTATCATTGCAGAGATTGCACTTTTCGCACTCATCATAGGCGCGTTGGCCATAGCTTTCATGACCACATGGACACTATTGGGAACCATTTTGGCTGTTATCAGCTTCATTGCCTACGTGTTTACACGCTCCTTTGACAACAAAAACACACACAATATAAAGCAAACCGAGCAACTCATTGCCGTATATACCCACGAACTTGAAGCCATTAACGGAGACTATTCGGCTTTCGACAGTGGACAAGACTTTATTGATTATCAACATCCCTTTACCTATGATCTCGATGTTTTTGGGCAAAACTCACTCTTTGCACGCCTTAACCGCACAGTGACCACAGGGGGACGAGTGCAACTATCACGTAATCTTTCATTCAAAGATGTGCGGTTTCAGCATGAAGAAATACGCTATATGAGTCATGAAGTCAATTTCATGGACCGCTTTCAAGCCTTGGGAGAAGGGACAAAAGTTGACACTTTACAATTGCTTTCGATTCGAGACAGCCTCACAACAGCATCAATTCCTCGATGGTTTTCTACGCGATGGTCGCTCATTGTGGCTTCACTGACCCTCTGTCTGCTGCCATTACTCATCATTCTTTCCGTCTTCAAACTCGTTGACGGCAATGTACCGGTGTTCTATGCTACGTTGCAATTCTTCATCGTTTACCTGCTTTGTAACAGCCACGCACGGCAGATTGCCAAACAAACAGCCGAAATTCACAATGCAGCCGAAAACTTTTTGTTGCTCATAAAACAAGCGATTACCCTGCAACAGCTGCCTTCTTCCCTGCAAAAAGAAGTCGAAACGCTTCGCAATGCACAACAACAGGCCACATTATTAAATAGTATTATCAACCGACTTGACCGCAGAGGAAACATCCTTGGGCTGATGCTTATCGACACTTTTGGACTGAACGACTACTTCCTTATCCGCGAATACCTGCGTTGGGAGGCTGACTTCAAGAATCAAATCGAAGCAGAAGTTGTCGCATTAAGCCACATTGATGCCCTCGTTTCGTGGGGACGCTTCGCCTATAATCACCCAGAAGCTACCACAGCCGAAGTCACTTCAGACACCAATGTCAGTGTAGAGACTGAGGAAATCTACCATCCTTTCTTGGGAACGAAAGCCATAAAGAACAACTTTTCGATAGTAAACGGAAGCTATACTATCGTGACTGGAGCCAACATGGCGGGTAAAAGCACCTTCCTAAGGACCATTGGTATCAACTATATCTTAGCCAGAAATGGCGGTCCTGTGTTTGCAAAACGCATGCGAACTTCAACATTTAACCTCTTCAGTAGCATGCGAACAACGGATGATTTGGATAGAGGTATCTCTTATTTCAATGCCGAACTCCGCCGACTTCAACAGCTAATACGCTTTTGTAAGCACCCTTTCTACACCGAAGGAAAGCCAACAGAGAGTGCGTCGACACTCATTATTCTCGATGAAATACTAAAAGGCACGAATTCACTCGACAAACTTAATGGTTCAAGATTATTCTTAGAGAACATCTGTTGCCTACCCGTTACTGGCCTCATCGCCACACACGACCTCGAACTTTCAAAGCTTCAAGACACCAATCCACAGCGATTCAGCAACTATTGCTTTGAGATTGAACTCGGAACGGATGTCACCTATTCTTATAAAATCACGCCGGGCGTGGCACGAAATCAAAATGCAACCTATCTGCTGAAAGGCGTATTAAAAGAGATTAATGCTGAAAACGACAAACAATAACGTGCATTGCAAAGCATAAAATGGGCTAAAACCATACCAACATCTATGGTGTTGACCACTCCACTACACGCATAACCTATGGTAGGTTGGCGCCAACCTTGGGCTATAAGCCTTACAATGCCTACAACGTTGAACTGCAATTGCTTTGCAATCTCCTGCATTTTACACGATAAACAGCGTCATTTTACGCCACAATTTGCGTCATTTTATCGCATGATTTGCATCAAATCATGTAACGACCTGACGCTTGTGCGCTATGATTATCTATGCCAAGACCATATCAAATGTTCAAATATGCGCTGTGTTTCACCGCCAACAACACCCGTGATAGCAACACATGAGACTTCAACGAAATAAAAACCACCCATTTATTTTGATTTATGAGTGATTTACATTAACTTTGCACAACAGAATATATCACCTATTTATAACTATATAAAAGTATGATTCTTTTCTTCAGAACGCCTTCAAAGAGCGTGATTGCAACAGAGATTGACCATCAACCCCAAGCTGATGAGATTAGCAAATTAAGCTGGTTGTTTGGTGATGCAAAGCCAGAGGAGGCTCAACAACTTTCGGGTTTCTTCGTCGGTCCACGTAAAGAAATGATTACTCCATGGAGTACGAATGCCGTTGAGATTACTCAAAACATGAGTCTTAACGGCATTTCGCGTATTGAAGAGTATTTCCCCGTAGACTCAGAAGAGGCAGAACATGACCCAATGTTACAGCGTATGTATCATGGTATCGGTCAAGACGTCTTCAAAGTAGACCATAAACCCGAGCCAATTAAATACGTAAATGACTTGGAAAAGTATAATGAAGAAGAAGGACTTGCATTGAGTAAAGACGAGATTTCCTATCTACATACGCTTGAAAAAGACAATGGTCGTCCGCTAACGGATTCTGAAATATTCGGCTTTGCGCAAATAAACTCAGAGCATTGTCGCCACAAAATATTCGGTGGAAAGTTTGTAATTGACGGACAAGAAAAGGAATCTTCGCTCTTCAACTTAATCAAAAAGACAACGCAAGAGAATCCAAACAAGATACTTTCTGCCTATAAAGACAACGTCGCTTTTGCCCAAGGACCAGTCATTGAGCAGTTTGCACCGGAGAATCAAAGCACAAGTGACTATTTCAAAGTAAAGGAAATAGAGAGTGTTATCTCTCTAAAGGCAGAGACACATAACTTTCCTACGACGGTAGAACCATTCAATGGAGCCGCTACCGGCACAGGAGGTGAGATACGAGATCGCATGGGTGGCGGTGTTGGTTCATGGCCAATAGCTGGTACAGCCTGTTATATGACAGCCTATCCTCGCCTGAAAGACGACAATGGTAAAGCCGATGTAGACCGCGATTGGGAAGATATTGTCCCCGTGCGCAAGTGGCTTTATCAGAATCCTGAACAGATATTAATCAAAGCTTCGAATGGCGCGAGCGACTTTGGAAACAAGTTTGGTCAGCCATTAATTTGCGGTTCAGTGCTCACTTTCGAGCATCAGGAGAACCAAGAGAAGTATGCTTATGACAAGGTTATCATGCTTGCAGGAGGTGTGGGCTATGGAAAGAAGCGCGATTGTCTAAAGAAAGAGCCCCAAAAAGGCAACAAAGTAGTCGTTGTTGGCGGTGATAACTATCGCATAGGCTTAGGGGGTGGCAGTGTATCTTCAGTCGATACAGGTCGCTATAGCAATGGAATTGAGCTGAATGCCATACAGCGTGCCAACCCCGAAATGCAGAAACGAGCTTACAATCTCGTTCGTGCCTTGGTGGAAGAAGATGAGAATCCCGTTGTAAGTATACATGACCATGGCAGCGCAGGGCACTTGAATTGTCTTTCAGAATTAGTCGAAGAGTGCGGTGGAGAGATTGACATGAGCAAACTTCCAATAGGAGACAAGACGCTCTCTGCAAAGGAAATCATTGCTAATGAGAGTCAAGAGCGCATGGGATTACTCATTGATGAGAAGTATTTAGACCACGTTCAACAGATTGCCGAGCGTGAACGTGCGCCGATGTATGTAGTGGGTGAGACGACAGGTGATGCGCATTTCAGTTTCAAACAGGCTGATGGTGTGAAGCCATTCGACTTAGATGTGGCACAGATGTTTGGTCATACACCGCAGACAATCATGGTAGATGAGACCGTAGAACGCCGATATGAGGACGTCACTTATAACGAAACACAACTTGATGACTATCTAAACCGCATGTTACAACTTGAAGCTGTGGCCTGCAAAGATTGGTTAACAAACAAGGTTGACCGTTCAGTTACGGGAAAGATTGCCCGTCAACAGGGACAAGGTGAAATCCAATTACCGCTCTCCGATTGTGGCGTTGTGGCCTTAGATTATCGTGGTGAGAAGGGAATTGCTACCGCAATGGGACATGCTCCGCAAGCCGGCTTGGCAGATCCAAAGGCAGGTAGCGTGCTCTCTGTAGCCGAATCATTAACCAATCTCGTTTGGGCGCCGTTGGCAGAAGGCTTAGATAGCGTCAGCTTAAGCGCCAATTGGATGTGGCCTTGCCGTTCACAGAAGGGTGAAGATGCCCGACTTTATGAAGCAGTTGAGGCATTAAGCGACTTCTGTTGCGCCATTCATGTGAATGTTCCGACTGGAAAAGATTCGCTTTCTCTATCACAACAGTATCCAAACGGAGAGAAAATCATTGCTCCAGGCACTGTAATTGTCAGCGCCGGAGGTGAAGTTAGCGACGTAAAGAAGACAGTTAGTTCTGTGATTGTTAACGATAAGAACTCCAGTCTCTATCATATTGACTTCAGTTTTGACGAACAACATCTTGGTGGTAGTGCCTTTGCACAGAGTCTTGGCAAAGTAGGCAGCGACGTTCCGACTGTAAAGAACCCCGAATACTTTGTAGATTGCTTCAACGCTATACAGGAATTGATTCATCGCGGATGGGTAATGGCGGGCCATGATATTAGTGCTGGTGGCTTGATTACAACGTTATTGGAGATGACTTTCGCTAATAAGACGGGAGGTTTGAACATTAATCTACACGCGATTGCAGGCAAAGACATCATTAAAATACTATTCGCCGAGAACCCAGGAGTTGTTATTCAGGTGAGCGATACACACAAAGAAGCACTCATGGAGTATCTCGATGAGTCGGGAATTGGCTATGCTAAGATTGGTTATCCAGTGCCAAATGAACGCAAAATCACTGTAAAGAAGGATGAATATGTACATGATTTCGACATCGATGCACTGAGAGATACTTGGTTTAAGACTTCATATTTGTTGGATCGCGACCAGAGTTTCAATGGAATGGCAAAGAAGCGATTCACCAACTACAAGAAACAAGCGATTGAGTTAAAGTTTAATAGCAACTTCAAAGGCACCTTAGAGAGCTATGGTTTGACTGCCGACAGACGCGAACCATCAGGAATCAAGGCCGCAATCATACGAGAAAAGGGAACCAATGGAGAGCGAGAGATGGCTTATACGCTTTATTTGGCAGGCTTTGATGTTAAAGATGTCACGATGACCGACCTCATTAGTGGACGCGAAACGCTTGAAGATGTGAACTTCATCGTGTTCTGTGGTGGTTTCTCTAATAGCGATGTACTCGGTAGTGCGAAAGGATGGGCAGGCGCATTCCTATATAACGAGAAAGCAAAACAAGCCCTTGAGAAGTTCTATTCGCGTCAAAACACGATGAGTCTTGGCGTTTGTAATGGGTGTCAACTCATGGTAGAGTTGAACTTAATCAACCCAAATCACGAGCACAGGAGCCACTTATGTCACAACACTTCAAAGAAGTTTGAGAGCACATTCCTTGGCTTAACTATCCCTAAGAACAATAGTATCATGATGCAAAGTCTTAGTGGAAGTAAACTCGGTATATGGGTTGCACATGGTGAAGGCCGTTTCTATCTGCCCGAATCTGAAGACCATTATAACGTTGTTGCTAAGTATAATTATGCCGAATACCCAGGAAATCCGAATGGTTCTGACTATAATGTTGCTGCAATTTGTTCGGAAGACGGACGCCATTTGGCTATGATGCCTCACCCAGAACGTGCAATCTTCCCATGGCAGAATGCCTATTATCCATTCAATCGCAAGCAAGATGAGGTGTCACCATGGATAGAAGCCTTCGTCAATGCACGCAAATGGATAGAAGAGAAGACAAGAACAGAAGAATAATAACTAACAAAAAAGAATGTATCTAACATTATTCAAGACATTCTTTAAGCTGGGAATAGCCACCTTTTGGGGTGGCTATACCATGCTTTCCAAGATAGAAGATGATGTGGTTCGACACCATCAATGGATGAGTCAGCAAGAGTTTACCGACCTACTTGCCTTGGTTCAGACCTGTCCTGGTGTCTTTTTTATCAATATGAGCACGTTTATTGGCTATAAGATAAAGAAGACTCGCGGCGCTATTTGCACCACTTTAGGAACTGTTTTGCCGTCATTTCTCATCATACTTCTTATCGCAACGTTCTTCCATAAGCTTCAAAACAATCCGATTATTGCGTCAATCTTTGCGGGTATTCGACCTGCTATTGTGGCCTTAATTGCCATTCCTACGTTCACATTAGCTAAAGAAACACACATCAATCTGACAAATTGTTGGATACCAATTGCAGGATCTTTGGCCATTTGGCTACTCGGAATGAATCCTATTTGGGTAATACTTGCAGCGGCTTTTGGTGGATATATCTATGGAAACTATATCAAACCAACAGAATAAACAACATCGATAAATGGTATTTTTACAGCTTTTCATCGCGTTTTTTGCAATTGGTTTGTTCGGCTTTGGTGGCGAATATGCCATGGTTTCGTTACTCCAGAACATCCTTGTCAACCGCTTTCACTGGCTCAGTGTAGGCGAATTCACGAATGTTATCGCTGTAAGTCAGATGACACCTGGCCCAATCAGTCTCAACACAGCTACCTATTGTGGTTATACAGCCATACAACAAGCCGGTTATTCTGACTTGCTTGCCGTGGTCGGTTCTATCACTGCAACCCTTGCTTTGATACTTCCTTCATTCCTGTTGATGCTATTTGTTTGCAAGATGTTCATCAAATATATGAACACAACGACTGTACAGAGCATATTACTTGGTTTGCGTCCTATGATTGTTGGCTTATTATTGGCATCTACTTTACTATTAATGACCCCCGAGAACTTCTCTACTCCCGCCAATCCTTGGGCGTTTTGGATTAGCATAGGCCTTTTCATTGCGACATTTGTAGGTGTGAAAGTCGTTGGCATTAACCCCTTACGAATGATTGGTTATTCAGCCTTTGCAGGCCTACTTTTATTATATTAATTCACGATATCAACGATTTTAGCCATCCATGACAGACAAATCACGACTGAAAGGCTATGTAGAAGCCATTATTTCTTCGGCTACTTTTGGCACAATTCCCCTTTTCAGCATCCCCGTTTTGGCTGCAGGCATGCAGATATCCTCATTACTTGTTTATAGGTTTGGATTCGCTTGTCTGATGATGATGGCTGTACTCATCTATAATGGAAAGTCACTTCGCATCACCTTTGGAGAGGGATTGCGACTCACTTTCATGTCACTACTCTATGCCGTTTCAGCCATTTGTTTAATCAATGGCTATCATTATTTGCCGAGTGGAGTGGCTACAACCTTGCTGTTTTCCTATCCCGTGTTTACCGCAATCCTTGAAATCATCTTCTCACACCACCGACTTACGTTTCCCGTTGCATTCTCCATAGCACTCGCTGTGGCTGGTGTTGCGATGTTATCTGGCATTATTGTGAACGGCTTTGACGTCAATTCATCCATCGGTTTGCTGTTAGAACTCTCCTCAGGATTACTCTATGCAATCTATATGGTGGCTTATCCGAACATGAAAATAAAGCGAATGGGCAGCCTAAAGACAAACTTCTTTATGTTCTTTATGGCTATGATAATCCTGGCTTTATATTCATTTTTCACCATGGGACACATCCAACCCATTGGCGATGTGCATGTGTTTTTCTACCTATTATTATTAGGTTGCATCCCAACAACTATCAGTAACGTGACCTTAGTCATGGCAATGAAGCACATAGACAGTACGAGTGTTGCCACACTTGGTGCCTTTGAACCGCTCACTGCCATGCTGATTGGCATATTAGTCTTTGGGGAACCCATGACCCGGTATGTCGTTGTAGGCTTTATGATGATTGTTTCAGCCGTATACATCTTAATCAAACATCACGCATAACGACTGAAAAGTTAGCGCATTATCCTAACTTTCTAATCTTAAACGAAATGCTTACAGACCCATAAACGAGTGAACAAAGTAACAGGATAAAGGCTATCAACACCACCATTTTAGGCAAAACTACGGGCACAAGCAACATGATTACGCACGCCATTAAAAAGATAAAATGAAACGTTAAGCGATACATGAACTTGCGGGTCAAGGCCTTTTGTGCCTCATTCATCTTGCTATAAGAGAGTCGGTCAACATGAATCAAAGACATTTTACCATGTGCAGCCAAGATGCCGAGCAGGCCTAAGCACACTCCTATGACTGCAAGCACCATCAAAGTTGACTTCGGTCCATACGCTGTTGGACTTGAAAGATTCCATTCATAGTGTATAGGAATTGTCTGAGGTGCCAGGTCATAGACATGCGCGGTAAGCATAACAAGTCCTACCAGCAATGCTAATATCAAGAAATCATTACGATATTTCGTGTTCTCTTGTTTGTTTTCAGGTGTTGACATTGCGCTCTTTATTCTTTTGTTTACTATGCAAATATAAACAAAATAAATGGTTATACATGCTTTTGTCCCTGCTATTTATTCATAAAAAACTAAAAACGAGTCATGGATAGCGTCCTTTCAAGCTCACCAAACACACCGAACCATGCCACAACTATTAAAAAATGACAAAACAAAAAGAAAAGATTGAATTATTCATTAAAATCATGTAAATTTGTGAACACTGATTAAATCAGGAGAAATCTAACGAAAAAGAAAACCAAAATGAAGAAGATCAGAGCAGCAGTTGTAGGCTATGGAAACATCGGTCACTACACAATTGAGGCACTTGAAGCCTCACCCGACTTCGAGATTGCAGGCGTTGTGCGCCGCCAAGGAAGTCAAGACAAACCACAAGCACTGGCAAACTATGAAGTGGTTGACGACATTTCAAAACTCAAAAACGTTGATGTTGCCATCTTAGCAACACCTACTCGTAGTTGTCCCGAGTATGCCGAAAGGATTACTTCTTTAGGTATTAACACCGTGGATAGCTTCGACATACACACTTCTATCCTTGATTATAGGACGCAACAGATGGCAAACAACAAGAAAACTAATACTGTAAGTGTCATCTCTGCAGGCTGGGATCCGGGCTCAGACTCTATTGTTCGAGTACTCATGGAGAGTCTCGCGCCGAAGGGTTTAACCTATACCAACTTCGGACCGGGTATGTCAATGGGTCACTCTGTGTGTGTGCGTAGTAAGAAAGGTGTAAAGAATGCGCTCTCAGTTACTATCCCATTGGGAGAAGGAATCCATCGCCGCATGGTCTATGTAGAATTGGAAGACGGTGCAAAACTTGAAGAAGTGACCGCTGAAATCAAAGCCGATCCCTATTTCTCTCATGATGAAACCCACGTGTTTGCGGTGGCTTCTGTAGACGATGTGCGTGACATGGGACATGGAGTGAACTTAGTTCGCAAAGGCGTTTCAGGCAAAACACAAAACCAACGCTTAGAGTTTAATATGAGCATCAACAATCCGGCACTCACCGCTCAGGTATTAGTCAACGTGGCACGCGCATCAATGCGACTTCAGCCCGGTTGCTACACAATGCCCGAAATCCCAGTTATCGACATGCTTCCAGGCACGCGTGAGGAGATTGTTGCTACTCTTGTATAAGGCAAAATCAATGTAAAGGGGTTGCTAAAACCATAACATTTATTGATGAAAATACTTAAAAAAGCGGACAAACTATGTTTGTCCGCTTTTTGTGTTGTATGCTTCGTCCTTCCCCCTCCTACTCCTTCCTAAGCCAGCATCAGCATGCCTCATATTGGAAAGTAAAACCTATCATTTTAGGGCGTGAAAAGCGTCATTTTACGTAACAATTAGCGTCATTTCATCGCATGTTTCGCGTCATATTACAACGTGAAATGGCCTATATCACATGATGAATCTACACTAAGCGTGTTATATAGTAGCACGAAACGACTTGCAGCCATATTATCTGTTGCACTCATCTCCACTTGAATCATGTCCTCTTCTGTGCGAACACAAGTAATTTTTTCGTTTTTGTTGCCAAACTTTCTTTCTGAAAGCACGTAATGTTTCAACATAATTGCTTATCTTTGCAGCGTTAAATCAAAACATAATTCAAATATGGACGATTATCACGCGGAAACATTTCGTTTGAAGGCGTGAGGTTTAGCATGATGCTAATCCCCACACCTTATTAATCAATGGAGGTTAGCAAGAATGAGAAACTATTGGAACATAGAGAAGAATCTAAATGCCATTAAAGAGTGGCAACCCAATTGTTGGATACAAGTTACATGCCCAACAGACGAAGATCAGGAATATCTTCAAGACACATTTCATATCCCCGACTACTTTCTTTCAGACATTAGCGATACCGATGAGCGTGCCCGCTATGAATATGATGACGGCTGGATGCTCATCATTCTACGTATTCCATACGTAAAAGAGGTGCGTTCGCGCACACCATATACCACAGTTCCGCTCGGTATTATCCACAAACGAGACGTTACAATCACGGTATGTTACTACGAAACTAATATGATGATAGACTTTGTTAGCTATCAACAGAAGCGACATGAAGGCTTTACTGACTTCGTAGATATGACGTTTAGATTGTTCCTTTCAAGTGCAGTTTGGTATTTGAAACGACTCAAACAAATCAGTAACCTCATTGAAAAGGCGAAACATAATCTTGATCAAGATGTGAACAATGAGAGTCTAATTGGGCTGAGCCGACTACAAGATTCACTGACATATTTTATCACTTCAATACGTGGAAACGAGAACTTGTTGCAGAAACTAAAGTTCAAATTGCAGGTGGATGAACTCGATGCAGACCTTATTGAGGACGTAGGCATTGAGATGACTCAGGCACGTGAGACAACAAATATCTACTCAGACATTCTCAAATCGACAATGGATACCTATTCAAGTATCATCAACAACAACATGAATACCGTCATGCGAACCCTGACTTCGGTAAGTATCATCATGATGTTCCCTACACTTATCTCAAGTCTTTTCGGCATGAACCTCGTCAATGGCATGGAAACGAGCACGTATGGATTTACAATTGCAATCGTTCTTTCAGTCGTTGTATCAGGCGCTTCGTGGTGGATTTTGAGACGTAAACGTTTGTTATAGCGTGTAAAAAGAAAAAACAATGATTTAATTAGGATTTTCCAGTTTTTTTATTTAAGTTTGCATGATGTTAGTTATTGCATCATGCAATGGAAAACTCAAGTCATAAACTAAATCGGTTAAATGATGGACTCTCAAGAAAACACCCTAAAAGAGGGAACAATAAGTGAAGAACAGCAAGTTAAAGAAACATCTGTTCCTGTTGAAAACACAGCAACTACGCTCACAAGTTCAAAGAATTATAAGAGCAAAGCAGAAATTATTGAACGACTGAAAGAAATAGTTGGCAATGACGAAAACCCCACAAAGGAGGAACTCGACCATCTAAAGACATCGTTCTATAAGTTGCATATTGCAGAGCGAGAGGCTCAACAGAAGGCTTATCTCGAGGCAGGTGGCGACCCCGATAAATATGTTTTGGTCCCTGATGAAGCAGAAGATGTGTTCAAAGCAGAAAT
Organism: Segatella salivae F0493; assembly: GCF_000477535.1. Lineage (NCBI taxonomy): Bacteria > Pseudomonadati > Bacteroidota > Bacteroidia > Bacteroidales > Prevotellaceae > Segatella > Segatella salivae. Next base: position 55,647 of record NZ_AWGW01000007.1, read on the forward strand.
GGGAGTCATCAAAGAACGACGTGCTAAACTCTTCCTACAGCAAGAAGCTGAGAAACAAGAAAACTTGGAAAAGAAGCTCAATATCATTGAACGAATCAAGAATATGGCTTCCTCTCCCGAAGAAGCAAATAAGAATTATAATGAATTCAAAGAGCTTCAACAGCAATGGAAGGATATAAAGAACGTACCAGCAGACAAGGCTAACGAGCTGTGGCGTAACTATCAACTTTATGTTGAGCAATATTATGATCAGCTAAACCTTAATCGTGAGGCAAGAGAATACGACTTTAAAAAGAATCTCGGCATAAAGAATCATCTGTGTGAGGCGGCAGAAAAGCTCGCCGAAGAACCCGATGTAATCAGCGCCTTCCATCAATTGCAGGAACTACATCAGCAATTTCGTGAGGTAGGTCCAGTCGCAAAGGAACTCAGAGACGAAGTATGGACACGATTTAAAGCTGCTTCTACGGTCATCAATAAACGTCATCAACAACACTTTGACGAGCTACGCGCCAAGGAAGAAGATAACCTTGTAAAGAAGACTGCACTCTGTGAGAAAGTTGAAGACATCGTAAAAGATGAGCATAAAGGTGCGAACGAGTGGGAAAAACTGACGAAAGAAATCATTGATATCCAAGCAGAATGGAAGAAGATTGGCTTCGCTCCGCAGAAGATGAACGTCAAAATATTCGAACGTTTCCGTGCAGCATGCGACGATTTCTTCTCAAAGAAAGCTGCATTCTTTAAGGAAATGAAACAGCGTTACAATGAGAATATTGCTAAAAAGCAGTCACTCATTGAGAAGGCTGAAGCCTTAATGGAGAGTACCGACTGGAAAGTGACAACCGATAAGATGATTGCTTTGCAGAAAGAATGGAAGACTATAGGAGCTGTTCCAAAGAAAGTTGGTGACGAACTATGGAGTAAATTCCTTGAGGCTTGCAACAAATTCTTTGAAGCACGCAATGCTGCTAACGCAGGAACTCGTAATGAAGAGCGCACTAATCTTGACAAGAAGAAAGCCATTATCAGCCAACTCAAAGAATTGGTAGAGGGTAATGTTGATGACTTACAAGAGAAAGTGAAAGGATTAGTCGATGAATATGCAAAGATAGGTCACGTTCCTTATAAAGAGAAAGATAAGCTCTATAAGCAATATCACGAGATTCTTGACAAACTTTATGATGACCTTCATGTTACAACAGCAAAGAGAAAATTAGATAATTTCAAGAGCAACTTGAAGAATGTAGTAAAGCGTGGCGAGGATGCTCTTGACAATGAACGAGGTCGTTTGATGAGACGTTACGAAGGATTAAAGCAGGAAATCAACACCTATGAGAATAATCTTGGTTTCTTAAATGCAAGTAGTAAGAAGGGAAACAGCCTCATAGACGAGATGAATCGCAAGGTACAGAGACTGAAAGATGACATGGAATTAATCAAGCAAAAGATTAAAACTATCGACTCAGAAAACAAATAAGACAGAATGATTTCATATCATAAAGAGATGCATCTAAATGGATGTGTCTCTTTTTTTTAGTCTATTCCTAACCTAAATCTATTATAATTGGATAACACTTATATAGACTTTGATTCGCTTAAACAGCAACTCCATGAGACTTATGCAAAGAGATGCCAATACCATTAGGATGAAAGGGGAAAACATAAGGCCAAAAAAAATTGATTGTCTCACGACAACCAATCTTCTTAACCTTAATAATCTAATACCATGAAAAACACATTGCAAAGATATATGTAAGTTTCATTAATTCCAAATAAAACTACAACAATCTTCTATTCTTTAATACTTTTTAATTAAATATGCAAGTTCTAAGGACTTTTTAAAAGAGAAATGAGCCTTTTCTTCACCTTATATATATAGGTCACTGGATTTTCTTTTGCAGATGTTTCATGGGATGTGAGCCCCACTCTCCATCGTCGACATAATGAAAACCCAAACGATGATAGAGCCGCTCTGCATCTGGATTACCTTTGTCAACTAACAAACCAACAGACAATCCGAGTGCCTCAGCCTTTTTACATGTAGCATTCAGCAATGCTGTTGCAATGCCTTTACCCTGGTAACGGACGTCAACAGCGAGGCTATCTACATAGAGTTCTCCGGCTTGAGTCTCGTCATTCATACCAGAATAATCAATGCCAAAGCTATTTAAAGCCTCATCTATGAAGGCTTGACGTAAGGCTTTTAACCGACCACCCTCGTAGCTTACACAACACCCAATGACATGATTATCATCCAAAGCAACAAGCGTATGAAGAAAAGAATATTGCGAATCGTTACGCTGAACAAGTCGTGTCATCAGCTGATGAAAGTCATTTAGTGTGTGGTTTGGGCCTGCAAAATAGCGACAACAATCGTGATTCATGGCCAACATAATTAAACTTGCAATGTCAGAAGCCTGATGTGGCTGTGCATTTGTTATGATTATTTTTTCTTTTTCCATTGTTATAAAGAGGTTTAACGAGTCAAAGAGAACTTTACACTCAATCCAAAATCGCGTGTAGAAATAGGATAACTATTACTGCTTAACAGCGGAGTATTGTTCTGAAAGTCATAGAAGAAGCTCATTGTCAGCATGCGTGAGAGTGTATAATCAGCTGTAAAGCTCAGCCGAAGTGCAGAGTTTCCACTGCTGGCGTTGCTTGTTTGTGAAGCAATATCACGCGTAAGGGAAGCTTGTCTGCGGAAACTGAAATCGAGATTAAGATTCAAATCATGATTCACTCCATTGCGCTGAGGAGTTAAAATGGGCTGTTGTGTGTCAGTGTTTGCCCCCTTCTTATGATTTTTTGCTTTCCGTTTGGTTTGTAAACCGAATAGTTTGAAGTCATTGATACGATATCCTAAGCCCAAAACCCAATCTCTACTGACTGCCTCATTCAATTGAATGCTCGTCATACTAAGGTTCAAACTACGAATTGTTCGATACTCTAATTTGGCTGTCATGCCACTATTGAAGGTCATATCTATGCCCAATAATGGAGAAAAGGCCTCGTTAACGCTGACTGTAGAGACATTGAACATTGAATTAGGAATTGGATTTCCCGAGGTTGCATCAATGATAAAGCCGAGTCCATTCATGTATTCCTGATAGCTACTAAAGGAGAAATACGAGCCAACAGTATAGATACTGCGATAAGAATGATTGATATTGAAACTGCGAAAGACTTCTCGGAACCATGGCAATTGAACCAATCCACTATAACGTATATTCCAATTTGGGAGCAGTTTAGACAATGAAGGGAAGATAGAAAGGCCTTTACCTTTCATGCTTGTATAGGCAGAAAGGAAGGCAGGAACCATCACATCAGCGTTATATTTGGATATCGTTCCGTTGGAAGGATGAAAAGTTTGTCCTGCTAAAGGAGTTCCTACAGGATATCGACTGCCATAATATTGCGCCTCAACACGCTGCCGAAAGTCATCAAGAAGACTGCAGAACTTATCAAAACTCTTACTATGATAACCGCTATTTGCATTACCTATGCCTTCAAAAGCACCTCCTATAGAAATCGTTGTCATAGCAAACGTACCACTTTGCATTGTGGGATGGCCTGCATACATATACTGAATGCTGCGTGCTTTGGTAGAAACGCGTGTTGCATTTAAGTCAATCGTAAAATCACGGAAAGGCACAATAGTAGCCCGAAGCTGTAAATCCTCAGTAGAAGTAGTGTTAGCTGGGGTCGCGATAGAATCGTTAATGAGTAGCCAATTGCGACTAAGTGCTTTATCAACATACGCATCTCCGATGACACCAAAAGCGAAATCAAGTCCTGGAGAAAGTAAACCACTGCCACGAGTCTGCCCAAAAGCTTTCCCAATATTAGGCATAAAACCAGGCAAGGTCATAGCATATTGATTACGATAGCTAACACTTAGGTTTCTCACCATCATCAATACGCGAGCCAAACTCTGTGCCGTTCGATACCAGTTCTGGCTTTCTAAAGGTGGTTTTACATTCACTGTAACCTTCACTTTTAGCGTAGAGTCAACATGGTTTGTTATGCGTAACCTATCGTTATCAACCTTCTTAAACCTCAATTTGAAAGGATGTCCATCCTCAGTTCGTGCATTCACCACGATTCTTCGGCTATGCTTAGCATGTGAAATGACAATTGTCGTATCAGGTCTCAATGTGATTTCTTGTTCAAAACTGCCTTTATTCTTCGGCAAATCAAGTTGAGTTTGATGCGGTAATTGCTTCTTTTTACCACCAGAACTCTGTCGATTATAAATCGGTCTTCGGTTGAATCGCTCATTCGTTTGCTTCAAAAAAGGAATGTGATTGTATAATCTCTCTAAGTTAAATGAACCATTCACATTAAGGTTTCGATTACTTGTAACCGTATTTCCAAGGCTTATATGATTCTCGTTCTCCGTTCCTCGCACCCATGTATAGCTGGCATTATATTGCGCATCGGTACTAATCCAATCAAAAACTGGAATCAAATTCAACGGAAGTTGATAAGAAAGAGTGAACGATTGCTGATAATCTAACGGCGTTCCAAGTCGTTTTATGCTCGTCCAAACGCTATCTCGCCACGCATGATAACGGTCGGCATAGAGTGATTTGTTTATAGGCGTGTAGGGTTCTTCTATTCTTGACCGCGTGGCACTTTGGAAATTCATGTGTATATTGCGTGTCAAATCCCAACGAAGTGAGAAATCTCGGTTCCAAAGAAACTGCTCATTGAATGTCAACGGCAATCGATTGTTCTCCAAACTCTCCATATCTCGCTCCTGAAACTCATAGTAATTGCGCATTAATTCACTGTTGAATCCAACGCTCTGTGGTAACCAATTGAGTCCAAATCTCTTTAAGATGTCCCACCACTTTGACCTACTTTTAATACCTTTAAAAGGCTCCCAAGTCTTGTAATTTGGGCTCCAATTATAGTTCATTGCACCCCTCCAATTATCTTCTTTCTCGTAAACGGTTGTCTCACCACTTGTGAAACTATGTGAATGACTGTAGGAGAATGAGAAGTTAGCAGGGTCATAAGGCATGGGAGAATTCTTCGTTTGAATTCCTATTCTCACATTAGACAAAGAAAGGTTTGTATTGATTCGTTTCGTTACAGCAATCGATTCTATACTGTCTCGCTCTGCTTTTGAGGCTGATTCTAAAGCATCTTTCAACGACAAATCTGTATCTAAAGGATTATATTTTGGTTTACTTGTCTCATGACTTACTGAGTAATAGAGAGGTGCTGAGACTTTAATCTTGTCGGGAAAGAACTTACCTAATTCCAAACTTGTAGTCACACTATAACTTGAAATGCTTTCTTGTGTCCTGTCAGCAACCTTACTTTCCAAGCCCCCAAAGCCTTCACTGACATATCGTCCCTGTACATTTAGCGTGCCCAAATCAGACAACTGAACATTTAAATTGCCATTTGCAGCCCACCCACCTTTATTATTATACTCCTTCAGACGCAGCTCATTAACCCACACTTCGCCACTCTTTACATCAGAAGAAAGGTTTCTTACTCCGATAATCATCGTCTTTATTTCCCCCAAAGAAGGGTTACCCATGATGGTAACCAAGTTTGCAGGGTGGGCATTATCATATGCCGTGAAGGCCTGAACAAAGCTTGCATGTCCCTCAGCCTTAGCCTTATTGCGTTGCAATTTCACATTGGTCAATAACGCCAAAGGTATGTCTATCATATTCTCTTGAGGCCAAACCACAGCACGATCTGACGGAGAATTAAGGTTATATCTGCCTGCAGGAGTAAGCTTTAATGGTACTTGATACTCATAGAAGTTATTCTTATAGTCTGATCCCAAGCGTATAAACACGGCCAATTGATCGTCATTTAACTGTGTGTTATTTTGCTCAAAGGCATTCGCATGAACGTACATTTGCAAACGTTTATACTGCCTTAAGTCGACCGTTGCATTCTTATAAACAGCCTTACTCTCACCATGTGACAAGTTATTTACAATGAAGTCAAGGGCCTGTTCATTACTTTCTACCAACTGAGGTTGTGTGGGATCTTGTTCCCGATTGATGCCCGGTGGGAGGATATAATTAACAGGTGACTTTTCACCATTCTCCTCTAAACTTACCGAACTGACTGCAAGTGTCCCCGAACCTGTATGATTATCCAACGCATTTTCATAGATTCTCCAATCTCCTCTCACGAGATCTAAGCTCCCAAAGCGTAACACAATGGGATGCTTAAAGCCTGTAAGGAACATACGCATAAAGCGAATACTCGTAAAATCGGAAATCGAACCAACTCGTCGTTCATATTCTTTCAGAGGAATACGGAATTGATACCACGTAACCGTTTCAGTCTGTCTATTTCGCAATTTCACGCTTGCATCGCGTTTATCTACAATGAAATTATTCCCTACTACCATATCATTTGGACGCAAAGAAACATGATATTGGTAATACTTTTCATATTCATTTAGCGTATAATCCTGATTGATATCCTCCACATCCGGTGTCGTCTTATACGATGTATCATATCGTTCTTGGCTGGATTCACTATCGGGAGAGTTACCTTGTGGGTTATTAATATACTTGTAACGCCGCAGGATGTCGGCCTTCATTCGGTCGTAATCAGAACCTCGAAAATAATGATAGTCGTCGTTAGCTGGGTCATTATAGATTGAATCCCACACCGAAGCACTCACATGTCCCTGTATAGATGAGAGGAAGTTTTGATAGGAAGTATAATGCCGTTCCTCTTCATTATTGAGACCATTCAAGCCCACATCCTGCATCGATCGAGCTCCTTTGGTCGTTGCAAAGGCATAAGTTACCACATTGGATGTAGGGATTTTACCCCACTGAGTAGTAACATAACTATGCGAACCATCTACCGGCATACCGCTCTCATAGAACTTTCTTCCATCATGAAGCACATCTTCTGAGACTTCACCTAAGTTCAAATAGAAGTCTCCTCCATAATCGTTTGCGTTGGGTTTTCGGTTAGAATAGATGAATGGATCAAGCAACCAGAACTCCACATACTCTATATTTGCCTGTTCAAAATCATTCGTATCAAGCTTTCGCATGAGTCCACCCCAGTGACGTTCTGGGTTAGGAAGCGTTCCATCTTGACGCAAATTAGGGTTAAAATTATAAGGACCTCGCTCGTTAGGATAATAGGATATATTAAACACATTCAATGTAGATGAGGAGCCATTATAATTATTTATGTCACGTTTTGGATAGAGTTCACGCGTAGAAACCTCACGAACATAGTGATTAGATAGCTGTGTTAAGTCTCCTTTTATATGTGCGGGTGTCAGCGAACTACTACGTCGTGTGAACAAAGGATCTATCGTATACCAAGCTAATTGCGAGCGATTGAAGCCGCTTGTCAACGTGGTTTTATCTGCACTTTCAGGGAACATTGAGGGCACACTTGATAGACTCCATGACGTTGGAGAGGCGATATCAATCTTATTTGTCGTGCTTTCAAAGTCATCAAGATACGAGGCATTGTCTTGTGTTCCGCTATTCTTTCCTGCCACAAGTTGTGCAAATTCGCCCGTGAAATTAATCTGAGAAGGTTGTGTAAGATGTAGAAACGGCAACTTATTCAACATGTCAGTAAGCCATTGACTCTCCTTTTTCCAATTAATGTTCAAGCCCCACAACGTGTTGTTCAATGGCTCACTGCCCATCGAAACCTTATTTGTCATGGCCTGTTCTGATAGATGTTGCAACGTACCGCTTAGCTGAAGACTGCGTGAAAGGTCGTATTCCCAGTTCACACCAAACATTGTTTTGCGTTGCATTCCATAATCATTGTTACTCTCAAGTGACACATTTACGGGCGTGCCTGCATCGAGAATACTCTGGTTAAGGATAGTAACTTCGCCGGCACTATAGTCCACACTATAGTCTGATCCCTCTGTTAATCTCATGCCACCAGCCGTTACTACGACCGAACCTTGAGGGATATTATAAGCTCCAAGCGCAATAACATTAGCCGAAGAACCACGAAATTGTCCCACAAGTTCATACTTATCTTTCTCTGCTATCTGCTTTGCTACAGTGCGAGTATTATCATATAATTCACTAAACACATATTTCTTTGCCTTGGCAACTGGCACACCTTTACTCACAAGTCGCCTGTAAAGGTCGTCTCCAAAGGGTTCAGGTTCGGGGAGAAACACGCGTCCATTGCTCACCGTATACCCCTCTACATAATCAAAATAGCCATTACTATAAGGACGATTATTATTATCTAACCGGTCAGCACCAAGGAGTTTAACGATTGATTGCTGCTTAACTTGCGGCTCAGGGATATAGTTTAAGTAGACTCCTGTGGTATCACTTTGGTACTTGATATCAAGTCTAAACCGCTCCTTCTCAACCATATCTCCAAGTCGATAGACATTCTTCATCATCAAGTTCCAGTTACCTTGCGACGGAACATTATTCGTATTCTTCAATGATTTGACGAACAACGCCTCATCAACATTCGTTCTATCGGCCGCAAACTCACCCACTTGATAGGTCTGTCCACCATAAGTATACTCGAAGGCTACAGCCACAACTTGGTCTGTACTGATACCCGTATTGAGACTGATAAAGCCTAAAGCCTTGTTCACGGTATACTCAGAAGGAGTCAACAAGCGTGCACTCTCAAGCTTCTCATAGTCATTTCCGCCCGTCAACCCTGCCCCATCAAGCACCGACGAGGTTTGATTGATATCACGTGCGGCATTAAACGACCCCGTCATTGCAGCATATTCGGTGTTCGCATTGTTGCTCGGAACCGTCATTCCTAACGTCGACCAATGGTGTGTATTGCTTATATTGGTATTCTCACCTAAGTCTGTCAGTGCCACAATATTACGCGTATTTGTTGTTGAACCCGACTTATTCGTCACCCAAACCTCCACGCGTCCGATGTTAATTCCTGTCTTTACATTCGGTAAAGACTGCATGCCCTCGGCATAATGCTCACGAAAATACTTTGCAAGGAAATAGTGGCGGTTCTCTTCATAGTCTGCCGCGCTGAACTCAAATGGAGTCAACTGCACCCCACCCCGACTTGAAACGCTCTTTGAGGCGCTTTTCTTCTGCGAAGCAACCAACTGCATTTTGAGTCTGCCAAACTGCAAATCGGTGCGCAAACCAAACAGCGATGTGGCACCACGGATAAGTGATGAGTTCGAAGGAAACGAAATATTACCTGCCTCAACGAGTTTAACTATCTCATCTTCCTTGCCTTCATACTTCAACTTTAGATTCTGGGCATCGAAGTCAAAGGTTGCATCGGTGTTGTAATTCAAGTTCATATTGACCTTGTCTCCCACCTTTCCATTGACATTTAGATTAAGTTTCTCATCGAAATTCATCGTGGTTGTATGCCGCCGATTGATAGTCAATGCGGGGTTATCTATGTTTTTCATCGTTGCACCAAACTTCAATTCGGCTGTTCCTTGCGTGCGAATCCGCACACCACCAGGCCCAAAAATCTTCTCCGCTGGGCCTAAATCGAAATGCATATCGCTGAAATCAAACTTATCTTTCCCTTTCTGTTGAAATATCTCTGCATTTTTTTTACGGAAAAAAGCATGTTGTTGTTGACGCCCACTCCAGTCTAAATATTCATTAGGAAGCATTATTACAGGTGCCGAAAGATAGGTTCCACCCAGTCGACGCCCAATAAAATAGGCATTTAACGAGTCATTATACGAAACCTGATTACGCAAATCCTGAGGTGTTTGCAAATCAAGCGCACTGCTATCAAGGTCGGTCCACGTGATGGGTTGCGTGCGTTGAACGCGCCAAAGCGGCTTTTTCACACGCTTTGTTGAATCGGTCTGCATCTCACGGCGGTCTTTTTGTGGCGCCACAGCCTGCTGTTGACCACGATTTTCGCGTTGAAAGAAAGGCACACTAACCCCATAACTGACAGCAAAAGCCATCAGCAAGCCTAATAACAGATATGCTTTCTTGTTACTCAACGAAAGAAGTTTGTGCTACTTTAATAGTTTAAGGGCCTCTTTAACCACTTGTTCTACGGGGAGATTTGCCTGCTTTTGCAAGATAGAAACGACCACTTTTGCAATGGGAGCTGGCGAGAAACCAAGCATGGTTAAAGCCGCAACAGCCTCTTCTTTCACGGCATTATTCAACGTGCTTTCAGCCTTTTCACCGCCCACATGCAGTTCATTTGCAATACCACTTGCCATGATTTTATCGCGCAAATCAACGATGATTCGTTGTGCTGTTTTAAGCCCAATGCCCTTCACTGTCTTTATCATTCGCTCATCACCATTGGCAATTGCGTTGCAAAGTTCAGTCGGATTCATCGACGAAAGCATCATACGTGCGGTATTAGCACCCACACCCGACACCGTAATCAGCAAGCGATAGAGTTCTCGTTCCTGCTTATTCACAAAGCCAAACAACGTGAAACTATCGTCTCTTCCGCCTGTAGTCAGCGCCTCATGTACGTAGAGTTTCACCTCCTTTTTGCCTTGAATGCCACTATAAGTAGTTAGTGAAATGTTGAGTGCATAGCCCACTCCAGCCGCTTCAACGACTGCCAACGCCGGTGTAAGTTCGGCAAGTTGTCCCTTAATATATTCTATCATTGCGTTTAATTTTCCTGTATTTATATTCTAAAAACGCGTACGCGCGCGTTATATTGTATTGAAAACATAATCTCATCAGACTGAAAAGTCAACACCAATGGTCTGCATTACCACGATAACAAGCTATAGGAAACGCCACGTCGGTCCTCAAAACAGCCTATTGTTTCAACCCATAAACTTAAAAATGCGCTCTCCTTTTTGTGGTAAACCATGTAAATATAAACGATTATTTTTAACACTTCAATAATACTTCTATTAGGCATGAGTAAGATAAATTATTTCCGTTTTTCTACAATAAGCAACGAAAGTCAACCGCATTTAGAGCTCATCGCGATGCAAAATGACTGAAATCACACCCACAAACGCGTCAAATTAGCCCATAAAATAAATGAAATTAAGTCATAATTCAAGTCATTTCGCTGCACTTTTTCACATGATTTTTGCGTATTATTAGATGCACTTTTTGTAATGACTTGAAGGTCAAGAGAATACAACACAGCAGAAAATGACAGGAAATTCACATGCAACCATCTCATGCTTTGAATTTAATGGTTATTTTATCTTTATCGTAAAGATAAATGATTGAAATTAACATTTCATACGCAGTGGTTGAAACAATAACGTAAGATGATTCTTTCTATCTAAGAATAAACCTCGGCTCATCAGTCAACAACAATGCAAATGAGGTAGGAAATCACTCAAAACTGAACACTAAAAATAATAATGCACAAGACGAAAAAACTTGATTCATCATGGGCTATTCATCAAAACACGTACTCATTTCAAGCTGTTTTATTGTTAATTTACACTAAAAGATTTCACGAATAATAACATCTTTCTAAACTTTTTCTATCTTTACAACGCAAAACTTTCCCCATCATGGGTTTCATTCTGTGACAAAGTGATATGCAAAGTCGCTGAACACGATTCACGAAGTCTGAAAGATGATGAGCAAAACGATATGATACCATATCCAGAAAACAATCTAAACCAATAGATATATATATGATTAACCTAAGCAAGAAATTAAAGTTTGCGTTACTTTCACTATTTGTTTTGCCCACCATGGCACAGGTAGAACAAGTTAAAAACCCTTATGGTTACCTCTATTGCCACATGAGTCGTAAAGGAGAATGGACGGCTTTTGCACTCAGTAGAGATGGACAGAACTGGCATGACCTTAATAATGGTAACGAGGTTTATAATACAAAACAACTTTCTCAGATAGAAGGTGGCGCGCGAGATGCCTATATTGCACGCGCGGCAGACGGCAAAGGATTCGTTATGGTCACTACAGACATGTGCCAACAAATGAGTCATCAATGGTCGAACTATGGCATAAACCTCCTTCATTCGAATGATCTTATCCACTGGGATGGCGTCACTTTTGACTTCAGAAAGGGTCAAAGCATCTTCTCAGATAAGTCATCTTCCGATGTATATAAAGACTATTCAGCCATTCATCGCGTGTGGGCTCCCCAGGTGATTTGGGACAAATCATATCGTTGGCCCAATGGAAACAAAGGTGGATATTTTATTTATTACTCGCTGCTTAATAGCAAAGAAGACAAATACGACCGTGTTTTCTACTCGTATGCAGACCGAACTTTCACCCACATCACTAAGCCACGAGTGCTCTTTGACTGGGGATATGCAACCATAGATGCCGACATTGTGTGGGTGGATGCAGACAAAAGTTGGCACATGATGATAAAGAAAGAAGGTGGAAAACGAGGCATCTTTACGACCAAATCAAAAGAACTGACTGGACCATGGCCTGCTCCCAACGAGACAGACTATGTGAGTTTTGAAGGCAACAAGCAATGCGAAGGCGCGTCGGCCTTTAGGATTTGGGGCGAGAAAGGCTGGAGAGTGGGTTATGTTGAGTACTCTTCTTGGCCAACGAAATACCGCATTTGTCAAGCCGATGAAAGGCTACAGAATTTCCATTCTCCCACAGATATCAAAGGCGTTGCAGACCCTCAACATGGTTCTTTCCTTGCACTTACGAAGAAAGAATACCTGAATTTAGAGAACTATTGGAACAAACAAGATGATAAAAAAAAATAATTAACGGCGAAGACTCCATGGACACACTTACCAAGAAAAATCGAAAATGGATGGCTGTTGCGGCATTTCTCATGCTCGCTCACCACGGATTGGCGGCTAACGAGATTGTTGAGACGCCACAAGTAAAAGGAAAAATAACCGTCAACAAGGCACAAGACTATGTTATTACCAATAAAATCCCGTTTACAAAAGAGGGTTCTGTTGACATAGAAAACACTGAACATGCCGCAGTTATCATTCGAGAGATTAAGCCATCTCGCGTACTTAAGGACTGGATTTCACATATAACCATAAAAGGAATTGCGGCATCTGATGGGCAAAACTGCCAGGTTAAGATGTATGGAAGAGGCTCAATCATCTTGCCTTATGACAAGGAAATACGTCCTCTAACGTGTTATTCGGGTCGGAATTTCAATGGTAAATCATGCAATGATTACACTGAAGGACACAACGGAGAAGGCTTTATGAAGTCGCTAACGGAAGGCACTTTGAACAACAAAATCATGTCATTCAAGCTGAAAAGAGGCTATATGGTGACGTTCGCTTTGGGTGTAAAAGGTTGGGGATATAGCCGTTGTTTCATTGCCGATAAAGAGGATTTGGAAATGAATCTGCCTGAAAACATGGCCTCAAAGGTTTCTTCTTATCGACTTTTTAAGTGGCAAGATGCGAAGAAAGCCAATGCAGCCAGCACGGAATATAAATATCTTGACTTAGTAAACGCAACCTCAGGATTTGGTTGGAACGAGGGACATAACTTGCTTCCTGACATGGAATGTGTTCCCAATCATATCTATGAAGGCTATCCCAGCGTATCAACGATTGGCAAAGTGGACTGGGCTTGCCACAGCAAGAACAACAATGAGCCCGGTAATCCGTCTGATGATCATCCGCAAGATGTAGCAACCGTACTTGCAAACTGGCAGGAAGTGATGCGCACGGGATTGCGTCTTTGCTCAGAATCTTCACATGATGGTTCGATGAATCATTTGCAAGCTTTCCTTGATTCGATTGATGCCAGAGGGTGGAGATGCGATATTATTGACCTGCATTGTTATTGGAATCAAGGCCAATTCGATAATCTCACGAACATAAGCAACCGATATGGCAAGCGACCTATATGGATTTCGGAATGGGTTTGGGGTGCATGGTGGAGCGGACAAGGCATATTTCACCTTGTCAAAGATGCCAATGATTTCTCTCAGCGGGCTCAAAAGGCACTCTATGATGGTACGCGTCCCATCCTGGAAAAGCTGAATTCGAATCCTATTGTGGAGCGATACTACTATTGGGATAGTGAGAAACGCACGAGTCTTTGGTCGAGAAATGAAGCCGATACATTGTCAATGTTAGGTAAATACTATGCAAACATGAACGAACCCCTGGCATTTAATCGCAAGAATGAATACATCCCAAAGGTGGTTTACTGTCCTGCAACTGACTTTAACGCCTCACTTTTAAATGAAACTAATGAGGTTAAACTGACTTGGAACGACCCCAATGGCGACATGGTAGATTCAGTTGTCGTGCTATGTCAGCGTCCTGGAGAAGAAGAATATCGTCATATCGCTAATATTTCTCTGCGTGATGCAAATTCAGTTTATGGCAGTTCGTATTCTTATATAGATGAAGCACCTAACGGAACAAACAAATATCGCATTGCAATTTACCCTGTTGGGAAGAGTGAACCATGTCTAAATGAGCCTCAAACGATACTTATTGTTTCAAAGAAAGCCATTTGGAAAGATGTTACATCCAATTATGTTGTGAATGCAAACTTTGATGATGAGCAGGAATTTTCAGTCAGTTTGCCAACTGGAACGGATAAACATCAAGCCATAAATGGCTGGAAAACCACAAACAATAGCAACCTTGGGTGCAGTGGAGTGTTTGGAATTGCAAGCGGACAAGAGTTAAACAAAAAGCAAGTTCCATTGACTAATGCCGACAACACCAATGTAGGTGGAGCCTTAGGCATTAGTCAAGGTTGGAACACGCCAGCCTGTTATACGCAAAAAATCAAGCTTCCGGCAGGCACATATCGCTTTTCTTATGCCGTGTTTAATGCAGGAAATGCGACCGAAACAAGTAATCTTTGCGGCTATAAAATAGGTTCTCATGCCTTTGTTTATAGTGATTACACTTCGTTAGAAGCAGGGAAATGGAACGTGATTAACTTTATTCCAGTCACCCTAATGAAAGAAACAACCGTAACTTTATCCTTAGGTTTCATTGCAGGAAACACTACTTCTACGAATAATCCCTATTATTTCTACGATTATTTTAAAGTGGAACAAGCAGATCTTAGCAAGGTAGATGATGCAGGATATGAGGCAGTTTATAGTGATGTTACAGAGAAATTCATGCATAATCCAGGGTTCGATATTGAGCAAGATTTCCAAAACCATGACGTCAGCAATGGTGTTTCAAATCACCATCAGGCTACAAACTGGACAACAGATAACCATGCTGATTATGGTTCGAGTGCTGTTTTTAGCTTTAAAAACCCTAAAAAGCTCAATAAAATAACATCCCCTGACAACAACACTTACGGCGAAACATCAGGCGGTTGCTTAGGAATTGTTCAGGGATGGGGAGCAGAAGCCTGCTACAAACAGAACATTCAACTACCTAAAGGGACTTATCGCATAAGCTATTCTGTATACAATGCAGCTAATGATGAGACTGAAATTACAAGCCGATGTGGCTATAAAATACAAGATAATCCCTTTGTTTATGACACTCAAAATCGGTTTAACGTGGGGACATGGACAGAGAGATTACTCCCCGAATTCACGATTAACGAGTCCACTCCTATCACGATTTCATTAGGTTATAAGGCTGCAAACACAACATCAGATAAGCATCCTTTCCTCTTCTTTGACTATGTAATGATAGAGCAAATTGGGGATAAAGATACCCTTGGTCTACATAAAATAAGATACAATTCCTCACAAAAAGGCATGGGTACTGCCACAATCTATAGCACCGAGGGGGTTAAACGTCCTACCCTGCAGCGTGGATTGAACATCATAAAATATGCAGATGGAAGTACACAAAAGGTCATACGTAAATAACATAACATATTAACAACACACCTAATAACAACTATTACAATCATGATTAAAAAGAAACTATTACAAAATTCGCCATGGGCTATGGCTTATACGATAGCCGTATTGGGGGTAACAGGAGTGCCATCACCAGCTTCAGCGAAACTAAAGACAGAAATAGTAGAGCAAGTTGGGAACATACAAGGCACAGTTTTGGACTCGAATGGCGACCCAATTGTGGGGGCAACGATAAGAGTTGCTGGTACAAAAATAGCCACAGTATCTGATCTCGATGGTAATTTTACCCTCCAAACAAATAAGGGAGTAAAGCTTGAAGTGTCGTATATTGGCTATCAAAAACAAATAGTTACAGCAACAGAACGCATTGTAGTTAGACTCAAAGATGACGCTCGTGTACTATCAGATGTAGTCGTTGTAGGCTATGGAACTATGCGGAAAAAAGACCTCACTGGTGCGGTTGTGCAAATTGATCCAAGTAAAATTGCAGACCAAAATCCAAATAGTGTACAAGATATTCTGCGTGGAACTCCTGGCTTACAAGTAGGGATTAGCACCACAGCTAAAGGCGGAGGATCACTCCAACTGCGTGGACAAAATTCATTATATACCCAAGGTTCGCATAACTCTCCACTCATTGTGCTTGATGGAATGCAATTTAATGGAGAACTTTCTGAAATTAATCCTGACGATATTGCACAAGTAGATGTATTGAAAGATGCCTCATCTGCTGCCGTTTATGGAGCCAAAGCAGCCAATGGTGTTGTTATTATTACCACGAAAAAAGGTAAAATAGGTAAACCTATTATTAATGTTTCAGCAAACATGGCAGCCAATACGCGCGCACAATATAGGCAGATGTTTAATGCGGATGAATACATGAAATACCGAGAAGACTGGTTTAAGGCTCAAACCTATGGGGTTCGTCAGGATGGGACTTGGGGTTACTATAGCAGTGCAAGCCGCGTACCAGAAGGCTATTATGACAATTATGACAATCTAAAAAAATATGGAATAACGCAGGAACAGTGGGCAACAACGGGACCAAAGACACTCCAAAGCAATGAAAGTTTACGCTCTCTCTATGCAAGAAGAATGGGATTTGATGCTGACGCAGCCCTTGTTATGCAGAATTATCTTGATAACAAAACCTACAATTGGGACAAAGCAGTATTTAGGACAGGGCTAAACCAGGATTACAACGCAAGTATTTCGGGCGCATCTGAAAGGGTAAACTATTACTTAAGCTTTGGATATTTACACAATGAAGGTGCAGTTCAGGGTGACAATTATCATGCTTATCGTTCTAATCTGAAACTCAATGCCAACATAACTGATTGGTTAAAAATGGGAATCAACGTGAACTTCCAAGATCGTTCAGATGAATCAAGCCCCGTTCCCTTTGGTTTTAATCTGTCATATAATGGTGTTGCAGACAACTATTGGGATGCAAACCAACTTCGTCAGTCACCTTTCTCACAGCGATTTAATACTGAAGGTAAAGAAATCCAATATCCTACGAATGGGAATCCGACTAATGGAGGATACAATTATCACTTTGATCAGCAATATATTAATCTTGAAAAAGGGTATACAACACTTAATGTAATCTACAATGCAGCTGTAAAACTTCCATTTGGAATTACTTATTCTTTTAACATTGCACCTCGTTTACAATGGTTCTACAATCGTTATTTCATGTCAGCAGAGCTTCCTAATAGCACAGCAGCTACGAGAGGAGCAGATCGCGAGATGGCAAAAACTTTCGATTGGAACTTAAATAATACGCTGACATGGGATTATACGTTTAATCATGACCATCATTTTACAATGACACTTGTACAAGAAGCCGAGAAAAACCAATCTTGGAATGATCGTATAATGGCTCGTAACATTACACCATCAGATGTTTTAGGGTTCCATTATATCACTGGAGCGAATAAAACACAAAGCTCATTCTCAGCCTCAGATCGTGCTATTTCAGCCGCAGCTTACTTAGGACGTATATTCTATGGTTATAAAGATCGTTATCTATTTACAGGCACTTTCCGTCGTGATGGCTATTCAGCTTTCGGCATGAATAACCCTTGGGCGAATTTCTGGTCCATAGGAGGAAGTTGGGTATTCACTGAAGAACATTTCATAAAACAGCCATGGTTAGACTATGGAAAATTACGCATTAGCTATGGAACAAATGGTAATCGTTCTTTGAATGATACCTATATTGCCTATTCAAACCTTTCAAATGGAGGCTTATATGCCTATTATAATCAAGGACGTTCAAGTCAAACCACACTCCAAGCACTGAGTATCGACCGACTGGGTAACCCTAACTTACAATGGGAAAAGACTACATCTTGGAATATAGGACTTGACTTTTCCATTCTAAATCAACGTATTTCAGGAAGCCTTGAATGGTATACCAAACGCACACATGACATGATTATGACACAACGTTTGCCTAACTTTACAGGCTTTAATGGTATAACAACCAATCTCGGAGAGGTCACAAATTCTGGTATTGAGATTACTATTAATTCTCAAAATATAAGAACTAAGGACTTCAGTTGGACCACATCATTAGGTTTTTCGTATAATAAAAATCGGATAAAACACCTTTATTATGAATTTGATAAAAACGGAAAGGAAATTGATGACACTTCAAATGGTTGGTTCATAGGTAAACCTATTGGAGAAATATGGTATTGGAAGACGAATGGTATTTGGCAAATGAGCGAAGCTTCTGAGGCTGCTAAGGTTAATCAAAAGCCCGGAGATCCGAAAGTTATCAATGTATACACAGACGATGACAAAGTAAATGCAGACGGAAGTCGTACACCTATTTATAATGATAACGACAGAGTGTATCAAGGAACGACTATTCCTCCTGTATATTGGACACTACGTAACGACTTCACTTTATTCAAAGACTTCACTTTCTCTTTTTCAATGTACTCCTACATGGGGCACAAAAGCCTTGCAAATTATTGGCTTAACGGAGACAATTCAGGTTCAATGTTCACAAACACTTGCAATACTTACAAAAAAGAATATTGGACTCCAGACAATCCAACGAATACCTATGCAAGGTTAAATGCCGTTGGTCCTGCTGGAGTTACAGGCATTCAAAAGCTTTACAACCGTAGTTTTGTTCGTATAGATAACGTAACAATGGGCTACAACTTACCGAAAGCATTAACGATGAAATGGGGGATTGAGCGTATACACCTATCAGCTGGCATACATAACCTCTTCACAATAGATAATTGGGAGTATGGAGACCCTGAGACAGGAGGTTTTTCTAATCGTCAATTCCTTTTCGGAATATCATTCACAATGTAGCAGTATAGAAATTGAACTCATTAATTTTAAATAAATATCTCATGAGAAAAAACATAAATAAAATAATATATGCAGTTACTGTTATTACCTTATCAGGTACTGTAACGGCTTGTTCCGATAGCTTTCTTGAGCAGAAGCCATTGTCATTCTATGAGCCAAGTGAGACCTACTCCACTGAATCGGGACTACAATCTGCCCTCACCCAATGTGATAAACAATTGAAAACTTATCGTATTGACGGTAATTGGAACAACGTAGGAATATTCACCAACTATCTAATGTCAGACGTTGGAATGTATGCAAAGACTGATATGGGAGGTGGTTTTCAAGATGATTTCGATGCGAAACTTACTCCAACATCTGGTATGGCAGGCGGAGGTGACGGCAATTATATGCAGCGTTTCTGGGATCAAGGATACAATATGGTGAAGTATGCAAATTCAATTCTGTCGTATGCAGACCAAGTTAAAGGACTCAACGAAAATATAAGAGATGCTTATATAGGTCGAGCTTATTTCCATCGCGCTTATGCTTACTACAATCTTTGCCTGCAATTTGGCAACATTCCATTAGTAACGAAATTACTTCAAGTACCAAAACGCAACTATACCTCAACCAGTAAGGATGCTGTATTCCAAATGTTGGTGCATGACTTAGAGTTTGCTGTTGCACATGTACCTTCACAAAGCAAGATGAAACTCGTCGGACAAGTAAATCAGGAGGCTTGTATGCAACTGCTTATCAAATGTTATCTTGTCGTAGGGGAATATGCAAAGGCCGAAGCTATGGCTACAGATCTCATCAATAATCATGGACTTGCATTAATGACTCAACCCTTTGGAACATGGCAACCATCTGGAGAAGAGAACACATGGAAAGTTACTCGTAATGTAGTTTGGGATCTCCACCGTACTCCTAACATAGGAAATCCTGCCAACAAAGAGACTATCATGATGATTGTTAATTCCAATGATGAAGACTTTACTACTTATAATGTGATGCGTGCCGTAGGCGTTCATTGGAGTAATAGCGTCATTCGGGATCCTCATGGACTTGCAACTCCTGGAAATAACATTGCTCGTAACAACCGAAACTATAATGATACACTCGATTGGGTACGTGTTGCTGGGCGCGGAATAGCCTTAAACCGCACGTCATTCTACTTTAACAAGACCATTTGGAATTACAATGGACAGACTGATTGGCAAGACTTGAGACATAATCGACAAGTAGGTAACTGGATGGAGATGGAAGATTTCAAATACAATAACCCCAAATCATCTTTCTATGGCAAGCATTATCAACTCTATGCCACACAAGATTATGTTGATGATAAAGGCAAAACACTCGTACATAGCGGTGATATTCTCTGCTCAGATACCATCCGTTCATGGTATCCCACCCCACTTTACCAGATTTATATCAAAGATGAAGTGGCTGAAGCGAATCCAGGAGCGAACCAATTTCAAGGTGCTCAAGGTAAAGGATGTAATGGAGACATGTATCTTTTCCGTTTAGCAGAGACCTATTTACTACGTGCTGAAGCTCGTTTTTATCAGGGAAATGTAACAGGAGCAGCTGAAGATGTGAATGCAATACGCCGTCGTGCTAATGCAAAGAAGATGTTTACAACGGTTACTATCGGTGATATTATGGACGAACGTGCCCGTGAACTCTATCTGGAAGAATTCAGACAAGCTGAGATGGTGCGTGTAAGTTGGTGCTTAGCACGTAGTGGCAAGCCCGACGAATGGGGCAATACATACAGCCTCGACAATTGGGATAAGCAAGAAGGTACTGATCTTCACGGCGGAAGCTATTGGTATAGACGTTGCACATCATATAATGTTTTCAATCATCCCTATGGTAAAGGCCAGCAAGGCAATCAGAGTTTTGAATACAAAATCAATAAACACAATCTCTTTTGGCCTATTCCTAACAGTGCCATTACAGCCAATAATCAAGGCGTTTTACGTCAGAATTTTGGCTATGATGGCTACAACGAGAACACGCCTATGTGGACTTCATATGATGATGCCATTGCAGATGAGCATATAGCAGGCTCAACAACGTCCACGACGAATAATTAAGTATAAGTTTTTTCGATTGAAAAGCCTCTCCGAAAAACAAGTTTGGAGAGGCTTTTTTATATCGCTTCATTTGACATTTTCATGCTAAATTCATAAACATTAACATGGAAGGAGGGGGAATTCCATAGGAGAATCATTATCTTTACCAACGAAACAACAAACAAAAAGATGGATTCTGACATTATCATTGTATTGCCTTTGCTTGCTGTAATTGGCTTTGCACTACTCGCACTCACTATCCTTCAGCGACTCTCGGATATCAACAAGTCACTCGATGCTATTCAATCAGAGCTGTTTACACTAAAGAACGCTGCTTTCAAATCCGTTGAAACTGATGATAAAGTAGCGGAAGAAACGACTGCAAAGGTGGCAGAAACCGATGCAAATACACCTTCTGCACAATCCGTTTCGCCTGTAATCACGACGGAGAAAGTAGACAACGAGCCACACGAAGCTGTCAAAACAGCCATTGTTGAGCAACGCATTGAACAGCCACCAACCATCGCTGTTGCTGTGAAAACTACTGAAACTGAAAATCAGAAGCCTGCAGAAGAAAAACAAACCATAGCAAACGGAGAGGTTGATGCTATGCAAGTCAAATCCTCCTCCAATGCAATCACCACTTCAAATAAGCCACAAACCGACCCTATTGCTGTCCAAATAACCACCGACAAGACTGCAAAAACGACTCCAATCCAATCTGCTCACACCACGGCGCAGGCTCCGTCATCCGATGAATCAAAGGTGAAGACGACGAATTTTGAACGATTCATCGGCGAAAATCTATTCGGAAAGATTGGTATTCTCGTCTTTATTCTCGGCATAGCCTACTTTGTTAAGTATGCCATTGACCAGAACTGGATCAATGAAGTGACTCGCACCATCCTGGGATTTGGCGTGGGTATTGCCATGCTTGTCGTGGCTCAATGGATTCACAAACGCTATTACACGCTGAGTTCACTGCTTGCCGGTGGCGCCTTTGCGGTGTTCTATCTCACGGTTTCCATTGCTTTCCACTACTATCAGCTGTTCTCTCAGACCGCAGCCTTCGTCATTTTGTGCTTCACAACGATATTTATGGCGGCGGTTTCCATACGCTATGACCGTCTCGAATTAGCCGTTACAGCCCTCATCGGAGGCTTTATTGCACCCTTTATCATTAGTTCTGACACAGGAAACATCATTGTTTTACAAACCTATCTCAGCATTCTTAACCTCGGAATGTTTGCACTTGCCTTGTATAAAAGATGGGGATTACTGCCTATTGTGGGTTCAGTCTTCACCTATTTCATCCTCCTGCAGACGGTCATAGAAAGCGATTTATTCCCTACTCCCCCACATCTCTTCTCCATTTTATTAGGCTTTGCCACCCTATTCTTCTTCATTTTCTTGATTCCTGTGCGCCTCATCATGCAATCAACTTACGGCGGAGGCATCAGAAAAGGGCTCTTGTCGGTCATCACATTGAATGGTTTTGCCTATCTATTTTATGGTGGTTACCTCATCGAGGAGATTGCATTTGGAAGTAAAGAAACCGGATATTTGTCGTTCTTCATTGCGATTGTATATCTTGTTTTCTATCTCTTCTTGCGCTTTCGCATATCAGGTCACGACACGTTGCGCAACTTTATGCTTGCCCTTACGATAGCTTTTGCGTCGATAGGTGTACCACTATTGTTCAATGGTTCAGCCATTCTCATCACTTGGTCCACTGAATCCGTGTTGCTGTTATGGCTCTTTACGAAAGAGAAATCAGTCATTTATGAATGCACTGCAGCAGTATTAGCCGCTCTTTCCTTTATTCTTTGCTTGACATTGGGAGTATTTCAAGACTCAGATCATGGGATTTTTGCTTTTAAGATGTTTCTGAACAGCCACTTCCTATCGTTATTTACGTTTGCTGTTTGCTCGTTCTTGGCCGCTATCATCATGCAACGCAACCGACGACTCTTTAGCAAAGGCCGCCATTTGCTACGCTTTACACCATGCAATGTCATTGCCTATGCGATAGGTTTCCTCTTCGTTTTTATTGCGCTTGCTGATGAATTTACAGCCAATTTGAATGAATTTACAGCCGATGCAGCCAGTGCGCTGACGATAACCACCTTGCTTTTGGTCGGCACTTTGTTGCTGCGCCGTCGATTCAAAGTTAGAAAATATAAGCTGGCCTATGTCATTCTGCTCTGCGCCATCACCTTTATCTATATGCTAAATATATGGAGTGGCGATGCATTCCGCCTGCCATCGGTCTTGGTTTTGCAATGGATTTCAACGCTAACGGTCGTGATTTTGATGGCTTATGTCATTCAGAAAATGGCATTATTGCAATGGGAAAATCATCTCACTCGCCCTGTCTTTGCCGCCCTTTCAACCCTCGTGTGGCTCACAGGTGCCCGACTTCTGCTGCTCACTTTCTACAATCCGAGCTTCGATACAGGCTTCTCTCTCTCGCTGGGACTGGCTGCTTTCATCCTCATGGTTATCGGAATGCGTAGCAAGAGCAAGGAGGTGAGAATGGTAAGTTTGGCTGAATTCGGCATCGTTTTAGGCAAATTAATCCTTATCGACGTGTGGTCAATGGCAGCACTCGGCAAGATTGTGGTCTTCATCAGCCTCGGTTTGCTGTTGCTGACGCTTTCTTTCCTCTATCAAAAACTTAAAGATGTGCTCTTCTAAACGGGCAAACCATGCTGCATTGGGCAACAAGGCGCCGGGTGCATGAAAGCCTATTGGGCTGAAAAGGGCATGCAATGTCATGGTTTTCAGCCTTCAAAGGGGGTGGGAGTTCATAGCATTAGCAGGCTGATGCTGTAAAGATTATATCCCAATATTTAACACTTCGCCAACCCATCATCTACAGAATAAAACGACAAAAAACAGGGATAAGATCACAATTCACCTCGCTTTCTCATAAAAAATGAGCCTCTTTGTTGTGCAAAATGACGCAAATCACACGCCAATTTGCCTGAGATGAGTCGATGAAACGATAGAGATGACAGCATAAAATGACTGAAACGGCATCATTTTCTCACATGCCACGGCATCGTCTTTCGATTGATTTCTCACAACCACCTGTAATATAATGGGTTATGAAATGATGAAAAACGGCGTGTTTTCAGACAGAAAGTGTTGAGCGTTCTAAATTCGTTGGTTGTGCAAAAGCATTTGTAAATAATCACGATAACTTTTAACACACTTTGCACTATGCCTGTATTTGCATAGAAGTTAGGGGGAATTCGTCACCATGAAGCCACCTTTTTGTCGCATATTTTCGTACAAATCAGCCCTTGTTTGCATCGTTAGCGTGGAGCCAAAAACATAAATTCTTCACGCAAAATCATTCACTTTTCATTTTAATTTGCTAACTTTGCAGCCCTATTATTAGTTTATTTAAGGACAAAAACAATGAAAAAGAGAATGAATGGGCTATTGACAGCCATCACCATTTGTGCGATGGTATCCATCATGATGAGTGCTATGCCAAGCGAAAACATCATGACAAAGGATAACGATACGACGGTAATCAACACAGAATTACTAAGTAAGAATGTCAAAGGATTTAAGGGAACAACCCCTGTTAAGATATTCATTGTGAAGAATAAGATTGCGAAAATCGAAACACTTCCTAATCATGAAACGCCTAAATTCTTTGATAAGGCGAAGACTTTATTGTCAGAATTCACTGGGAAAAGCGTTTCAAAGGCTACCAAAATGGATGTAGACGGCGTCAGTGGAGCTACATATTCATCGAAAGCCTTAAAGAAAAATGTGGCTCTTGGCTTAGCCTATTACAACAAGAATAAATGATATTGAGCCATAAAAGCTCAAAAAAGATAAAAGGAGAAGTGTGGAACTTCTCCTTTTTTTATTATATTTGCATTATAAACATGAATAAGATTACGCCCTAAAATGAAACTTCTGTATCCGCTTATTGCATCGTTCTTGCTAATAGCCTCACCCACTTGGGCTTATAAGAAGAAAAAACTGGCAGACTCGATTGCCATAAAACGCCTCGTGCCTAACACCACAAAAGGGTCCATAGACATCATTACTGCCCGACAAATCAATAAAAGTTTGGTCACAAACGTATTGAATGCACTCAATGGTCAGGCTGCAGGCGTGAGCATTTCTTCAGGAGAAAACCGCATGGCTCAACTCAATAGTGTGCGCGTAAGAGGTACAACTTCGCTCACAGGAGGCAATGATCCACTCGTCATTATCGATGGAGTTTATAGCGATTTAGCCACACTTTCCATGGTATATCCAGCCGATATAGAGCGCTTTGTGATTCTAAAGAATGCCACAGAGACGGCAAAATATGGTGCAAAGGGAGCCGCGGGAGTCATTCAAGTGACTACGAAAAAGGGCTATGGCAACCTGTTTCACATCAGTTATGACGGCAATATAGGGTTTGAAACGAAGTATAATAAGTTGAAAATGCTATCAGCTCGCGACTATATTCGTACGGCAAAGCAACTTGGTTTCAGTGTGGTTGACGGCGGATATGACTCTAATTTTCAAGACGCTATTACGAGAACAGGCTTCGTTCAGAATCATCACATCGCCTTTAGTGGTGGTACAAACGACGGAAACTATCGCGCTTCGGTGGGTGTAATGCAGCATGAGATGGTGGTAAAGATTACAGAAAGTCGTAACTTTACAGCCAAATTTGACCTCATACAACGTGCTTTCGACAAGTTGTTAGAAATTGATTTTGGCGTGTTTGGTGCGACACAACACAACAAATACATTGCCGATGAACAGAAACTCTTTTATGGTGCTGCCACACAAAACCCCACTTTCCCTGAAGGAATGAATGCACAGGGCGGATGGGATCGCAATGGTAGTGCGAGTCAGATAGCCTCTCCACTGGCTGAAATGAGGAAGAAAGACCACGAACAAAACATGATTTTCAACACCCATTTGGGTCTAAACTTCAAACTTTCTCCGTCACTTCATCTGCTCTTATTTGGCAGTTATAGTTATAATTCGCTTGAAAATGCATCGTATTTCCCTACTTGGGTATGGGCACAAGGGCAGGCTTTCCGCGGTGAACACAAGAGTGAAGAGTGGCTCGGTAATGCCACTTTAGACTATAATCACCAATGGGGTGTGCACAAACTCAAGGCAAGTGGTATGATGGAATACCAGAAAAGTCAGCGCAAAGGCTTTTGGACAACAGTGAAAGGCTTTACAACTAATGACATCGGATATAACAATTTAGCTGCTGGTTCGCTTCGTCCTTATGGAGGAACTGGCTCAGAATATAGTGATCCCGCACTTGTTTCAGTGATGGGAAGTGTGGGATATTCGCTGATGGATCGTTATCTTTTAGACCTCAATCTGCGTGCAGACGGCAGTAGTTTATTTGGGGAAAACAACAAATGGGGCTTCTTTCCATCAGTTGCAACGACTTGGATTGTAAGCCAAGAACCCTTTTTCAAGCCACTCACCAATGCCATTAATCTTTGGAAAGTGCGTGTGGGCTATGGACAAAGTGGTAACCAAGGTGGCATCGACTCCTATTATTCAATGGCTCTTTTGCGTCCAACGGGAGTGATAAGCTTTAGAGATTCGCCAACAACTACATTCGGAGAATTCCGCAATACGAATCCAAACTTAAAGTGGGAAACGCGTAGTACGTTTAACATTGGTACGGATTTATCTCTACTTAACAATCGAATCGTCTTCACAGCCGAGTACTATTACAGTATGATTACCAACATGTTATACCTCTATGACGTGCCAGTTCCTCCCTTCACCTTTAATAAATTCCTGGCCAATCTCGGTAAGATGAGCAACAGCGGAGTTGAGTTTGGTCTTGGCATTACACCCATATCGCGGAAAGATATGGAACTAAACATCAATATGAATGTCGCCATTCAGAAGAACAAACTGATATCTCTCTCGGGCGAATATAATGGTAATCACCTCACCGCTGCAGACGTTTTAGGCATCGGACAGCTTAATGGTGCGGGCTTTCATGGCGGTAATAACAACATCGTTTATCAGGTAGTTGGGCAGCCACTTGGGGTATTTTATCTCCCGCATTGCACGGGATTGCACGTTAACGACAATGGAAGTTACAGCTACACGATTGCCGATTTAGACCATAATGGGGCTGTAAACTTGGAGGATGGAGGCGACCGTTACATTGCGGGACAAGCCACTCCGAAATGGACTTTGGGTTCAAACATCGGCTTCCGATATAAAGATTTCGATGTCACTCTACAGATAAATGGAGCCTTTGGGCATAAGATCTATAATGCAACCAGCCTTACCTACATGAACATGTCAAGCTTTCCAGACTATAATGTGCTTGCCAAAGCGCCAAAGATGAATATCAAAGACCAGATTGCTACAGACTATTGGCTCGAACGCGGAGACTATATTAACTTCGATTATCTAACGATTGGGTGGAACATTCCTATCAAGTCACACTATATAAGCGCCCTACGTGTGTCGTGTTCTGTAAATAACTTGGCCACAATTACAGGCTATAGTGGACAAACTCCTATGTTAAACAGCACCATCGTTAATAACACTTTAGGAATTGACGACAAGCGAACCTATCCGCCGTTCCGTGCATATTCTCTCGGCATAAACATTCAATTTTAGTCCAAATCCACATGAAGAAGAGCGTATCTACCCACATATCGACTTTCCTTTTCATAGGAATCACACTGCTATTCAATGCCTGTCTTGACGAACATCCAAGGGATCAACTCAGTGAAGACAAGCTAAATACAACGGCAGACAACTTATATATCAACACGATTGGTAACCTTTATCACCAGATTGGAGGTTATAATGAGAGCCAAGGACTACAAGGTACCTACCGAGGTGTATACGATTATAATACCTTTTCGACTGAAGAGGCGTTGCTTCCCATTAGGGGTGGCGACTGGTATGATGGCGGATTCTGGCAGAATCTCTATCATCATACGTGGTCATCTACCGATATTCCGCTCTACAACACATGGGTTTATCTATACAATAGTGTGTCACTTTGCAACAACGCCCTTTATGAAATAGACCAACACAAGGCTTTACTTACCGACCAACAATACATGGAATTTACTGCCGAAGCACGTGGACTTAGGGCATTGTTCTACTTTTATATCATGGATATGTGGGGCAATGTACCTCTTGTTTTGAAGGAAAACACGCCGTTGAATGAGGTAAAACAGTCACCCAGAAAGCAAGTGGCGATAACGCTAATCAACGAACTTCTTGAGGCGATTCCTAATCTTCCAAACGTCCATAGCAATCATGAAGGCATCTATTATGGCAAATTTACGCAGCCAATAGCCTACTTCTTATTAGCTAAAATATTGCTAAACCACGAAGTATATATAGGAGATGATACGATGACTTTCAACATTAATGGTCATCAACTACCTGCTTTCCAAGCGTGTATTGCATGTTGTGACAAGATAACTCAAGCCGGTTATACCCTTGAAAATAACTATGCTGACAACTTCATTGTACACAATGAGAACTCTAAAGAGAATCTTTTCACTATCCCGATGGACAAGACTCTCTACACCAATAAATTCCTTTATCTCTTCCGAAGCCGTCATTACAGCCACGGAGGTGCCTATAAACAGGACTCCGAAAACGGCACTTGTGCTACACTTTCAACCTTAAAGACCTACGGATATGCCACACCTGATGAGGACAAACGCTACAGAATAAACTTCTTTAGCGATACCGTTCGCGTGGATGGAAAGTTAGTTTACATGCCCGATGGAAAGCCTTTGGTATATTATCCGACTAAAGTGGCGTTGAGTTTAACTGCAAGTAAATATGAAAAGACAGCCGGAGCACGCATGGCAAAGTATGAGATTGACCGCGCAGCCTTTGATGATGGCCGCCTACAAGACAACGATATTGTGCTCTTTCGCTATGCCGATGTGTTGCTGATGAAGTCAGAAGCACTCGTCAGAAGCGGCAGAAATGGAGACAATGAGCTTAATCTCGTGCGCCATCGGGCTGGAATGCCATCGCGACATGCCACACTTTCCACCCTGCTTGACGAGCGTTTGCTTGAACTTATGTGGGAAGGCTGGCGACGCAATGACCTCATTCGCTTCGGACTTTTCCACAAAGCGTATGACCTTCGGCAACCCATTGAGGGAGAAAGCAGCGCATTTACCACGCTGTTTCCTATTCCGACGAATGTGCTTAAGCTTAATCTTAACCTCAAACAAAATCCTGGTTATAAGTAGAAA
This sequence comes from Segatella salivae F0493, assembly GCF_000477535.1. Classification (NCBI taxonomy): domain Bacteria; kingdom Pseudomonadati; phylum Bacteroidota; class Bacteroidia; order Bacteroidales; family Prevotellaceae; genus Segatella; species Segatella salivae. Next base: position 85,057 of record NZ_AWGW01000007.1, read on the forward strand.
TGCAGGTAAACGGCTTTCTACAACGGTTTCCTCTGCTCCGCATTGCACTCTATTTAGCCATCGGAATCATTGTCGGTGAAGCCTGCTATCCCACACTTGGCACAGGCTTTTGGGCCATTTGTGCCAGTATTGGCCTTGTTGCGGCCTTTCTGTTCAAGTCTCCTAAATGGCAAAACTGCTCTATTCTTTTCATCACACTGACGCTCGGCGCAGCACTCATCAGCAGGAGTAACCAAAAGGCCGACCGCCCATTGCCCCATGGAATCAGTCATTTCGAGGGAATCATCACAAGCACTCCCACGCTAAAAGGCAAGACATGGCGCTGCGACTTGATGCTGACACGACTGAATGGGCAGGCGCTTCACGAGGCCATGAAAGTCAAAACCACTATCCTTAACGACCCCAACAGGCCCATGCAACTACAGGTTTGCAACGGAATCATCGCCACTTCGGTGCTCAATAAACCACAAAACCATTGGAAAAACACATCTTTCGACTATGCGCTATGGCTCAGACGCCATGGCTATCAGGCTGAAACCTTCATTCCCTACAACCAGTTTCACACGGCAAAATTCCCCATTACATTGAGTCGTTGGCAACGAATCACCCTGCACATCAGGCAGTTTCGCGACCACATCTTACGTCATTTCACGACCTCAACTGACATTGAACAACAAGACAAAGCAATTCTACAAGCCATGGTGTTAGGCCATCGTGAGGCTATCAGTAAAGCCACTCGCGAAGCATATTCACGTTCAGGTGCAAGCCATGTACTGGCACTTTCGGGCCTGCACATCGGCATTATCTTCAGCATTTTCTTGCTCGTTTTCAGACGAAATGCCTTGGGAATCTTCCTCTCTATCATTGCAGCGTGGGCCTTTGCCCTCTTCGTTGGCCTCCCATCTTCGGCTATTCGCAGTGCTGTTATGCTCACAATTTATGCGCTTTCCACCCTATCGAACGAAGAAAATCAAGGCCTCAATAGTCTTGCTTTGGCTGCTTTGGTCGTACTTTTGCCTCAACCCATGATGTTGTGGGACATTAGTTTCCAACTCTCTTTTATGGCTGTAGCCGGTATTCTCATTGCCTATAAGCCCTTATTCTATGCTGTTTACCCCACAAACTGCCTGCTTCGATGGGCATGGGGAATGATTTGCATCTCACTTTCGGCTCAAATGCTCACATTTCCGCTGTTACTTCACTACTTCGGGAGCTTCGCAACATACTTCCTTTTGACGAATTTCATCGTCATTCCTGCCGCAACTGCCATCCTCTATCTTGCCCTTTTAGCTCTTGGTTCAATGCTAATTCCTGCCTTACAAACATGGATTATCAACCTCATGACAATGATTGCAGGCTGGATGAACACTGCCGTCACAACCATTTCTCATCTACCTTATGCTGCAATTGATAGTGGAAAAATCAGTATTTTGCAAACCATTTGCCTCTATATTGCCGTGTTTTCTCTCATAAGAATCTATTATATCATCAGTGAAAGACATCCCCTATTGCACTGATAAAAAGCTTTTTAGGAAACAAATTCAGGCAAAAAGGAGAATGAAAAATTAGTTATGATTTAATTTTACAAACCACTTCGCAAAACAAAGTTATTCTACACAAACTCTCGTTTGATTGGAAATACGGCCAGAAAACGCCTCTTTTCTAACTTTCTCACTATCAGTTCATTAAACGAATCGAATGTAAACACCTTGCTTTTACATGGCTTAGACTACATGATTTCACATGAAATTATGCTGCGTTTTGACGCATATTGTGTTATGATATCCTATGTTTTGCGCCACAAAACAAGGCATTTGAGCGCGTAATTCAAGGCATTTTGCGCGTAGCAAAAGCTTATATCAAGAAACAAAACACAAAAAAACATCGTGAGAAATGAATTTTTCGCTGTTTTATTTTCTATTTGATGCTACAATAGACAAGGTGTTTTTGATAATAAATATTTACTAAATTATCTCCTCGCAACTACTATTTGAGGAGATGAAAGGCCTTCAACCCGCGCCCTATTCCATGCAAACAGGGTTGACACAAATGGTCAACCCTGCATAATTTTGACCTCAGAGGTCAAATGAAAACTTGATAGTTAGTTATTTCTTTCGTGCCGATAGTGGCGCAACCCCAGTCGTAGAACGACAACAAAGCATTGAAACTGCGGTAATGTGCATGGCATTTCAGCCACCCATTCCACCCTATTGGCATGTTAAAACGCGCTTAGTCAAGAGCCAATTTCAGCCGTTGTTATTCGTCTTCCATAAACAACGGATCGTCTTGCATCAGCATAATAGGCTTCTGTTCGGCAGCCTTCAAGATTTTTTCTGAGGCATATTTCTTATCAACGACAAGGCGGAAAAGGTATTCATTGAACCAACGATTGGTCATAATCAAGTAACCTTGGTAACCATAAGAAGGCCCCCAACTGTTTTCTACCTTCCACTTCACGGGCTTACCCTGCTTATCTAAGTCGACAGCGGCAAGCGTCATAGCGTGTGTTGAGCCACTATCGAAGGTGCGAATGCGGTCAGCTTTATCCATGTTATACGTCACTCCGGTAAGTGAAGCATAATCATAGTTGTCGAGATCTAAGTAGCCTCGTTTGCGATCGAGTTGCTTTCCGACGTCATAACTGCTATACATCTTGTGACCATCCTTGATAGATGCAATGGCCAACTGCGCGATTTCATCCATCGGAAGGTTTAGATATGTCCAGTTATGTCCGTCATAAGTGTGGCGATCATACTTCACTTCATACGTTTTATAATAAGGATGTCGGGGGTCGTTCATCACCATGAGGAAGGTGCCATTAAGCGGTTTGCCGACAGTTTCGTCATAGAAAGAGCGCGGAGTATATTGTTTTGGTTCGCCAACCACCTTGCCATTCTTGTCTGTAAAGGCATAAGTGAAGGTCTCAACCGGCTTTCCTAAGGTCAAGGTGAGCAAGTGATAGATGGTTGAAAGCATTTCCGTCTTGCGGTCGTTGATAGCCTTTGAGCTCTTCTTTTCAGCCACCATCTTCCGCAATTCGAGTCCATCCTCGCGTAGTTTTCGCGACACTAACTTAGCCATAGTCCTTGTGTTTTCGCTCGAATAAGTTTCAGGTTGCACGCTCTTTGGAACCAAACCATACTTCTCTGCAAGATCTGCGACACCGCAAAATGTACCTCCGTCGTTGATAGGATTCTTGAAAAAGAACTGCACTTTGGCATCCTCAATGGGAAGTTTTGCATTGTCTATGACAGCCTGAAGCATGAGATTGGCCTTCTCTAACTGGTCATAGAAGAAGAGATAAGCATGAGAATACTCCACCGCGAGCGTGTCGTTGTGCGCCTTTGCGAAGTTAGCACGCAACACATTCAAGCCAGAAAACATCCAACAACGCCCCGAACTCTCTTGGTTTTGGATGCTTTGTTTGGGCGTTTCATTGCTGAAATACGTGTTGAATGCACCTTGATGAGCATGGTTTCTCGCCAAATCATCGATGTTGTTTGAGGCAAAAGCATTCGCCAAAGCACGCTCTGCAAGTGATGACTTCTGTGAGGTTTCAATCTTCTTTAACATGGCAGAAGAGATTCCTCCAGGTTGATTCTGTGCCATCAGCACTGGGGCTGAAGCCAGACAAAAGACAAAAGTGATTGTTTTTTTATTCATAGTAGTGCAAAGTTACACATTATCAACTATTTTTTATACCTTTGTATGCGATTTATCCATTAATATATATTAAAGAAAGGAAATAGGAATGAATAACAAAGAAATACCAGTTTTACTGCTGACAGGATATTTAGGAAGTGGCAAGACAACGCTTGTCAACAAGATATTAAGTAATAAACACGGCATAAAGTTCGCCGTTATCGTTAATGATATCGGTGAAGTGAACATCGATGCAGACTTAATTCAGAAGGGAGGTATAGTCAATCAGAAAGACGAAAGCCTTGTAGCTTTGCAGAATGGATGCATCTGTTGTACGCTTAAAATGGACCTTGTTGAGCAATTGAATGACATCGTTAACATGAAGAAATTCGATTATATTGTCATTGAAGCCAGTGGAGTTTGCGAGCCAGCTCCTATCGCTCAGACGATTTGTTCAATACCAACGATGGGACCAAAGTATATTAAGAACGGCATTGTTAAACTTGATTGTATCGTCACAGTGGTTGATGCGCTGCGCATGAAAGACGAATTTGGCAATGGAGATGAACTCATAAAACAGAATATCGGCGAAGAAGATATCGAGAATCTTGTTATCCAACAGATTGAGTTCTGCAACATTATACTGCTTAACAAGGCTTCGGAAGTAGAGCCACAAGAGTTGGAACGCACAAAGAAGATTATCCGTGCACTGCAACCTAAGGCTGAAATCATCGAGTGTAACTATGGAGATGTAGACCTTGAAAAGATTATTAATACAAAACGATTTGACTTTGATGAGGTGGCAACATCAGCGGCATGGATTGATGAAATAGAGCATCATCATGGCGATGAACACATAGATGACGAGGAGGAAGAACACGAACATCACCACGATCACGATGAACACGACGAACATCATCACGAAGATCACGAGCACGAAGAAGGCCATCACCACCATCATCATCATCATCATGAGGGGGGAGAAGTTGAAGAATACGGCATTGGTACATTCGTTTATTATCGTAGAAAGCCTTTCGACCTCGTGGGATTCGACGAGTTTATAGCAACTCAATGGCCTAAGAGCGTCATCCGATGTAAGGGGATTTGCTGGTTCAAAGATGAGCCACAAACTTGTTATGTGTTTGAACAAGCAGGCAAACAAATGGGACTTCGCAATGCAGGTCAATGGTATATGACCATGCCAAAGAAGGAACTTGACGAGCTCATGGCACGCGAAGAACGACTCCGTCAGGATTGGGATGCAACCTATGGAGACCGCATGCAGAAGTTAGTTTTTATTGGTCAACATCTTGATAAAGAAGAAATCACACGATTGTTGGATGCTCGACTTGTAGACTAATGCCTATACAGCTTAAACAATTCAAGGTTATTGCCATCGATGCTGATGACACATTGTGGGACTGCCAGTCACATTTTGACAATGCAGAAGCCGTGTATTGTCAGCTCTTGGCAGCGTATGCGGGAGCCAAACACGTATCGGATGCACTCTTTGAAACCGAGAAAGCCAACATGGATTCATTGGGATATGGCACGAAAGCATTCACATTATCACTCATTGAGAATGCCGTTAAGATATCGGAAGGTCGTATAAGTGGTAAGATTATAGCCGAAATATTGCAGTTGGGCAAGGCTTTGTTGACCTTTCCAACAACACCTTTACTAGGCGTTGAAGATACATTGATTGCACTTAACGAGCGAAAGACCGACGAAGGTTATCGACTTGTGGTGTTCACGAAAGGCGAATTGCAAGACCAAGAGAATAAACTCAAGCGGTCGGGATTGGCAAACTACTTTGACGATATCGTCATTGTGTCTGACAAAACCGAAGAAGAGTACCGACATTTATGCGTGAACAATGGCATTCATCCTAAAGAATTGTTAATGATTGGCAATTCATTTAAGTCGGATATTGCACCCGCTTTGAGCATCGGTGCATATGCCATTCATGTACCATTCAGCGTTGCTTGGAAAATGGAACTGGCTGAAACATTCGACCATGAACGGCTTATCACGATTGAAAACTTTAGAGATTTGATTGCTTTCTCCACCTTATAATATATAGGGGAGTCTGTGATTGCGTCAACAAAAGAAATATTTTAGGGAAAGGAATAAAAGAAACGACGCTGAGATTCGCGCTCCAGCGTCGTATTTTTTGCTTGAAAGTAGGTGATAAAAAAGAATTTATCGGTTTTCTTTGCCTAATACATGATATTAACGTATCTTTGCAAATAGAATCATACTCAAGGTATTGATGAATACGAATAAATTTGGATTATTAGATCAAATCAAATATCCTGCAGACCTTCGGAAGCTTAAACTCGAGCAATTACCAGAGGTTTGTAAAGAACTTCGCGAGGATATTATCCACGAAGTATCCGTTAATCCCGGACATTTTGCATCGTCTTTAGGAACTGTAGAGCTTACCGTTGCATTGCATTATGTCTTTAATACGCCCGAGGATCGCATCGTTTGGGATGTCGGTCATCAGGCATATGGTCATAAGATTCTTACTGGGAGACGAGACAAATTCTATACAAACAGGAAGTTAAATGGTATCTGTCCCTTTCCAAGTCCAAAGGAAAGTGAATACGATACGTTTGCCTGTGGTCATGCAAGTAACTCCATTTCGGCTGCGTTGGGTATGTCGGTGGCTGCTAATGGCAGTGGACGCCACGTCATAGCTGTTATTGGTGACGGCGCAATGAGTGGCGGATTAGCCTTTGAAGGCCTTAATAATGTGTCAAGTACTCCCAATGATTTACTCATTATTCTTAATGATAATGATATGTCAATTGACCGAGCTGTGGGTGGAATGGAGAAGTACTTACTGAATCTTGACACTAATGAAACCTACAATAAACTACGCTTTAAGGCCAGCAACTGGCTGCATCGGAAGGGTTATTTGAATGAAGAGCGCAAGAAAGGGATACTCCGTTTCAACAACGCCTTAAAGAGTGCACTGAGTCATCAGCAGAATATCTTTGAGGGAATGAACATCCGTTACTTCGGACCTTTTGATGGACATGACGTCAAAGAGATAGTACGCGTCTTGCAACAACTTAGGAACATGAAAGGTCCTAAGCTGCTTCATCTGCATACAACGAAAGGAAAAGGATACGAACCAGCCGAGAAAAGCGCCACAATATGGCACGCCCCAGGTAAGTTTGACCCTAAAACGGGAGAGCGCTTAGTGCAAGATTGTAGTGACATGCCCCCCAAATTCCAAGACGTTTTCGGTCAAACCCTTTTGGAATTAGCCTTGAAAAACGATCGTATTATAGGCGTAACACCCGCCATGCCTACGGGTTGTTCCATGACAATTCTACAGAAATCATTACCTCATCGCATGTTTGATGTGGGCATCGCCGAAGGCCATTCAGTAACCTTTTCGGGTGGAATGGCGAAGGAAGGACTATTGCCTTACTGTAATATTTACAGTGCTTTTAGCCAACGAGCTTACGACAATATTATTCATGATGTGGCTTTACTGAAGTTGCCAGTTGTACTTTGTCTCGACCGCGCGGGACTCGTTGGAGAGGATGGTCCGACTCATCACGGCGCATTTGATATGGCAGCTTTGCGCCCGATTCCTAATCTTACAATTGCCAGTCCCATGGATGAGCACGAGTTAAGAAGGTTGATGTACACGGCACAACTGCCCAATCAAGGTCCTTTTGTGATTCGTTATCCACGAGGAAGAGGCGTACTTAAAGACTGGAAGTGCCCTTTAGAACAGATTGAAGTGGGTACAGGACGCAAACTTAGAGATGGAGAACATATTGCAATCATCAGCATTGGACCTATTGGAAACATTGTAGAGAGTGCCATTAATGCATCAGGTGAGAACGTAGCTCATTATGATTTACGTTTCTTAAAGCCTCTCGATGAACAGTTGTTACATGAAGTTGGCAAGAAGTTCTCACGTATAATCACGATTGAAGATGGAGTCCGTAACGGCGGAATGGGGTCTGCTGTACTCGAATGGATGAATGATCATGGCTACTCACCCGTTATCAATCGCATGGGACTTCCTGACGAATTCATCGAACACGGCACTGTTGAGGAGTTACAAAAGATATGTCATATTGACCGAAACAGCATCATTGCTGCCATCAAAGAGACTAAGAAATGAAAATCATTATAGCCGGCGCATACGCCATAGGAACTTATCTTGCAAAGTTCTTATCCCGTAACAATCAAGACATTATCCTCATGGATGAGAGTCAAGAGAGGTTAGAGAAGTTAGATTCTGACTTTGATTTGATGACAATGCACGCCTCTTGTACAAGCATCGAAATGCTAAAAGAGGCAGGAGCAGCGTCAGCTGACCTCTTCATTGCAGTCACTCCTGATGAGAATAAGAATATGAATGCCTGCATCATTGCTAAGGCATTAGGAGCCAAAAGAACTGTAACCAAGGTAGACAATTATGAGTTTGTAGCGCCCAATTTGAATGATTTCTTTCAACATTTAGGCGTTAGTTCCATCATCTATCCTGAGCTTTTAGCTGCTGAAGACATTAATAACGGACTCAAAATGAGTTGGGTTCGCCAACGCTGGGATGTGCATGGGGGCGCTTTAGTGATGCTCGGCATCAAACTACGCGAGTCATGTGAGGTACTCAATAGGCCGTTAAAAGATATCAGTGGGCCTGATGATCCTTACCATGTCGTGGCAATCAAGCGCGATGGCGATACGATTATACCGGGTGGAAACGATGAACTTAAGCTCTATGACATGGCATATTTCATGACAACTCGCCAGTACATACCATTCGTTCGAAAGATTGTAGGCAAAGAACACTATGTAGATGTGAAGAATGTCATGATGATGGGTGGCGGACGTACAGCCGTAAGAGCCGTTAAAACCATGCCCGAATACATGAATGTAAAGATTATCGAGGCCGACGAACAACGCTGCGAACGACTCAATGAGCTTCTCGATGATGACCGAGCACTTATTATTCATGGCGATGGACGAGACGTTTCGTTGCTTCAAGAAGAGGGAATCATGAGTACACAAGCCTTTGTTGCGCTCACAGGAAATGCTGAAACAAACATCCTTGCCTGCTTAACGGCTAAGCGAATGGGCGTCAGAAAGACTGTAGCCATGGTCGAAAATGAAGACTATATCAATATGGCTGAGAGCTTAGATATAGGAACTATCATCAACAAGAAAGCTATTGCAGCCAGCCATATCTATCAGATGATGCTCGATGCCAACGTGCATAACGTGCGCTTTCTTATGAATGCAAATGCTGATGTGGCTGAGTTCATCCCCCAAGAGGGCTCGAAAATTACAGAAAAAGCGGTCAAAGACCTACGTCTTCCCCATGGAGTGACGATAGGAGGACTGGTTAGAAACGGCGAAGGTTACCTCGTTTCAGGTAACACTCGCATTAATGCTGGCGACTCAGTCATGGTGTTTTGCCACGACATGAATATGAAAAAAATAGAGAATCTCTTTAATAAATGATCGACAAAAGCATCATATTTAAGATTATTGGCTCGTTACTTTTCATCGAAGCCCTACTCTTGTTGGCTTGTCTTTTCATGGCCATCGGCTACCAAGAAGACGATGTTCCTGCCTTTATTATTACCATTATCCTGACTACACTCACGGGAATCGTGTTGCATTATCTTGGGCGTAATGCAGACAATAACATGAGTCGACGCGATGCTTACCTTGTAGTGACGCTCTCTTGGATTATCTTTAGTTTCTTCGGAACCTTGCCTTTCATCATCAGTGGATATATTCCAAGCTTCACTGACGCTTATTTTGAGACAATGTCTGGCTTTACTACCACGGGCGCCACTATCATTGATGACGTTGATAAGCTACCCCACGGCCTGCTTTTCTGGCGTAGTATGACCCAGTGGATAGGCGGATTGGGCATTGTTTTCTTTACAACGGCAGTGCTTCCCTCGTTTGTTGGCGGCTCTGTTAAAGTGTTTGCAGCTGAAGCAACAGGCCCAATTTCATCGCGCCTCCACCCACGTTTGAGCACAGGTGCTAAGTGGATATGGGTAGTTTACCTTGTACTGACCATCGGATGTGTGCTGAGTTTCATGGCTTGTGGCATGGGATGGTTTGACAGTATCAATTATGCCATGGGAAGTACTGCCACAGGTGGTTTCTCAACGCATACCAATAGTACGGAGTTTTTCCGTTCACCGGCCGTAGAATATGTGGCAACTTTCTTTTGTTTCTTCTCCGGAGCGAACTTCACTTTGATGTATATGGCAGCCAAACACCGCTCTATCAAGATGATGTTCAAGAGCGAAGAGTTCCGTTTTTACACGTTTGTTGTGTTGGCATTCTCATTGTTTATCATGGCAGAACTCATGATTCACAATGGTTACGACTTAGAAAAAGCATTCCGATGTGGCATCTTCCAGGTGGTTTCTTTCATCACAACAACGGGTCTTTTCAATGATGATGCAGGCAAATGGCCCCATGTTACCTGGGTTGTTTTAGCCACTTGTATGTTCCTTGGAGCTTGTTCGGGTAGCACAAGTGGAGGATTTAAGAGCATCAGAAGCATGATGATGTTGAAGATTATGCGTAATGAGTTCAAACAAATCCTACATCCTAACGCCGTACTTCCTATTCATGTAGATGGTAGTAACATTCCTTATCAGAAACGAGTAACGCTACTTTCATTCCTCTCGGTCTATCTTTTGATATGCCTTTTCGCTTCATTTGCAATCATTTCTGCAGGAATTGACAACACAAACGCCATCACTATCACACTAAGTTCGTTGGGAAATGTAGGCCCATCCTTAGGTCTTGAGATTGGTCCTACCATGAGTTGGTCGATGCTTCCGGCATGGATTAAATGGCTATGCTCGGCACTTATGCTGATTGGTCGACTCGAAATATTCACTATTCTCGTGATTTTCACTCCCGCGTTCTGGAGAGATCGATAAATCTCTGCATAAATTTTGCCCTATTCTTGCATGCCATTCGCCACACAATGTCATGCAAAGCATAAGCTGAAATTCATGGGATTTTGGTTAATCGGCCGTGAAATTGCTATGCAACGCCATAGGGTTCATGCCCCATTTCCGATAAATATATCCGGAATTATAAATGCCTTCGCCACGCAATGCCACAAATATTTCGGTAAGTTTTCAATGAATGAATCTCTCAAGATAATTATTCTCAACTTGCAACGCCGTAGGGTTTATGCCTCATTTTCGATAAATATATCCGGAAATATAAATGTCTTCGCCACACAATGCCACAAATATTGCGGTAAGTTTTCAATGAATGAACCTCTCATGATGATTATTCTCACCACGCAACTCGGTACGAGTTGTTCTTTTGATAGCCCGGGGTTGGCGAGGAACGAGCCTACCCCGGGTAAACGTTTGCAAGGAGATTCAACGCTGTAAGTGTTGAGCTTTTTCTGAGAAAGCATGGTTATAGCAAGGTGATTCATGGCAGATTAATCAAAAAAAACGCAACACCTACGGCGTTGTTCCACACACAACATACGCTAACCCAGGGTAGCCTGCACTATCGTTTGGCAACCCTGGGCTATCAAAAACGCAACACCTACGGTGTTGAAATATTCATTTTATAATACAATTGATGGCAACATGCGAATAAATTAATAGCAAAATGTGCCAATATTCCAATGGATATATCCACTATGATGAATGTGGCAATCGTGCAATTCCGTAGGCGTCGCCCTAATATTCTTATGAACACATCTATCACAACGAATGTTCTCACCATGTAACGCCATAGGTTTTATGTCAGCGTTTCCATGAATGAATCCACCTTTGCGAATGTTACAACAACGCAACGCCGTAGGATTTATGCCTATATTTCCATGAATATATCCACCATAATGATTGTTCTCACCACGCAACTCGGTACGAGTTGTTCTTTTGATAGCCCGGGGTTGGCGAGGAACGAGCCTACCCCGGGTAAACGTTCGCAAGGAGATTCAACGCCATAGGTGTTGAGCTTTTTCTATAAAGGCATGGTTATAGCGAGGTGATTCATGGCGGATTAATCAAAAAAACGCAACACCTATGGCGTTGTTCCACGCACAACATACGCTAACCCAGGGTAGCCCACACTATCGTTTGGCAACCCTGGGCTATCAAAAACGCAACACCTACGGCGTTGACATGTTTATTTCATGATATTATTAATATTTATATGCGCATAAATAAATGGTGGATTATGTCGAAAAGGTACAACACTTACAGCGTTGTTCCCCACACAACATACGCTAACCCAGGGTAGCCTGTACTATCGTTTGGCAACCATGGGCTATCAAAAGTACAACGCTTACAGCGTTGAGAAATGCGTGTTGATTTATTATTTGTGGCATAATTTATTGGAATATCATTGATAACACATTATAATAGCTACATTAATATAACCCCATAAATTGTTTATTAATCACCGACACCGTAGGTGTTGTGCCAATATTCTAATGAATATAAACGCCATAATGAATGTGGTAATAATGCAACGCCGTATTTTTTATGCCAATATTTCCATGGATGCATTTGCCATTGAGAATGTCACAACGACGCAACTCGGTACGAGTTGTTCTTTTGATAGCCCGGGGTTGGCGAGGAACGAGCCTACCCCGGGTAAACGTTCGCAAGGAGATTCAACGCTGTAAGTGTTGAGCTTTTTCTATGAAGACACGCTTACAATGAAATATTTCATGGCGGATTAATCAAAAAAAGCGCAACACCTACGGCGTTGTTCCACACACAACATACGCTAACCCAGGGTAGCCTACACTATCGTTTGGCAACCCTGGGCTATCAAAAGCGCAACACCGATGGCGTTGAAACGCTTATTCCGTAACATGAATTACGCTATTTTGCGTCTGAATTTATAGCAAATAGCACCTAAAAGGCACAATGCTTACGGCGTTGATACTCACATTATATAACGTAATTTATATCTATACACTACACCATTGAACACCATATTAGACAAGAGCAAATACCACTCACAACACGACATACCTTATTTCATCTTGCAACTTGCGTCAAATTGTGCGGTCATTTGACGTAAAACATCGCGTGATTTGCGTCATATTACAACACGATTTGACTTCAATTGGTTCGTGATATGCCACAAAGCCCCACACGAATGAGATTGTTGGGCCACGCCAAAAAGACTGAACAATTAATCAGCAATCAGTCCTTTTGTCAGCATATCATAATATAAGGCTTCGAGTTCACCTTGAGTTAAGTGCTCAACGGCATGCTCAATAGCCCGTATAAGCTCATCGCGTCGATCATCACCCGACGCATTAAAACGAGAGAAATCTACCATAATGTTCTTTGTTTTGCTCCATACAAAGGTAATATAAAATAGACTATAAATCGAAGAATGCCGCAAAATAATATGTGATTTGTAAGAAAAGGATAGGCACATGAGGGCTATTTCAGACAAGTTTTGTATGGTTTTATTCTAATTTTTAGGTCTAAACTAATACCATTTTCCTCTTATTCATGACGAAGAAAGCGGCTATTCGACTTTGGTTTATACTGAAATGACTTGGACAACGAGAACAATAGAGCAGCTTTTTATGCTTTAACCCTATCACTCCTACATTTTATTCGCCACATCACGCCCCTTCATCAAACAATTTTTGTATCTTTGTTGTGTCAACAAAACAACGAACATCATGGAACAAATCAAGAACGAACACCTGACAATTGGCATTTCGGCGCATGGTGCTGAACTGCAAAGCATCAAAGATAGTGACGGCAAAGAATATCTTTGGCAGGCCAATCCATCGATTTGGGGACGTCACTCCCCTATTCTTTTCCCTATTGTTTGCGGACTATGGAACGACACTTGTCGCATTGAGGGCAAAGAGTTTAACATGTCACGCCATGGATTTGCACGCGACACCGGCTTCACTTTGGTGGCTCAAGGCAAGGAAAAGGTGGTCTATGCAATGCATGAAAACGAAGAGACGCTTAAGGTTTATCCCTATCATTTCAATCTGGCAGTGAGTTATCGGCTGGCAAAAAACAAGATAAAAGTGGTTTGGCATGTGGAGAATACAGGGCGAAAGGAGATGTATTTCCAAATTGGTGGCCACCCCGCCTTCCTCATTCCAGGACTTCTTCCGAGCGAACCCATGCACGGACGACTAAGACTTGACGACACGGAACCACGTCGGATTTTTGGTAATGTGAAAGGATGTGTCACCCCCGAACATAGTGCTGTTGTCACGGAAGAAGGGATATTGTCGTTTGACGAGGAGCTTTTTAAGGACGATGCCCTTATCTTTGACCACTCACAACTGCACAAAGTGAGTCTGCTTAACCATGAAAACAAAGCGGAAGTAAGCGTAGAATTCAAGGCGCCTGCAGTTGGAATATGGAGTCCTTACGGCAAGAATGCGCCGTTTGTATGCATTGAACCCTGGTATGGTATTGCCGATTGGGCAGACTATGACGGTGAGTTTAAAGATAAATATCTGATGAACAAGCTTCTCCCGGGAGCCAGTTTCATGAGCGAATATACGATAACAATAGGCGAAACTGACGAAGATTAATGCATTGGTTGACCTTTATTCAGAAAGAATGGAGGTCAACCCATCTTGGGTTTACATTCTAACAAACGAAAAAAGCTAAACAACACATGTGCTGTTTAGCTTCAAAACGTTGGGATACTCGGACTCGAACCAAGAATGACAGGACCAGAATCTGTAGTGTTACCATTACACCATATCCCACTATTTCAATAGCTTCATCAAGTAAACTCCCGATTTGCGTCTGCAAAGTTAGTACATTTCTCAAAACAATCAAAACTTTTAAGCACTTTTTTTCCAAAAAAATGGCGAAACCAAAAAATAGACTTTGCTTTATGGATGATATCTCTTAAAATTGTGTACCTTTGCCCATGAAACAATAGTATCACATATATTAAATAAAGAAACAATTGATGGGAATAACTGAAACGTTAGTGAAGACAATTACAAAAGGTATACAAGAGAAGAAAGGTCAAGACATTACAATCATTGATTTGAAACATATTGATGGCGCAATTGCCAAATATTTCATCATTTGTCAAGGCAATTCACCGACTCAGATTGAGGCTATTGCAGGCTCAATCAGTGATATGGTGCGCGAGGAATTAAGCGAAAAGCCCATTAATGTGGCTGGACTTGGCAACAATCAATGGGTAGCTATCGACTATTCTGATGTGCTTGTACATATCTTTATGCCTGAAACGAGGGAATATTATAACTTGGAAACGCTCTGGGAAGATGCCAAATTAACAAATATTCCGAACTTAGATTAAACGTTTGGCACACCATTTGATGAAGTAATTCCCATATACAACAGAAACAAATACAGCGAGATGGACGAACAAAAGAACTTCTTTAATAATAAGGAAAGCGGCAAAGAGCCGAAGATGCCACGCTTTAATATGAACTGGATTTACATATTAGTGGCTATCGTTGCAGGCGTGTTTCTGCTCTCTGGAGGTGGAAACTTGGCGGCAATCAGTGGGACTAATAAAGAAACTACATATGGAAAGTTTAAGGAATATGTAGCAAAAGGTTACGCAACAAACGTCGTTATCAACAAAGATAAGGGTGAACTGAAGATGTATGTTGCCCCAAAACACGTCAAAGATGTATTCCATTTGAATGCTAAACAGGTAGGAAAGAATCCCTATGTTAACGTGGAATTTGGCTCTGTTGACGAAGTAGAAAGGTTCTTAAATGCCGAACAAAAGGCCAAGAAACTTGTCGATTATAGTTATGATAACGATTCCGGCAATAGCTTCTTTAATGGACTTCTCGTCAACACACTACAGATATTACTCTTCTGTGCATTTGGTTTCTGGCTGCTAAGACGTATGAGTGGCGGTGGAAATGTCGGCGGAGGAGGAGGCATTTTCAGTGTAGGAAAGAGCAAAGCAAAGCTGTATGAGAAGGCGAACGACCTCGGAATAACGTTTAAAGACGTAGCCGGACAAGAGGGAGCAAAGCAAGAAGTGCAGGAGATTGTAGAGTTTTTAAAGAATCCCCAGAAGTATACTGAGCTGGGAGGAAAGATACCTAAGGGTGCATTATTAGTCGGACCACCGGGTACTGGAAAGACTTTGTTGGCCAAAGCTGTGGCAGGTGAGGCCGGTGTTCCTTTCTTTTCAATGAGTGGTTCGGACTTCGTTGAGATGTTTGTAGGCGTAGGTGCCAGCCGAGTACGTGATGTTTTCGCGCAAGCTAAAGAGAAATCACCGTGTATTATCTTTATAGATGAGATTGATGCAGTAGGTCGTGCCCGCAGCAAGAACCCCTCAATGGGAGGTAATGACGAACGAGAGAATACGTTGAATGCCTTACTTACCGAGATGGATGGATTCGGAACAAACAGTGGAGTCATTGTACTTGCAGCAACAAACCGCGCAGATATGCTTGACAAAGCATTGCTTCGTGCAGGCCGTTTCGACCGACAAATTAACGTAGATCTACCAGATTTGGCTGAACGTATAGCCATTTTCAAAGTTCATTTGCGTCCTTTGAAGGTGGATAAAGACTTAGATATTGATTTCTTGGCACGCCAAACACCGGGCTTTTCGGGTGCAGACATCGCCAATGTATGTAATGAGGCGGCACTGATTGCAGCTCGTCATAACAGCAAAACAGTCTGCAAGCAAGACTTTCTCGATGCCGTTGACCGCATCATTGGCGGATTAGAGAAGAAGACTAAGGTGATGACAGCCGCTGAAAAGCGCTCGATTGCATTCCATGAAGCAGGACATGCCACGGTAAGTTGGTTCTGTGAGCACGCCAATCCACTTGTAAAGGTGAGCATCGTACCACGCGGTCAGGCACTCGGAGCTGCTTGGTATCTGCCTGAAGAGCGACAGATTACAACAAAAGAACAGATGCTTGACGAGATGTGTGCATTGCTTGGAGGACGTGCAGCAGAGGAGTTGTGCACGGGACATATCTCTACTGGTGCGATGAACGACCTCGAACGCGCCACTAAAAGCGCTTATGGCATGATTGCTTATGCAGGTATGAGCGACCGACTTCCTAACATTTGTTATTACAACAACCAAGAATATCAGTTCCAACGCCCCTACTCTGAGACCACAGCTAAAGTCATTGATGACGAAGTTTTGAAGATGATTAACGAGCAATATGCACGTGCTAAGGAGCTACTTGAACATCATAAGGAGGGACATAGAGCGTTAGCTGAGCTACTCATCTCACGTGAAGTCATCTATGCAGAAGACGTAGAAAATATCTTCGGTGAACGCCCATGGGTGAGCAGAGCACAGGAAATCATCAACGAGAATGAGGCTAATGCGCCTAAACTTGAAGACATGCCAGACGCTGTTAAGCAAGCCGAAGCCGAACATCAAGCATCATTAGAAAAGGAAAAGAGCAATGAGTGACAAAATGAAAAACCTGATTGTGAGGGCCATAGTAGGTGCACTCTTCGTCATTATCATGGTGGGTGGCATCATGCATCCACATACAATGGTGGCATTGTTTGCCGTGATTACGGGGCTGACGATATGGGAGTTTACTGGACTTGTGAATCAAAGGGAGAACATAAATGTTAATCGTTTTATCACAACGATAGCCGGAGTGTATTTCTTTTTGGCTGTAGCGGCCATACGAACTGGCATCACTTCAAACTTCGTTATCTTTGTTCCCTACCTGCTGTCGATAGTATATCTCTTCATTGGTGAACTCTACTTAAAGCAAGAAGACCCAATAAACGACTGGGCTTATGCCATGCTTTCTCAGCTCTACATAGCCCTTCCGTTCTCCATGTTGAATGTACTTGCGTTTGAACAAGCCCCAAATGGCATCACCTATCAATACAATATGCAACTCCCTTTGTGTGTGTTTGTCTTCCTTTGGCTTAATGATACAGGCGCTTATTGCAGTGGATCTCTCTTCGGAAAGCATAAACTTTTCCCGCGAATTAGCCCTGCAAAGAGTTGGGAAGGAAGTGTAGGAGGAGCCATACTCGTTATGATTGTTGCCGCAATCATAGGCTATTTTTCGAACACAAACTGCCAAATGTCACAACTATCTATAACAGGTTGGGTCGGATTAGGCTTCATAGTAGTTGTATTTGGCACATGGGGCGACCTCGTTGAAAGCCTTTTCAAACGAACCTTAGGCATTAAAGATAGTGGCAAAATCTTGCCTGGTCATGGCGGAATGCTCGACAGATTCGACTCTTCTCTCATGGCTATCCCTGCATCAGTCATCTATCTTTATTCGCTACAGATGTTTGGATAACAAGACAAATCAAACCAAAATATAAGGTAACATGCGAGGGATTTATTCTTCGCATGTTTCTTTTTATAACCTCACAACATCGTTTCAACGCTATTGATACCGCGTTTTCCTCGCGTAGTTCCTATATGGTGGTACTTCATCTTTACACACACCATCAATCCAATAGTGATAAATGATAAAATGAAATGACGCATATCACGTAGTAATTTGAGATAAATTACAGAGTAATTCGATAGAACTTATACTATTTTTCAGCGTTGTTTGTCTTTATCTCTTGTTTCATTTCTCATAATGATTTGATAGCCAATGGATTGCAAATCGTCAAAAAACAGCACTTATTTGGAATTAGATATGTCTCTCTTTTCAAATATGTAAGCCAGTTAAAAGCATTTGTAAATATTTTTAATACCGCGTAATGCATACTTTATTATTTGCAATTATACAGTGTATTTCATAGCTCTTGTCAGTATCAGAACAAATTTATCTGCGTCCCGATCTATACTATATTTTATATAAACTCTTTCTACTTTGTTTCTCATGCCCCCTTTTTCCTTTCGGTTTGGGTAACAGCCTATAGTAAAACTTGGCTTATGTAATAGCCTCATTTGTGCTGATAAACTCGTCATTATTAGGAAATAAAAATCCCAGCAACTTATTATGTTACTGGGATTTACTTATTTTTAATTAGTGTTTGTTAGCACTTTTACTTCACTTCCTCAAATATAGCCTGTATTGATTATCAATGATTTATATTTACATGGTACAAAAATGTTTCCTCAATTTGAGTAGTATCGATTAGAAAACATCTTGGATGTTATCATCTTATTTATAACAAAAATTAATACATACTTGGAATTGTAGGATATTTAGTCCTAATATAGGCATTTGCAATAGCAGCTCCAATAGGAGTTATAGTAAAATACATAGGCAGTTGATTCCACCATATACGCGCATTTCGGAGATTTTCAAATTTATCCCATTCTTTGATAAGATTTGTTTTTAATGAATCAATATTACGTCCATCCTTGTACGTTATTTCCGAAAGATGTTTAAATGCAAGAAATTGTTCTCGATTTAATGGTATTTGCAATTCTTGTGATCCAATATTTACTGTTGCTGTAATAGTATTTCCTTCCGCAAAAAGTTCAGGTGAATACGTACATAAAAGGAAACCTTCTCTAAGAGGATGTTCCTTAAATAGAGGTAAAGTTAGATTCACTGTATTTGTATTTCCTCCGTTTTGCTCATTAGAAACTTCGATTTTTTCTTTAGGATCATTTAATCCAACAGCGCCAAATTCTAATAGGATTTCGTTGTATTCCACTGATTTCCACTCAATTCCAATAGGCAAGTGTTTTAATTTATCCGATAGGAATTCTTCCATCTTCTTGAATGATTCTATTCCTGATGAACCGATTCGGATTGCAGAAAGCACATCTAAATTCTCAATCCACTGATTACCTATAGGTAAATTAACACCACAAAGAATCTGCTTATATAAATAATCAAGAGTTCTTAATTGTATATGTATATCAAAAGCTTCTGAAACATACCAATTTATTGCATAGAAAATAGACAACCCTACTAAACTGGATTCTGGAATTTGATCTATAATCTCAATTGCTTTTGTTATTCCTAACGTCCTTTCTCTATTACCATTTTGCTCAGCACGATGCACAATTAACTCTGAAAGCATATCTAAGTCTCTTTCTTCTCCACTTGACGCTGCTGACATTTGCGCTTTTCTTATAACTAATTGAAAAGCAGGATCACCGAAAATTCTTAGAGTCTCATCATGTTGTTTCATCTTTGGCATTATTTTATCTTCTAATGCCATCACACGCTCTTGCGCAATACCTTGAGCTTCATGAGTCCAATTAGCTTTCGCAATAGCATATTCTTCTTTACAAATATCACGAGCACGTGTTTCATCAATTCCGACTATATTTGTAGTATTATAGTAGTTATTCACAGTACCTGCTTGTACTTGTGTAGAATTATCGCCTGCAGTTTGTTCACTTTTGTTCATTTCCGTTATAGTTATTTACGATTCCTGATTGACTTTGGGTAGCATTATCACCTGCAGTTTGGTTCAAATTAGTCCTTTGGTGGATACCTATTTTATAACCGATAGTTCCCCCTAAGATTAGTCCTAATATTGTACTTATAATGGTAGTTCCTATGCCATCAAAAATCCATTGGTAATTTTCCATATAACATTATACTTATTGATTTTATCTTCGTTAATTTATTCTTGCTCATAATAATACGAATAGTCAATACCCTTCATAAACATTTCTCTGTCATCAATCTTTGTAGTGAGTGCTGGTAGCACTAAAGCCTTGATGTGTGTACTATCAGAAACACTTTCACGCATTGCAGATAGATATTCGTTTTTATTTATCTGACTCCAATCTACACACCGTTTGAGAGAACGCTTCAGCATGAGGTCAAGCCAAATGCGAGTGCTGCGACCGTTGCCTTCCATAAATGGATGCGCAACATTCATTTCAACATATTTGTCCATTATCTCATCAAAAGTAGTTTCGGGCATTCGCTCTATTGTTTGCAGGGTTTCAGGGAAATGCATACAATTAGCAAAGGTAAAACTACCTTTTGAAATATTCTTGGTACGGATTTGTCCTGCAAAGTCATACAGTCCTCCAAAGAGATAAGCGTGTATTTGTTGTAAACATTTGATTGTACCTGGGTCTACAGTCTTTAAGATACCACTTTCAAAAAGCTGATAAGCCTTTTTCTTGCTCTGTCCGTCAATAGTGTTATCACTATAAAGGAACCAGTCAAGAAAGCTTGTTGCCTTGGTATTGTTGATATGCTTTGCCAAAAGGGTTACACCCTCTGCATCAAACGTATCTGTCTTATAAGACTTCCCGTCAGAGGCTTTTAGCTTCAGTTGGTTAGTAGCACTAACCAACTGACTATTTTCTTTTCTTAGTTTGGTTTTGAGATACTTCCAATAGTTTCTCGTCTTTTGGTAATCATCTTGCTCGTTAATCGCAGCAATGATGTCCAGCACAGAGAACCACCACTTACTGTGTTTCTCGTCCCACACCGCTCTAACTTCACGGTCGTTGAAAAAACGAATAGATTTTTTATGCTCTACCATAATAAAGTTACTCATCTGGTGTGTTAATCAATTCTTTTGGATTCACCTGCAAGATCTCCGCTATCTGAAACAGCAATTCAAGGCTTGGCTGACGACGATTGCAAACGTATGAGTTCACTATAGTGAAACTCTTACCGAGTTTCTCTGCAAGCCATGTTTGCTTAATCCCTTTCTCGATAAGCACCTCTTTAATTCTATTAGTTGGACTTTCCATAAATATTATATGATTGTTTGCAAATATAGTAAATTTTCTTGTATAAAATACTTAATAAGAGGGGAATTTTTCCCTCTTACCTTAATTCCGCAGCATAAATTCTTGTGAGAACTCCAAGTGCCAGGGAAACAAAGTTCTCAAAACACTTGGATATGTCAGAAATTTCACCTATCTTGGTGCTGCAAACATAACAAGTAAGCAAAAAACTGACATGGCAAAGGTAGCTTTAAAAACGAGAATATCACTTCCTTCGGAGGAATTTATCACATCATGGACGTTTTCTCAAAGTTGGGCTTTGAAAAACTTACCGAATCTGTATTGGGCAAACGTGGAAGTAGCGGCAAAGCATTCTGTTATGGAAGTATTTTTGGCTCTCTCTTCTTCAGTTACCTTTGTGATGGAGAATGCCTTGAGGACATCAATGTGCTTATAGGGCAGTTCAAGCGGAGACCTGATACGCTATTACCCGGTGCCGACACTGAGGGACGCGGACTAAAGGAGCTTACCGAAGAGAACATTATCTACAAGAGCGAAACATCAGGCAAGTCTTATAGTTTCAACACTGCACAGAAGTTGAACACCTTACTTTTACGGATGATACGGAGAATGGGGCTAATAAAGGCAGGTAGTCATGTTGACTTAGACTTTGATCACCAGTTTGTTCCAGCCCACAAGTTCGATGCAAAGTATTCTTACAAGCAGGATTTTGGCTATTTCCCTGGTTGGGCTTCCATTGGGGGAATCATAGTCGGAGGTGAGAATCGTGACGGAAACACCAATGTGAGATTCCATCAAGAAGACACGCTCCGTCGCATTATGGACCGTGTAACCTCAGAACTTGGTGTGGTGATAGAGCGTTTCCGTGCTGACTGCGGGTCGTTCTCAAAGGAAATCATCCAAACCGTAGAGTCGCGCTGCAACACGTTCTATATACGTGCAGCCAACTGCGGCAGCCGACACGAGGACTTCCGCCAGCTGAAAGAATGGAAGAGTGTTGAAGTTGGTTATGAGAAATGCGATGTCACCTCCGTCAGCATGGACAACTTAATAGAAGGAAAGTCATATAGGTTTGTCGTACAGCGTAGTCCTTTGAAAGACAAGGATGGCAAGCAACAGACGGATATGTTCGGAGTAATATACACATACCGCTGTATCCTTACCAACAACTGGACATCTACCGAGAAAGACATCATTACATTTTATAATGAGCGTGAAGCAAGCGAAAAGAACTTTGACATACAGAACAATGACTTCGGATGGTCGCATCTGCCCTTTTCCTTTATGGCTGAGAACATGGTTTTCATGATGGTTACTGCCATGTTGAAGAACTTCTATCTCTATCTCGTCCGTCATATCAGCGAGAAGGTCAAGCCATTGAAAAAGACAAGCAGGCTGAAAGCCTTTATCCTGCATTTTGTCAGCGTGCCAGCAAAATGGGTGCGCACTGGAAGGCAGAACGTTCTGAACCTATGTACAAATAAAACATACTACGCTGAGGTCTTCATTGAATAAACATCATTTTTTGTGGTTATCATACTTCCCCATTGGTTTGGGTGGGGGATTTTATGCTTAGAAAAGACCCAAGAAACACCGAAGCACCTCATATCAACATATAGAGCCCCCAAAAGACATCTCAACATATAAAATTTTCTCACAAGGAAAAACGCTGCGGAATTAAGGGAAGAGCAAAAGTGGAACTGCCACTCGTGGCATACGTTCCACAAAGCGAGTATACGAAAGTAGGTTGGGGAACTCTTCTTTTAGTTCTCGACAGACGTAGAAGAGATAGAAATGTTTGAAATTGCGAAACGTATTGCTGTGGAACAAGACAAGAATGGTAATCATTTCTGCATCGCTCATTCTTCCCTTTCTATTGCGAGTTTTAGGGGTGTTTGGAGAGGGATTTGAAAGCGAAAGTGCTTTTTTGTTCAATTCCAACTCATATTCTTTGCAGAAATCATCTGCAATACAATAAATTTCCGTAACTTTGCTGATAAGTTTCATAGAGGATTGTTTTATCATTATCTGTTTGGTTTTCAACAACAAATATACGAAAAATAATCCTCTTTTTGGACTTTCTTTGAAACTATTTTAAGGCAAAAAACAACCCTTTCTTATCCTGAATTGGGGTTAATAGATACATGTTTATTAAATCATATGGGAAATTAGCAATATGAAATTATACGAAGCAATAGAATACGCTATCAATAACGACGGTCTTGAGGTAATATGCGAAAATCGTTTCACAAATTATCTCGCGGATCTGCAGGCTTTTGAAACGCCTGCGATAAAGCGTGTCATAGCAACTATTGTACATGATGGATATGGTGAAAAATTACATAACGGTTTAGCCAAAGATTCATATCAGCTAACATTCAACAACGTATCATATCAACTAACTCATACAGTTGGATTTCAAGAAGACATAGTACAATTTGTACTTGATAGTCTTCTTTATGCGACACATAAAATATCCATAGAACCCTCTTTTGAATACAATACAAATTCAATGGCAGAAACAAGCCATATGTATTCTAATGGCATGGATTTGAATATTCATCAAGTCAAAGAACCTATAAGCAAAAAGGATATTGAGGATTTCTTTAACTTAGAAGCAGAAGCTGCACAGGCAAAATGGGAAGCAACAATGAAACTTTCCACCAAAGACCGTATTCGGAAAAGGAAAGCTATCAAAGATGTTTATCTTGATAAGAATTTTGGTGGTCTGTCCGAAGATAATTACAACATGTTAAAAGTCTCTGTAGGGGTGAATCTTGCAGACTTTAAGGAAGGTGAGTGCCTAATCCTCCATAAAGAAACTTCTATGCTTGGTATAAAGTGTAGATTGAATTCCTTTGATGGAGACGATGCTATAATCCTTGAAGTCTTTCCGCCAGATATGCCTTCTGATTTAGATGCCTATTATGATGTTCCTCTGCTGCTTGACAAAGATAAAGTAGATTTGCGTCAACATGTTTATTATCCATTCCTGTTTAGTTTGCCTGCAAGCAATGATAACTTTTGGAAAGAACTAATCATAAATAGTTGTCCTCAGCCAACGTTTGAGGACAAGGAAAAGTATGCAAAGTTCCTTGCGGAAACAGAAAGCAGTTTCAAATTGTCGCTTCTCCCTAAACAAAAAGAAGCAATACTAAATAGCATGCAAGCAAAAGACTATTACTTGATTCAAGGCCCTCCAGGAACAGGAAAGTCTTTTGTGCTTGGTATTATAATGCTAGAAGAAATTTTTGATCTTAAACACAATGTTATAGTAATTGGACCAAACCACATGGCTATTAACAATGCTATGGTTCAATTGCTGAAACTTGTTCCACAATGCCTTACACTAAAAGTTGGTCAATCATATAATGCGCCAACTAGCAAAGTGTTGTCTGATGGCAAAGAATATGGTATTACCAATATTCTACGCTTGAATGTTTATGCTCTAATTGAAACTGCCAAGAAGAATATAAATTGGTTAGTAGGTCTAACTCCTCATTGTTTATATACAAGCCGAGCAAGAGGTTTGGAATGCGACACCTTAATTATCGATGAGGCAGGACAAATGACAATTCCTCTGGCATTAATGGGTATGATAAAAGCAAAGAAAGTAATATTTGCTGGCGATCATAAGCAATTGCCACCAATCGTCTCCTCTGAGAAAGTTAAGCCTGAATTAAGACAGTCAGCTTTCCAAACTCTAATATCAGACAACAATTGCACTATGCTGGACACAAGTTTCCGCATGTGTGAACCAATCTGCGATTTTGTGTCAGAACTTTTTTATGATGGTCATTTGCATGCAATGAAGCAAGGTCACAGTAATGCACTCATTTGCAGTAACCCATTATATAGTTTTGATTCCCCTGTGATACTTCATGAAATAGACGATGAAGGAGAACAGGTGTCTGATAAAGAGGCTGCATTCATCGCTGATACGATTGCAAAGTTTCTTTCACTGGGAGTAAGTGCAGAAGAAATTGGCGTTTTATCTCCATTTCGTGCACAAACAGCAAACATCCGACGTTCAATCAGGAAGCATAAAGATATTTCTAAGGAAGATAGCAAGAATATCGCTTCTGATACGATTGATAAAATGCAGGGACAAGAGCGAGAAGTAATTATTTATTCTCTCGTATCTGGCAACATGATGTATATGAAGGAGATGGCGGAATTTCTGTACAATCCCAATAAAATGAATGTTGCTTTTTCTCGGGCAAAGTCAAAACTAATAATTGTAGGTAGTCTAAGTAAAATCGGGCAGTTAGATATGCCTGATTATCCTCATATAAATAAAATGCTGAATTCAAAACACTTAAAAACGATATAATAATATGGCACCGAATATTCCTAATGTAATAGATTGTGGAGCATGTTCACTCCACTTCTTGACAGCTAACAACGTATGGTTCGTTGAAGAGCTCTTTAGATATAACGATGTGAAGAAGTACTATGTATTACGTAGCGATCATGCTGCAAATATTAGATTGTTTTGTCAGTATGTCGTGAATGCTAACTTGCAAAAGCAAGCACTTAACTTTATTGTATTCGACAATCTGGGTAATGAAGTTGGATTTATTTCAGCTGAACCCATGATGAATACAAACACCAATATGCCAATGTGGAATGTAGGGTATGCAATTCATCCATCTCATAGACTAAAAGGATATGCATCATCTGCAGTTTCTGCACTGTCTGATTTCCTTCTTCAAAATTTTTCATTTCAGCAGATAATGCTTGACATTAGCGAGGACAACATTGCTTCTCAAAAGGTTGCAAAAAAGTGCGGCTTTACAAAGCCTAATGACCACATGGGATATTTTGATATGGAGCATCCAGAGGTCGGCATGCGTATGCGTTGGTTTAAGCAACTTGCAGGTGGTAGAACAACCTACTTCAATCAAGCAGTCCATTACTATAGACAAAAGGCATATGCAGAGGCTGTTAGTGCTTTTAAGCAAGCATTAAACGAACCCTATATGCCTGGTACTCCATATACAGATGCACAAATTTATTCAAACATGGGTATGGCTCTATCGTCTATGAGGCTATACAAGGATGCATTTTATGCATTGAAAAAAGCTCAGAGTTTAGGCCTAAATAATCCAAGCATAGAGAAAGAACTGAATTGGCTCAAAAACAACATTGGGCTGTATTAATACCTTAATTCCGCAGCATAAATTCTTGTGAGAACTCCAAGTGTCTGAGAAACAAAGTTCTCAAAACACTTGGATATGTCAGAAATTTCACCTATCTTAGTGCTACCAACAAAAAAAACAAATAAAATATCTGACATGACAAAGGTAGCAATTAAAAACGAGAATATCACTTCTTTCGGTGGAATTTATCACATTATGGACGTTTTCTCAAAGCTGGGCTTTGAAAAACTTACCGAATCTGTATTGGGCAAACGTGGAAGTAGCGGCAAAGCATTCAGCCATGGAAGTATCATGGGCTCTCTCTTCTTCAGCCACCTTTGTGGTGGAGAATGCCTTGGGGACATCAATGTGCTTATAGGGCAGTTCAAGCAGAGACCTGATACGCTGTTACCCGGTGCCGACACCGTGGGGCGCGGACTAAAGGAGCTTACCGAGAAAAATATTGTCTATAAGAGTGAGACCTCCGACAAGTCGTATCGTTTCAACACAGCAGAAAAGTTGAATACCTTACTTTTACGGATGATACGAAGAATGGGGCTTATAAAGGTGGGCAGTCATGTTGACTTAGACTTTGATCATCAGTTTATTCCAGCCTACAAGTTCGATGCAAAGTATTCTTACAAGCAGGATTTTGGCTATTTCCCTGGTTGGGCTTCCATTGGGGGAATCATAGTCGGAGGTGAGAATCGTGACGGAAACACCAATGTGAGATTCCATCAAGAAGACACGCTCCGTCGTATTATGGACCGTGTAACCTCAGAACTTGGTGTGGTAATAGAGCGTTTCCGTGCTAACTGCGGGTCGTTCTCAAAGGAAATCATCCAAACCGTAGAGCAGCGCTGCAACACGTTCTATATACGTGCTGCCAACTGTGGCAGCCGACACGAGGAGTTCCGCCGGCTGAAAGAATGGAAGAGTGTTGAGGTTGGTTATGAGAAATGCGATGTCACCTCTGTCAACATGGACAACCTCATCGAAGGAAAGTCATACAGGCTTGTCGTACAGCGTAGTCCCTTGAAAGACAAGCACGGCAGGGAGCGGACGGATATGTTCGGAGTGATATACACATACCGCTGTATACTTACCAACAACTGGACATCTACCGAGAAAGACATCATTACATTTTATAATGAGCGTGGAGCAAGCGAAAAGAACTTCGACATACAGAGCAATGACTTCGGATGGTCGCATCTGCCTTTTTCCTTCATGGCTGAGAACATGGTTTTCATGATGGTTACCGCCATGCTGAAGAACTTCTATCTCTATCTCGTCCGTCATATCAGCGAGAAGGTCAAGCCGTTGAAAAAGACAAGCAGGCTGAAAGCCTTTATCCTGCATTTTGTCAGCGTGCCAGCAAAATGGGTGCGCACTGGAAGGCAGAACGTTCTGAACCTATATACAAATAAAACCTACTACGCTGAAGTCTTCATTGAATAAACAGTATTTCTTTGTGGTTATCATACTTCCCCATTGGTTTGGGTGGGGATTTCATGATTATGCAAGAACCAAGAACCCCAGAAAATCCCCATATCAATGGATAAATCCCAAAAATGTCACTTCAATATATATAAAGTACCGCACAAGGAATAATGCTGCGGAATTGAGGTAATCCCTAATACATAAGTTTGCGATTTTCTTTTGCTTCTTTTCTTTGGTTGCCTACTCGTTCAAAGAAAAAGGAAAGAAGCCACGCAATTTTTGAGGTTGCGTGGCTCTTTGTGTTATGACTTTTCGGTTATTCCAAGTATAGCCTTAGATTTTTCCTGTGCTCAATATAAAGAAACGATAGTTTTCTTATTCCCTACCAACTTATTAGATGAGAAATGACCTCTGCTCCTGTCTAAATACAGAACTTTGCTACACGCTGGTTACCGCGACGGTAAAAGGAAGGTACCTTATAGAGCATCCGGAAGAGGAAGGGGTAACGTCCTTGATCATAATCGCTCATATAATACTCCTTTAATAGATGCAAATGTGGGTGCCATTGTTCCATATCCGCAGTATTCAATATCGACCATCTGAACTCTGCTTTATGCTCGGTCTTACTTACGGCATCGTGTTGTTTCGCGTGTTTTACGAGCATATACGCCAGAATTTCCAAAAGGATGGTGGTGTTATTGAGTTGCGAACACACCATATTAAAGAAATTTTTTACCTGTTCTTCATCGAAATACATCAGCACACCTTCAAGTATGATGAGCACAGGAGCATTGTGCTTCTTTACCGTTTTAATCCATTCTTCATCAAAAAGCGATAGGGACAGGTAGGTGTTCTTTTCGGTTTCGGGCAGGAGTTGACGGCGGATGGCAATGACTTCGGGCAGGTCAAGATCGTACCAATGACCGACATTCGGCTTGCCTAAGCGCTGATAACGGGCATCAATACCAGCCCCCAACTGTATCACTACGGCATCCGGGTGCTGGGCCAAGAATTCTTTTGTCTCGTCATCTATCAGCTTCGCACGTACACACACGCCCACCTGAGACATCTTTGCACCCTTAAATTTGGTAAAATCATAGTCCACTTGCCCTATCATCTCGGCAGCAAAGGGGTCGGATAGGATTGGTCTCGGATGGTTATACTCCGTTGCTTTAGCCCATAAAGGGATCAGCATCGTTTCGGGAATACTTGTAAGTTGCTTTGTTTCCATTTTATCTTTATTTTCAAATGACAATTTATTCGTCCAATTATGCTACAAAGATATAAAGATCATAAAGCCAATACAATACCTTAATTCCGCAGCATAAATTCTTGTAAGAACTCCAAGTGCCTGAGAAACAATGTTCTCAAAACACTTGGATATGTCAGAAATTTCACCTATTTTGGTGCTACCAACAAAAAAAACAAATAAAATATCTGACATGACAAAGGTAGCAATTAAAAACGAGAATATCACTTCTTTCGGAGGAATTTATCACATCATGGGCGTTTTCTCAAAGTTGGGCTTTGAAAAACTTACTGAATCTGTATTGGGCAAACGTGGAAGTAGTGGCAAAGCATTCAGCCATGATAGTATTTTCGGTTCTCTCTTCTTCAGCTACCTTTGTGGTGGAGAATGCCTTGAGGACATCAATGTGCTTATAGGGCAGTTCAGACAGAGACCTGATACGCTATTACCCGGTGCCGACACTGTTGGGCGCGGACTAAAGGAGCTTACCGAAGAGAGTGTTGTCTATAAGAGCGAGACCTCCGACAAGTCGTATAGTTTCAACACGGCACAGAAGTTGAATACCTTACTTTTACGGATGATACGGAGAATGGGGCTTATAAAGACAAGTAGCCATGTTGACTTAGACTTTGATCATCAGTTTATTCCAGCCCACAAGTTCGATGCAAAGTATTCTTATAAGCAGGATTTTGGCTATTTCCCTGGTTGGGCTTCCATTGGGGGAATCATAGTCGGAGGTGAGAATCGTGACGGAAACACCAATGTGAGATTCCATCAAGAGGACAGCATGTCTTTGTACTCTCACATTCCCCATTGGTTTGGGTGGGGGATTTTACGCCTAAGCAAGCCCCCCCAAAAAAACTCGCATCAATGTATAAAGCTCCAAAAAGTCATCTCAATGTATAAAATTATATCACAAGGAATAATGCTGCGGAATTAAGGTCTTATTAAAGTTTATGTATTCAGCACTATTTGTTTTTCTTATTTTGCAGGTTATTCTGCATCAAGCTATCTGCCTTTTGCTTCAATTCCATGTCATAATCATCTGCTTTTTCCTTGATTAGTTTGATAATCTTTTCATTGCGATGAATGTCAAATACATCGTTAAGCCATAGGATTTCCTTTGGGCTACATCCTCCCCAAACTCTGATGATTCGGAATTTCAAGGCATCATCCTTGTATTTCTGTTTACTTTGCCACAAGAAGTAATTGCCGACCAGAGAAACAAAACAAAGCATAGATATTGCCACCACAGTAATAAAGACTTTCGACGACTTGATGTCAAAGCTGTGTCTATGGATATGCTCTTGTTGCTTTGGCTGCTCTTTCTGCTCCTGCCACTCGTGCAACATGGTCAAGACGCTTGCCACCAATTTGTCTATGGATTTAGCCTCCTCGTCCTTGATGCGCACTTGAACACCAATGTACTCGTTGAGCACATTTTTTGTCCGCTGTTCATACTGATTGAGCAATTTCTGTTCCTTCTGCTCGTCAGTTTGTGCTGGTGTAGTTTGAACGGGGAGGGAAACAGAACCGTTCTCCTTTTCTTTCAACTCTTTTAGTTCCCTGTAAATTGTCTCCAGCTTGTTTTTGATTTCCTCAAAGAGAATAAATGTATTATTATCTACCATAGTTATAAATGTATTTTACGTTTTTTCTTTTTCTTCTTTTTATCGAGTGTGTTGTAAACTTCCGCTGGGACAGTGCCATGAGTCTGGAACAATCCCAATCCTCCTTCGATGAGGTCGTTGGCTATTTCGCTTGTAACATCTGCAACATTAGATATAAGATTTATCGTTCCTTGCATCTGCTGTCCGTGTTCTCTGTTATTCTGTTGCAGGGCAAAGTCTATCTTGGAATAGCTGAAACTCCTGTCCACCTTTGAACCGTTGAAAAGATAACCGTTCTTTTCAAAGATGATACCCTGCACTTCTTGTGAATTGCCTTTGTACTTAAAGCGGACATCAATATCTTGCTTTTCCAAACGACTAAGGAGGGTTTTCCAATCCCTGCACCGAGCTATTTCTGCTTTCAATGCCTGATAGATTTCATATTTGGTTTTATCGGGTTCTTTCAGGCGGTGTTCCTTGACATTCTCCTTGCCACCGGCAAAGTACAAACCGTATTTGGCGGTCAGTTCCTTGCAAATCTTCTCGCTTCTGAATCGGTCGTTACGGTCAGAAATAGTTTTGCCGTTATTATCTATCCGATTGAAAGCCATATGCACATGAGGGTGCTCCTTATCGAAATGGCGACCGATAATGTACTGCGTATCTTTTATTCCCATCTTCTCCATGTATTCACGAGCGATCTGCGCCATCCATTCATTACTGAGCTTGGAAGAATCCTGTGCCGAGAAACTCAGGGAGATATGCCCCACAACCTTGCTTACTCGTGGATTCAGTTCTGTTTGGTCGATGAAACTTTGAACAATATGGTTGATACTGTCTGTTCTCACTCCGGAACTGTCTATAAGTTCTGTTCCTTTCCTCGGGTCAAGGATGTAATTGATTACACCCTTGAAGCCTGAACCTTTTATTATCTTGGCTATCATCTTCGTATCAGATTTAATATTTCATCTATCTTGCCAATGATGATTTTGTGGAAAGGAGCAACGGCATGAAACCCATCCGCATTGGCGCGATGCGCCAACTGATTGAGATTATTTGCCATTCCACACAGCTTGCGGATGAAGTCTGCTTGCTCTACGGTCAGCCGTTCTATGACATTTCCTTTCTCAAGAACTTTTCTTACAAACTCACTCATGGATATTCCTGCATTCTTGGCTTTGCCTTTGAGTGTATAATAATCCTGCGTATTCAGTTTCACCGTGATACGGTATTTCTTCTTTTCGGCTGCGCCTTTGGTTGGACGACCACCTTTTTTATATTCTGTTTTTATCATACCTGTTTCTTTAATTTGATTTGATGGAGACCAGCGGGATAATCCTCTGCAACGACTATCAGGAGGTGGAGCAAGTGGTTTTGGTATGCCCAAAACATAAACTTGCTCCCCGAAAAATAGATTATGCAAAGCAAATCCTACAATCATAGCTTAATCCCTTTGGTTTTCTTATTTTTTGCTTTCTCTGAATGCTTGAATTCAGCACATAAGTACTCATTTAGGTCTTTATAATTCTGGAAGACGGAAGAGCAGTTTTGAACATCAAAACCGTCTCTTTTGAGTTGTTCTAAAGTTCGCTTTCCTCCTTCATCATTATCTAAATATGAATAGATGAGCTTGTGCTTCGAAAGGAAAAATCTTGACTTTTTGATATTATTAATCGAGTTAAGTATCAGTGCAGCTTTCTTCTCTTCATCTGGACTCATCGTAAGCAGACTAAGATAATCCATAAAACCTTCAAATAGATTGATTTGTTTTGAAGGATTGGGAACATACGACACATCGGAAGGAGGCAAACACCCTTTGAAGTACGGATTGCGCAACGCATACCCATAAGAATTGTTTGAAAAGCCTATTGCGTAAAAACTCCTATCACCAATTCTATAATGGATCTCCCTACAATATTTTTTCGCAATGTTCAGATTGATTCCTCTATGTGTGAAATATTCTATGAGATTCGGATGACATAAGTTGGTAGAGCCGATAATCTCTATACGTGATTGGCTTGGAGAGTTCGTTTTGCTATTAGCTATGGAAAATTTTGGTAGGTTATTTTGTTTGCCATTAAACGACTCTATAGCTTGTACTAAACTGCAATTATGTAATTTCATAACTAAATCTATAAGACTTCCACCTTCATCAAGGGCAAAGTCATACCATAGATTTTGGTTATAATCAACTTTGAAACTTGGAGTATGTTCATTTCGGAATGGACTTTTATACATCCCGTAATAGCTATAATTCTTTGTTGGGTATATAGACATACTACCTAAGTAGTCTCTAATTGATAGTGCTTTAATTTCATCTATTGTCATACTTGTAACTTTTAAGTTTGTTGGTTACTACAAGATGATATTATCGTAAGTTGTTGACAGTGAAAGAAAAATATGTAGTAGTTATTTATTTTGTAGTAATCTACTTACACATATATTGATTATTGGTAGTAATAGGTAGTAAATCCCTTTTTTGCTGATTACTACGACCTAATCTTTTTTCTTTCAATGCTTTATCTCTCTTTGTAGTAAAGTAGTATTAATAATTAGTATTGTAACTTTGAATAAAAGGATTGGGAACAATCTTGCGTATATGGTAGACATACATTGGATTGCCACCTATCCTTTTGGATTTCCGCAAGAAACCAGCCTTTTTCAAGGCTTCTCCCATTCTCCTTTCACTTAGGTTAAGCGTTGTATATCCACGCAAATAGTTCAAGATTTCAGAAGTGGTCATATAACTTTCTTCGGTTACAGCTGGTTTTTCCATACCTTTAAGAAGCATTTCATACTCAACAGTCTGCACTTGAAACCCTTCGCTCTCTTGATGCAGTTCAGCTATTTCCTCTTCATTGAACCAGTAATGATAGTCAACTCTCCACAATTCAACTGCTTCGGAGTACACCTTATTGATATTAACCTCTTTAGCTGCATCAATATCAATATGTTCAACTTCAAAAGGTAGAAAGCGACGACTGCCTGTCGGATCTGTTAGAAAATCATTACCGTTAACTGATGCCATAAAGCTTGCTAAGTGAGGATACTCCTCGATGTAAGTGTCGTATGGTCTACGATATTTTACTCTTGGTGTCGTTATCAGATTCTTCAATTCATTTTCATCTCTCTTATTGAGTGCCTTTAGCTGGTCGTCAATATTAATAAAAAGGTATTCCGCAATCAGTGTTTGTACATCTTTTCCTTGTGGGTCAATCTTTCCTGTGAAAAGATAACTCTTCAGTTCTTCTGGACAGAGTAAATCAAGGAAAGTTGTTTTGAATTTTCCTTGTTCACCTGTAAGAACTAAACATGTATGATTACGACACTGTAAATCATCCATAGCATTGGCAACAACAGCAACAAGCCATTTTACAAAGTAGTGTTTCCACTTATCAGGATTTCTCACCACAACACAATTTGCCAACCTTATGATTTCAGATTCATCTTCACCTTTAGGCTTGGGAAGATTCAACAAATACTCACGAATGGGGTTAACTTTATTGCAAAAGTCGCTCTCCAATATTGCTCGAATATTATCAACTGGAGTATATATTCCCAAAGTCCCATCTACCAGCCGACGCATAGAATTAATATCATACTTAGTAAGAGGA
This sequence comes from Segatella salivae F0493, assembly GCF_000477535.1. Classification (NCBI taxonomy): domain Bacteria; kingdom Pseudomonadati; phylum Bacteroidota; class Bacteroidia; order Bacteroidales; family Prevotellaceae; genus Segatella; species Segatella salivae. The sequence goes on from NZ_AWGW01000007.1 coordinate 119,390, forward strand.
CGGAATGAAGTATTAGAATCTTGTTCTCGAAACTCTGTTCTACTTTTAACTGTATTAAAACGAAAAATATAATGCTCTTTCAAGAATTGCTCTATGCGTTCATTCTTAGATTGCTTGGCTCGTCCTTCAGCTCTTTCCTTTTCCATAATACAATATATTTATAAAAGGGAAGAATCAGAATGTTTCTCAGAGATAAAAGTTTTTGCCTCCTCGTTGATTTCGGCAACAGTCTTTTTCTTACCTCCTTCAATCCATGCCAATAACTCATCTTCAAAAAAATAGAGTTGCTTACCATTCTTATAACAAGGTAGTAAGCGTTTTCGTACTAAGGTGTAAACTGTGGGCTTGGCTTTCCTTATTAGTTTACACGCATCATCTATTCCAATAGGAATACGTTTGGGAGGGACAATAGGTGTTTGTCCTTTACATACTAAATTCTTGATTTCAGCAATTTCGCTGACTAAGTGAGCAACTGCCTTTGGCAAGTTCTCAAAAGTGATTTCATTTTGTACCATAATACTTGTTATTAATTTTTACGGTGCAAATGAAAAAAGTGTTTCCTCTGTGTCCTAAGACACTGAAGAAACACTATAAAAACACAATAGGTTTGTGTGTTATTCTGTTATTTGGTGGTCTGAAAGGCTTTGTACAATAGGTATAGTGCCTTTCTTCTCATCATCACGGAGATGGCTTTTTATGCTTCCAACTTCCACATCTTTGAATGTGATGGCAAAAACCTGCTTAAGGAACTGCGAAATTTCATCTTGTTTGCCAACTCTAAAATGGTTCCATATATTCCAACCAAAATGAAACAGGTCTAAGGCAACTAAACCTTTGATATTAATTGGTTCAACGTGTGATAAAGGTAGCCTAGCGGAGTACAACTCTATATATTCACAAAGTCTGAGCAAATCTTTGTCAGAAACATAAGGTGCGAATTGCTGTTGAGTATATTTAATAGCTATAGCACGTTTATCTTGTACTTTCTGGTCCATTAACATTTGTTGCCGTTGTCGAATTAAGTCAAAGTCTGTTGATTGTTGAAGTTGTGAGGGGGATGATTTATCTACGTTAAAACCTTCTGCGATTTGTCCTACCTCAATGTCAGATGCATTATCATTTATTTTCTCTTCTTGTTTCTTTGGAAAGAAAAACTTGGCTAATGCCGTAAATAGTCCCTCTACCAAAATAGACAATATAGAATAAATGATGATGCCTATGGCAATAACACTCCAAAAGACTATTTGTGCAGTAAATTCATCAACCCCTAAACGTAAGGCAACCACTCTTGCAAACAATGCAATAATGACACAAACAACAAGAACGGACAGATATACTACAATATGTTCAAAATATTTGGTATTCATATTATGTTGTCGAATTCAGTTTTATCATTTTCAATATCTATTTGAATAGCATTGGCTGCTTTATTTTTCTTTTCATCGACAACCTTTGCATATACTTGAGTTGTTTTGACATTTGTATGCCCAAGCATCTTGCTTACAGTATAAATGTCTGTTCCGTTTGCAAGTTGAAGGGTAGCAAATGTGTGCCTAAAGCAATGAAAGCTGAGGTGTTTCTGAATACCAGCTTTTTCAATCCATGCCCTTAATGGACGAGAAATCCAAGAAGGATTTGGTAACCCTTCAAAAACAAGTTGTTCTGGTTGTCTTGGCTCTCCGCAAAGCTTAAACGCCTGTTCCGAGATAGGCATATACTCTACCCCTTTTGTCTTTTTCTGAGTAAAGAGAAGTTTGGCTTGGTTTCCTTCTATGGCTATTTCATTCCATTTTAGTTTTTGAATGTCGCAATGTCTTAATCCTGTCAGAGCTGAGAATAGTGCTGCTCGTTTAAGCACATCACGTTCACAAGGAGTATTAGCTAACTTATTAAGTTCATCAAGAGTTAAGTATTCCCTTCGGGATTCTTGTTCCTGTATGCCTTTGATTTTTGCAGATAAATCTATGGTTAAATATCCGTCTATAAATGCTTGTTTGAGTGCAGCCTTAAAAATAGAAAAATATGTGGAAGCTGTGTTTCGTGATATTGTTCCCTTTTTACTTCCACCGCAAGGAGCGGATAACAAGAAATACTTGAAATCTTCTGCCAATCTATTATCTATCTGTGAAAAGAGTAGCGTGTCTCCAGCAAACATTTTCAACAAAACATGTACTCGTTCCCAGTTTGTTTGAATTGAAAGGGAACTATTACTGTGTCGTTTATCTGCCACCTTATCAAAGTACTTAATGAAATTTTGTTGTAATCGTTCTTTCTGTTCTGCTTGTGCTGTTTCTGTGTCACTATACAAGCTTGCATTATCATATTCACGCTGCCTAAGTTTTCTAACACTATCTGCATAGATGCAGGCCTCTTGGTCTATCTCACTTTTGCACAAGATAATTCCATTCAAATCTCGTTTAGGTTTGAATGTTTGAGTTGCTTCGGTTGTACGAGCAGTTCTGCTTTTATCCCAAATAGGAGTTGTGATAGTTCGATTTAGATACTCTCGCACTCTCTGTGGAGTATCTTTGCCAGCTACTCTCACAGGATAGCTTTCTATATACAGGTACCATTCTTTTCGATAGGCACTCTTTCGCAATCGTACTGTTGCTTTTGTATTGTCAAGTTCCTTTCTCATTATATATGTGGGTTAGTGTTTATACAAATTGTCTATCTCTGATTTTGGGGCATAGACATAATTACCAATCTGCCTTGTGGGAATAGAATATTTGCGAATATGCAGGTATACAGTACTATCATGGATACCAAACTTCTTGGCTATTTCTCCTATCGTATAGCAATCTTCTGGCTCAAGTCGATAAGTCTTAACTTCCGATTTTTTCTCTTTCCTTCTTTCATCGTAAGGACGTAGATTAAAGCGTTCTTGTAAATCAGCTTTGCAAATACGTATCATCCTTAGTCCGAGGTTATAATAACGGACTTGTTTATTCCTGATTAAACGATAAAGGGAATCTCGTCCAATATCAAATAATGCAGTTGCATCAGCTATTGAGAGATAGGGCTGGTTCTTCGGAACTCTTGCAGCCTTTTCCCTTTTCAATGCATCTAACAGCTCTTCCTTTTTTCTTTGTTTGTATGCAGCTTGAGAACAGTTCTTAGAGCAATATCTAGAGGTAAGCGTCTTTGCAATAAAAGATTTACCACAAATTTTGCATTTCCGCTCTATTTGAAATTTTGCACTCGCCATACTATTTGTATCTATTTGATTATCAATTTATCTTTTAAATTAAGTCGCACTTTATCTCCCATTAAGTCGCGGCACAAATATGGTACAAATATAAGCACAAAAACGATTGAAAACGATAAAATTTAATTATTATTAAGAAATAAAAATCCCAGCAACTTATTATGTTACTGGGATTTACTTATTTTTAATTAGTGTTTGTTAGCACTTTTACTTCACTTCCTCGAAGTCTGCATCTTGGATATCATCAGCTGGATTGCTGCTGTTGTCCTGTGCCTGTTGGCCACCTTGTGCACCTTGTGCATCAGCGCCGGGTTGTGCTCCACCTTGATACATCTGTGCACTTGCAGCCTGAACTGCGGTGTTTAGTGCATTGGTTGCATTGTCGATGGCTGCAACATCGCCTGCCTTGTGTGCATCCTTAAGCTGCTGGAGTGCAGTGTCGATAGGTGCTTTCTTGTCAGCAGGCACCTTGTCGGCATTGTCTTTCAAGAAGTTTTCGGTGGTGAAAATCATTGAGTCAGCTTGATTCAGCTTGTCAATCTTCTCACGTTCTGCCTTGTCTGCTGCTGCATTCTGTTCTGCTTCAGCCTTCATTTTGTCGATTTCCTCTTGGCTAAGACCACTTGAAGCTTCGATTCTAATCTTCTGCTCCTTACCGGTAGCCTTATCCTTTGCGCTTACGTTTAGAATACCGTTAGCGTCGATATCAAAGGTAACTTCAATCTGAGGAACGCCACGACGTGCTGGTGCTATACCCTCAAGGTTGAACTGGCCGATGCTCTTGTTCTGTGAAGCCATAGGGCGTTCGCCTTGCAATACATGGATTGTAACGGCTGTTTGGTTATCTGCTGCAGTAGAGAATGTTTCACTCTTCTTGCAAGGGATAGTTGTATTTGCCTCAATCAACTTGGTCATTACGCCACCCATTGTCTCAATACCCAAGGTCAATGGAGTTACATCGAGCAATACAATGTTTCCAACACCGCTCTCCTTATTAAGGATTGCACCCTGGATTGCAGCGCCAACAGCTACTACTTCATCAGGATTTACACCCTTAGAAGGCTCTTTTCCAAAGTAGTTTTTAACCAAAGTCTGCACTGCAGGAATACGGCTTGAACCACCAACGAGAATCACTTCGTCGATATCTGAGGTTTGTAAGTTAGCGTCACGAACGGCATTCTGGCATGGAACTAAACATGCTTGGATGAGGTCATGAGCTAATTTTTCAAACTGAGCACGAGTCAAAGTCTTTACCAAATGCTTTGGAACACCACCCTCAGCTGAGATATATGGCAAGTTGATTTCTGTTGAAGTAGAACTTGAAAGCTCAATCTTTGCTTTCTCAGCTGCCTCTTTCAAGCGCTGCATTGCCATTGGATCCTTGGTCAAATCGATACCTTCGTCGGCCTTGAAACCGTCGGCAAGCCACTTGATAATAACTTGGTCGAAGTCGTCACCACCAAGGTGTGTGTCACCATTTGTAGACAAAACTTCAAACACTCCGCCACCAAACTCAAGGATAGAGATATCAAATGTACCACCACCAAGGTCGAAAACGGCAATCTTCATGTCTTTGTTTGCCTTGTCAACTCCATAAGCTAACGCTGCTGCAGTAGGCTCATTTACGATGCGTTGAACCTTTAAGCCTGCAATCTCTCCAGCCTCTTTAGTTGCTTGACGCTGTGAATCTGAGAAGTAAGCAGGTACAGTTATGACTGCTTCTGAAACCTCTTGTCCAAGGTAATCTTCTGCAGTTTTCTTCATCTTTTGAAGTATCATAGCAGATATTTCCTGTGGAGTATATTTGCGACCTTCTATTTCTACGCGTGGATATCCATTGTCGTTAACCACTGTATAAGGCATTGCTTCTGCCTCTTTACGGCTTTGTTCATAGGTCTCTCCCATGAAACGTTTGATTGAATAGACGGTGTTCTTCGGGTTAGTAATAGCCTGTCGTTTTGCAGGATCACCCACTTTACGCTCACCATCCTTTAAGAAACCAACAACAGAAGGAGTTGTTCTCTTACCTTCGCTGTTAGCAATTACAACAGGTTCGTTACCTTCAAATACAGCAACACAGCTGTTAGTAGTACCTAAGTCGATTCCAATAATCTTTCCCATAATTGTATATATATTATTATTTTTTATCCGTTTAATTGACTCTTCGGAACTTTTCCAAAGACAATCCATAACTAACAAACCACGTGCCAAGGTCGACACGTGGTTTGATTATGACAAAATCGGGTGACAATATGTCACATTTTATCACCAAAAGCCTAATGCATTTCGATGCTTATCTTGTCTTTTTGTTGTGTATTCTGTATTTTCTTATAACTCAAACACATGTCAAAAATGACACAAACTAATGTCACAACAGGAAGCAATATCCATAGGATTGAAAGCTCAAACATCATTACTAACCATGTGAAAAGGGCTGTTATAATTGCAAATTCGATAACACCCCACACCCAAGCTGCCGTGAAACTACTGCGTGCAATGACTTGTTTGGTGGTAAGAAAAATGATAAACCAAAGTCCCATCCACAACTTCATGCCAATCTTTGGACCAATGATGACGTCCCAATTGAGGTTCAGTTGAAGGGCATGAAAAAGCAAAAGCCAGAGCGAGGTTAATGCCGTGAGACTGAAAAATACGAGTAGGTTTCTTATAAAAAGATGTGTAGCCTGAGCCAACAATCTTTCCTTTGCCGTGAAAGGTGGCTGAGAAACTTCTCTGCTTAGCTTTGATTTTTCGGTAAATCTCGAATTATCTATGGTTAAAAAATAGATGGATAGGGTCAAGAGAAGCACGATAACAGGCTCTGAAAGCAAGGTCGAAATGCCGAGAATGAAAAGTGAAAGCTTGGTGACTACTATGGCCAAACTTTTTAATTTAAGTTTGTTGCAGTCGTTTAATGCAATTAAATAGCGTTTGAAATCAAAGTTTTTCATCATTCTTTTTATGAATTATATTTGGGTTGAAAAAGTTAATCATGAGCACATCTGTATGCAATAAGTTTGCGTTTACTTCGTCTGCCGCATCTGTTTCTCACACATTCATTATGTAATCTGCATCAAATGGTGCTGTTGTTTGCGTCATTTCATCGTGTCATCTGCGTCATTTCGTACCACAATCTGCGTCATTTTACTCAATAATTTCATTGCAATCTACTCTTCTTTTGAGGTGTCTGTCCCTAAGGCCAGCAGCAATAATAGCGCAAAAAATGGTGTGGTGACAAAGGAAATTAAGATCCAAAGGACTGCACTTCGTTTCTTTCTCGTTGCCAAAAAGCCCACAAGAACGTAACAACCCAAAAAGAGCGCTGCGACGAGTACAGCCGTACCTAAGGCTGCAATGGGTCCCCAGCGTTCAAAAAATCCGCTGTTTGAGTGATAGGGTGCAGTTGTTTTTGAACTTGCTTCAACGCTGTCTTCGTTTTCAGTCAACTTGTATGGCGTATTGTAGTCTTTTAGTTCAAATTTGACAATGAAGGTCTTTGCTTGGTCATTCTTTGCCACTGACCTATAATAGGCATAGGATTCATCAGCTTTAAAGGCTGGAAGCGTAATCGTTTTTGTTTCTCCTGGTGAGAGATTTACCTCTTTATAATAGTTATCATTGTCGATGGTTTGCCCCATCATATCAATGTAAGTAAGGTTGAAACAAATATCTTTTATTAACTCCTTAGTATTATTTTTCAGTGAGATTCGGGCATCGTCGTCGTTCAACGCCTGTTCATAGTCGAGCATAGTCACGGCATTTGTGCTGTCAACGGAGGTTGCAAAAGAGAGTGACGAAAGCAACATTACCGTGAAAAACAAAAAGATTCTTTTCATAATAATATGTATTTTAGGATGTATTATGCGGTTTGTATTGTCGGCTTTTCCTTTATTCCTTTCAACCAGTTGCCTCGGAATAGGCGATAAAGGAAGATTGATCCGCGGAAGGTTAGTTCGATTGCCATCGCTGTCCAGACACCTTTCAGCCCATAATCTCGGGCAAGCCATGCCGCAAGCGTTAGTCGAACACACCACATTGAAACAAGATTCATGATGGCAGGACGTAGGGTATCACCGGCGCCTACACATATACTATATGCCACAATTGACGCTGCAAAGAAGGGTTCGGCAAAGGCTTCGATGCGTAAAATCGTTGTACCGAGCGTGCGGATAGATTCAACAGGGCTTAGAAGTCCAATCATTTCGGGAGCAAAAATATACATAATCAGTCCCATAAAAGCCATGACAAGCATCCCTAAGCCTACGGTCATGTGAGCAAAACTCTTACAAAGGTCCTTGCGTCCAGCACCATAAGTCTGGCCCACTAAAGTCGTTGCAGCGTCGCCTATGCCATAACCTGGCATGTAACAAAGGCTTTCTGCAGTGATAGCAAAGGAGTTAGAAGCGATGGCAATGTTACCTAATGGCGCCACGATTAGCGTGCTAACAATCTGTGCTCCGCTCATTAACACCGACTGAATTGCCATGGGAAGACTGATTCGAATAGCTTTAGTTACATAGTCCCAAACCCATTTAAATGGCACGTTGTCAAGCTGAAGTGCTAATATTTTGTTACGTCTTGTGGCCATCCAAGCTATCGGAAGTGAAGTCGAAATATATGCCATTGAGGTGCCGATTGCCGCACCTACCACGCCCAAATGCAACATATAGATGAACAAGTAGTTGAAAATCACGTCAAGAACACACAACAAAACGCTCATAAAACTCGGTAATTGCATGTTGCCAGAACACTTGATCATGGACGCCGAAAGATGGAAAAGTAGGATGAAAGGCATGGTTAATGAGAACACCAAATAGTATTGAGAGGCGTCGTGATTAATGTCATTTCCTCCCCCTAACCACAATGGAAGTACGGAGTGAATTGACGTGCCTATAGCGGCTATAATGAGGCTAAAGGCGAGACCACAAAGCAGTCCATGCCGAAAGACTTGACGTGCTTTGAAGAAGTCATTCGCACCAATGAAGTGGGAAACTTGTACCGAAAAGCCCATCGAAGCAGCACTCATTACACTACCCATTAGCCATGTTGTAGACTCTACTAAGCCTATACTTGCTGAGGCTTCTGCCCCAAGATGTCCCACCATGGAGGCGTCAATGAAGAACATCATGACTGTAGTGATCTGGGCTAATATAGAGGGAATACTCAAACTTACAATCAGTTTGAGTTTCTCATTCTGTGACATGGGCTGGCCATTACGGATGTTTGCTAATAGCGCTTCACTCTTTTTGTTTCCTAACATACCTTATTTTAATGATGCAAAATTAATAGATTTTCGGGTAAATCACAAAAAAAACGATTCCATATTCCTATGAAACCGTCTGTCTCTCAAATCTATCAAGTTTTCTTTTACTTTCTCTTTATGTGTTATCTATTCTGAAACAATCTTTTCATTTACCTTTCAAGACTAACCTATGTTCTTTTTATAGTGACTCTCTAAATCCTGTTTCCCTGAATCTTTTACCTTATAATACCTTTGAAGATCTTTTATTTTACCTAAAACCAAATACCTATTTTAAACCTAATCTCTTTGTCTGTCTAACCTAAAACCTTTGTCGTTATCTCAATCTTTTACCTCTTTTAGACGATGCAAAGGTAGGAACGATTTCTCTTTCTGCCATATTTTTGAACGCGAAATTATGGAAATAATGTCGTTTTTTGACTTAAATCAAGCAGTTGTGTACGTGCACACATGATTCGTTTTAATACAAACATGCACATAAGTCAAGTTGACTTATGTGCATGTTGATTACACCTTATATTATATATCCTATCTTTATAGCGGTGTTTTATCGTCTATTTCTCTGCCTTTATGCCTGCAAGTGTGACATCATAGATGCGCATTGAATGGCTGGGGAGGTTGTATTGACCTTCTGAATTGCTTTCACTCAGGGCATAAGGTACATATACTCGCCATCTGTCTCCTACGTGCATGTGTTGCAAAGCGGTTGCAAAACCATCGCATTGTGCATTTACTGCAATCTCAATAGGAGCGCTAACACTGGGATTAAAGACTTCTGTTGTCCAGCTCTGGCTAAAGATTTTGCCGTCAGGATAAGTCGCAGAAGGAATCAATCGCTTTTGAACATGCACATAAACACTATCATTGTAGACTGGTGTTTTTGTCCCTGTACCATTCTCTAACACCTTAACCACGATGTGATCTTCAGGCTTTTGAAGCTCATTTCCTAAGGACCAACTACGTAATATCTTGATATTTGAGTTTGTCGATGAAGCCGTTTGAGCTTCCTTATAGACTTTATTGAAGTACTCGTTATTACGAGATTGCCAATTAGAAAACTCGTTGTTTGAGTCGCCTTCTTCCTTACATGACGTTACCACGCAGGTGGTAATCATGAGCAACAGGATATATAATAGGTTACGTTTCATTCTTTTACATTAAGTTTTTTCAGTAGACTTGAGATGCTAACACGCTCTTCCATGATGCCACGTAGGGCGTCGATGTCTACTCGTTCCTGCTTCATTGTGTCACGATAACGCAGTGTTACCTTGTGATCTTTTGGTGTATCGTGGTCAACAGTGACACAGAATGGTGTACCAACTGCATCTTGTCGGCGATAACGTTTACCGATAGAATCCTTTGGATCGCCATAGTGTGTGTTGAAATGGAACTTCAAGTCGTCAACAATCTGTTGAGCAAGTTCTGGCAGTCCGTCTTTCTTGTCGAGTGGGAATACGGCACATTTCACTGGTGCTAAAGCCTCTGGAAGCTTCAATACCACACGAGTCTCACCATTTTCAAGCTGCTCTTCCGTGTAACTATGACAGAGAACAGAAAGGAACATGCGGTCAACACCGATAGAAGTCTCTACATCATACGGAGTATAATTCTCGTTCTTATCGGGATCAAAGTATTTAATTGAACGACCACTAAACTTCTCATGCTGACTAAGATCAAAGTCAGTACGCGAATGAATGCCTTCAACCTCCTTGAAACCAAACGGCATATGGAACTCTATATCAGTAGCCGCGTTGGCGTAATGTGCCAGCTTTTCATGGTCATGAAAGCGGTAGTTCTCATCGCCCATACCAAGAGCTTCGTGCCAAGCTAAACGGTGTTTCTTCCAATATTCGAACCATTTCATCTCAGTACCAGGCTGACAAAAGAACTGCATTTCCATTTGTTCGAACTCACGCATACGGAATACAAACTGTCTCGCTACTATCTCGTTACGGAATGCTTTGCCGATTTGACAGATGCCAAAAGGAAGCTTCATGCGACCTGTTTTCTGTACGTTTAGATAATTAACAAAGATGCCTTGCGCTGTCTCTGGACGCAAATAGATTTTGTTTGTCTGGTCACTTAGAGAACCAACTTCGGTAGAAAACATCAAGTTAAATTGGCGAACGTCCGTCCAATTCTTTGTACCACTGATGGGATCTACAATACCTTCGTCAATAATGATTTGTTTTAGAGCTTCCAAATCGGGGCCTTGCATGGCCTGAGTATAGCGTTCATGCAATGCATCGCGCTTCTTTTGGTTCTCCAAAACACGTATGTTGGTCTCGCGGAACTTGCCTTCTTCAAAGCTATCACCAAACTTCTTAGCAGCTTTAGCAACTTCTTTTTCAATCTTTTCATCGTACTTTGCTATCTGATCTTCAATGAGAACATCTGCACGATAGCGTTTCTTTGAGTCGCGGTTATCAATCAATGGGTCATTGAAAGCATCCACATGGCCACTCGCTTTCCATACCGTGGGGTGCATAAAGATGCTTGCATCGATACCAACGATATTGTTATGAAGCAGTACCATGCTTTTCCACCAGTACTCTTTAATATTGTTTTTCAGCTCAACACCATTCTGACCATAGTCATAAACGGCTGCAAGTCCGTCATAAATCTCACTGCTTGGGAAGACAAAACCATACTCTTTACAATGGCTTACTATCTTCTTGAAAACATCTTCTTGTGCCATAATAATCTTTTGTTCAATTTCTTTTCTGCAAAGATACAATAAATATCGTGAAACGGCTCGGCTTTTATTATTTTTTTATATTCGTCGAAGGGTAATGCTTTTCATGCTAAACTGAATCGCTTTTCTGCTGGAACATTTTTATAATCACAAACAAAACGGGTGTACAACTTCTTTGAATCATGAAAAAAGGCAGCCCTTAAATGACTGCCGTTCTTGTTATTTCCCGTTGTCGATATCCTTATAGCGTATTATTTTCTGCCCTCTTTTGGTTTGCGCAGGCTATCTGCAGAACTTCTTTTTACCATCATTTCATGGCACAGTTTCATAGCTACTGGCGTGTATAAACAAAGTTGTCAAACGTCAGTTTGTTGTCCTTGATATAGCCTTCCACAACCTTTTGTTTGTCCGTTCCCCGCACTTTATACGTCAAGGTCACTTTGGGTGCATTATATTTATAGGCACCATGCTCGACTCCCGACTTGTTGTTGTTGAACATTGTGCATGAAAAGTCTTTCTCTCTAAACGTTAATATCTTCACGCCATCACTCTTTTGAGGGCTTGCCCAGGCTGTTCCGTCTAATGAAGATGGGCATTATCATCGTTGAAAAAAGCCATACAAGCATATATAATGCCCACAATTGTGAGCAATATCAGTACATGTTTTTTCATAACTCCTAATTTTTTATTCGTTCTGCAAATGTAGTTGATTTTTTCAAACAAAGCAAGTTTTTGTCTCATTCTTATCTCTTTTTTAGTTGGAAAAAGATTACTTGCGATGTTTTTATAATGGGGTTGAATAAAATGTTAATGTTTATCAGTAATATTTACAAGTGAAGTGATTTCCTGAAGCTATTCAAAACAAAAGGCTTGGTGGCTTAAAATAGCAGCTGTTTTTAAGCGTTTTGCAAGATAATGAAAATCAGATGGTTATGATTTTTGAATGAAAAGACCTCCATATTTGTGGCTGATAATCTCGTGCTTTTATTGGTTTTTCAATGCCTTTGAGGCTAATTGCAATGTAATTTAACTCATTCTTCGTTGTAAATCGGCTTCAATCATGCTGTGAAGTGGGGCAGATTGCAACGCCAAACCATTCTTTTTATGCACTTAAATCTATGTCTTTGTTCTTTAAACTCACTTTTTTACTGAAATCGGACGTTTCGATTTGCGCGTTTATCTCTATTTGAAAGTTTCTTAAAGTGTTAAAAATTAGAGCTTAATTTTACAAAAATAAAACAATAATGTGTGCTGTTTCTTGTCGATATTAGTTTCAAAAACAAAAGTTTTTTCTCTTGAATCATCCCCAAATCAACAACAAAACATAAGTTAGAAAAGCATGGTTTTTATACGCTTCCGCTATGCATTAACAAGGTAAAAGCGTCTTTTATTGCCGCATATAAATTCATTTTAAGGCGCAGGTTGCTTTTTATTGCAAGCAGCCAAGCGTCAAACTTTCTGACATCGTGAAAGGTTTTTATTTGCGTATTTCAATATTTTTCCTTACCTTTGTAGCTATTGTAATAAATACCAAGCATTAAACAATCAATTCATGGACGACGAAATAAAAGATAACGAGGCTATAAACGAGGAAGAAAATCAGGCGGCCGACACGCACTCTGACTATAAACCGGCAGACAGATTCGATGCTTCTGCCGTGCATCACCTTAGCGGAATGTACAAGAATTGGTTTCTTGACTATGCAAGCTATGTGATATTAGAGCGTGCTGTGCCTCATATTGAAGATGGTTTAAAGCCAGTTCAGCGCCGAATTCTACACTCAATGAAGCGCATGGACGATGGAAGATATAACAAAGTGGCTAATATTGTGGGCCATACCATGCAGTTTCATCCCCATGGTGATGCCTCTATAGGTGATGCTTTGGTTCAGATGGGGCAGAAAGACCTGCTTGTTGACTGCCAGGGTAACTGGGGAAATATACTCACCGGCGACCGAGCTGCAGCGCCACGATACATAGAAGCGCGCCTCTCTAAGTTTGCTTTAGACGTGGTTTTCAATCCAAAGACCACCGATTGGCAGTTGAGTTATGACGGAAGAAACAAGGAACCAATCACTCTTCCGGTGAAGTTTCCGTTACTTCTTGCCCAAGGTGCTGAAGGAATTGCAGTCGGCTTGAGCAGTAAACTCTTGCCACATAATCTCAATGAGATATGTGATTCGGCCATTAAATACTTGAAAGGAGAAGACTTTCAGCTTTATCCCGACTTCCCAACTGGTGGTGCTATCGACGTAAGTAAATACAATGATGGCCAACGAGGCGGTGTGTTGAAGGTGCGGGCAAAGATAGAAAAGTTAGATAACAAGACTTTAGTTATCCGCGAAATTCCATTTAGTAAGACCACAACTACCCTCATAGATAGTATATTAAAGGCTATAGATAAGGGGAAGATTAAAGCCAAACGGGTGGATGACAACACGGCAGCTGAGGTTGAGATTCAAGTGCATTTAGCTCCTGGAGTGTCTTCGGATAAGACCATGGATGCCTTATATGCCTTCAGCGATTGCGAGATAAATCTGTCTCCTAACTGCTGTGTTATTGAAGACAATAAGCCTGTTTTCCTTACCGTTAGTGATGTGTTGCGTCATGGAGTCGATCGAACGATGGGACTCTTGCGCAAGGAATTGCAGATTAGAAGAGGCGAATTGTTGGAACAACTGTTCTTTGCGAGCCTTGAACGCATATTTATTGAGCAGCGTATCTATAAGGAAAAGAAGTTTGAACAGGCTGCAAACATGGACGATGCCATAGCATTTGTTGACCAGAAATTAACGCCTTTCAAGCCCGACTTCATTCGAGAGGTGACGCGAGATGATATTCTTCGGCTCATGGAAATCAAGATGCAACGTATCTTAAAGTTTAATAAAGATAAGGCAGATGAACTCATTGCACGCATCAAAGCAGAAGTAGCTGAGATTGAAAACGACTTGAACCACATGACGGATGTAACCATTAATTGGTTTACTTTCATTAAAAACAAGTATGGAAAAGACCATCCTCGTCGTACGGAAATACGCAGTTTTGATACCATTGACAGTGCAAAGGTCGTAGAAGCTAACCAAAAACTCTACATCAACCGACAGGAAGGATTCATCGGAACGGGCTTAAAGAAGGACGAATTTGTTTGCAACTGTTCTGATATTGACGACATTATATTGTTCTATAAGACAGGAAAATATAAGATTATAAAGGTTGCCGATAAGATATTTGTAGGCAAAGGAATCATTTGGTTGCAAGTGTTTAAGCGGAATGATAAGCGTACTATCTACAACGTTGTATACAGAGATGGTCGTGATGGCTATTATTATATGAAGCGATTCAACGTGACCAGTATGACACGTGACCGCGAATATGACCTCACTTTGGGCACTCCGGGGTCGAAAGTGACTTATTTCACAGCCAATCCCAATGGAGAAGCCGAGACGATAAAAGTGATTTTAGAACCTGATCCAAAGAAAAAACGACAGAATATCTTCTTGGAACGCGACTTCAGTAAGGTCAATATTAAGAGTCGTGGGGCTAAAGGTGTCATCCTAACCAAGCAAGTTGTGCATCGCATTGGACTGAAAAGCTTAGGCCATTCGACGCTCGGCGGTAGGAAAGTGTGGTTTGATCCCGATGTGAAACGCATCAATTATGAAGAGCACGGACGTTATCTTGGGGAGTTCTTTGATGAAGATCGCATCTTGGTTATACTTGATAATAACGACTTCTTCATAACAAATTTCGATGCAAACAATCATTATCCAGACAACATAATGAGGTTAGAGAAGTGGCAAGCTGACAAGGTTTGGACCGCCGTTCTCTATGATGCAGACAACAAAGGCTATCCCTATATGAAGCGGTTTACGATGGATGCCATCTCAAAACCACAGAATTTTGTAGGTGAAAACCCTAATAGTAAGCTTATTCTTCTTACAGATGAGGCCTTCCCTCGCATCAAAGTAACTTATGGAGGGCATGATGCCGCACGACCAGATGAGGAGATTGATGCCGAGAAGTTTATCGGACAGAAGAGTTTTAAGGCTAAAGGTAAGCGCATATCTACGTGGCAAATTGCGACGATTGAAGAGCTTGAACCGACTCGTTTCCCTGAACCTGAAGAACAAATCGAAGAAGATGACACTGAGGATGAACCTGAAAATCTTGATCCAGACGCAGGAAAGGGCTCACAACAGGTGATAGATGAGATCAACGGACAATTGAGTTTATTCCCCGATGACGATGAGAATAACACGAAATAATATGATAATAATGGGGATGCTACTATGGTTTTCCCCATTAATCTCTGTCGCCCAATCTGATGATAGCAATCAAAATGAGCGCATCATTGCCAATAGTAAGATGATAGGATGGGGCAGAACGAACCTTCTTGACACGTATCTTAGCCCCGAAGAATACGTCGGATTAGACCTTCGTTACATAAGCCATACACTGCGAAAACGTAGGAATAGCCGCGTGATTCATGAGTTAATACATCAAGGAAACATTGCTTATGTGGACAATAGAGCACGTAATGGCCGAGAGATTGCAAGCAATTATAACTTCCAATTTGGGTTACATTATCTCTTCAAAACATGGAACTTGTCGCGCAACCAGTTACATTTCGAGGCGGGAGGGAATGCAGAAGTCAACCTCGGATTCCTTTATAATACGCGCAATAGCAATAATCCTGCACAGGCACGACTATTTATCAACGTTGTTCCTACAGCCGCATTGACTTATGATTTCCATCATCCTTTCCGACCAAGTGAATATCGTGATTTCAGGTTACGTTATGAATTGGGAGTTCCTTTGATAGGGTTGAGGTTCTCACCTAACTATGGTCAGTCTTATTATGAGATATTTTCGAAGGACAATTATGACCATAATCTTGTGCCAACTACAATCGGAAACGTTCCTTCTTTGCGTCAGATGTTGACCTTAGACTTCCCACTTTTCCATGCCGTTTTCCGTATAGGATATCAAGGTGAGTATCTGCAAGCACACATAAATAAGTTGAAATTCCACGCCTATACAAACACTTTACTGCTCGGAGTGACAAAAACCTTTAAGTTAACACGCGTAAGAAGATGAAATATTTGCATCATTATATAAGGCTGTTGCTGTTGTTTCTTAGCGTGATTCTGCTTTCGGGATGCGTCAAAGATGAGGAGTTTACCAATGATTCACGTGGTAACTTCAAGGCGTTATGGCGTATTATGGATGAGCATTACTGCTTTTTTAGTGAGAAAGAAAAGCAATTTGGGCTTGACTGGAATGCTATTTATCAGCGTTATAGCAAGCAGATTAATCCACAAATGACCGAAGAACAGCTCTTCGAAGTACTTGGAAATATGCTTGGAGAGCTACGAGATGGGCATGTAAATCTAATCACCAGCTTCGACATTGCACGCAATTGGTCGTGGCATGAGGATTATCCCGCGAACTTGAATGACTCATTAATCAGTTCCTATCTAGGCAAAGATTATCGCATTTCGAATGGAATGAAGTATAGATTACTTGATGATAATATAGGTTATATACGTTGTTCTACGTTTGAAAATGGCTTTGGTAGTGGTAATCTTACAGACATTTTGTCGTATTTTCTCACGGCACGTGGCCTCATTATTGATATCAGAAATAATGGTGGAGGCATGATTTCGAGCGCCGAAGAACTGGCTGCTCGCTTCACAAATAAAGACATTTGCGTGGGTTATATCCAACATAAGACGGGACGAGGACACAATGATTTCTCCGAGATGAAGGCGCAATGGCTGCGTCCAAGCCGTGGACTGAGGTGGCAAAAACCTGTTGTTGTGCTCACAAATCGAGGCGTTTATAGTGCCGCAAACGAGTTCGTTAAGTATATGAAAAGCTGTCCTAAGGTTACAATTGTAGGCGATAGAACCGGTGGAGGGGCTGGAATGCCTTTCAGTAGTGAACTCCCCAATGGCTGGAGTGTACGCTTTTCAGCTTGCCCTATCTATGATAAGGATAAACAAACAACAGAGTTTGGCATCGCACCTGATGTGCAAATAGGTCTTAATCAGTTTGATATTTTCATGGGATATGATTCAATTATCGAACAAGCACGTAAGATATTGAGATAGAGATGTTTATAAACATAAAAACTTTTCTTAAAACTTGACAGCGCTTTTGAGTTATAATATTTATCTTTGTGATGGAGCTTAGAAGATGAAGAGCTTCATAATTTAATTTATTCCCTTTTTATGGACTACCGAGAGACTATCATTACCGGAAGTGACTTCACTAAGATGGGGGCTGCAGAAACCAAAGATTACATCGCGCATGTATTGTGTTTACAAGGCTCTTGCAGCTTTGTTTACAATGGTGAACGCTATGATTTATTGGCAAACAACTTATTAATTGTTCGGCAACATCACTTGATAAAGGACTTTTCCCCACACGAAAACTTCGATGTTGTGGTGCTTTTTATTCACGCACCCTTTATGGATTCGGCCGCACCCGACGTCAATTTTGGCGTTAGAAGCACGTTATTATTGATGGAAAATCCAATCTTAAAGCTAACTAAGGAGGAAGCAATCAAGTGCAAAAAAGACTTAGATGCCATTGTTGAAAGAGCCAAAGATAGAGGTCATAGCTATTATCTTGACGCGTTAGCTGTTAGTTGTTTGCAGCTCTTTTTAGATGTATTCGACTTCGAAAATCGTATATATGGTCCCACACATGTACCGCTTCGGTCGGCTCGTTTGATTCGAGACTTCATCAAACTACTACAGAATGGCGAGTATAAGTCACATAGAGAAGTAGCGTATTATGCCGGTAAACTCTTCGTAACGGCTAAGTACTTGTCTGACGTTTGCCGTACAGTTACGGGTCATCCTGCTAACTATTGGATTCACCATTTCGTTAACATTGACATACGTTTGCACTTGCGTAACCGCCGATTATCAGTGTTAGAAATCAGTGAAAAGTTTAACTTCTCATCGCCGGCACACTTTACTCGTTACGTACAGGCACAGTTAGGTGAGTCACCTTCTGCTATCCGTGAACGTTAGAAACCAAACATTTATAATCTTCTATCCATAACGAAAACAGGCTGATAACATTGTAAGAGCGTTTTGAAATAAATTTAGTTGAACAACGTATAAAGCGTAAAAAAATCATCAACCTTTTTTCGTTATCTCAAAATATTATTGTATCTTTGCACCAACGAAGCGCTTGTGGCGAAATTGGTAGACGCGCTAGACTTAGGATCTAGTGGTTTATGCCGTGTAGGTTCGAGTCCTATCAGGCGCACTTTTGTAAGAGCCAAGTAGTTGATATTCAGCTATTTGGCTTTTTCTTTATGGCTAAATGTGAGCTTGTTTGCCTTGTTTTTTATCGTAAAATGCTTGTAACCACGGCTTGATTTTCATGCAATTATGCGATGTTTCATTATAATTATTTGTTTTTTTTGATAGGAAACAGATGATGTTTACAGGTGAAATATCGTGTGAACAAAGGCGTATGTATGCCTTTTTACGATGAAAAAACAAATAAACTTGTTGTGCTTTATTTTGTTGATTGCTTGGGAAAGAAATATGATTGTCTATACTTCAGAAAATCTTTTGCATCATTTTATGCGGTAAAGTATGGCATTTCATCGTGTAATTTGTGTCATTTCACTACGTGTTTTGACTCAAAAAGGAGTGCATTATGAATGGAGTTACATGATAAGGAGATGAAAGTGAGGATGTCGAAGCCATAAAAAGACTCCGTATATACACTAAAAAGAACTTTTAATTTCTATTTGGTGGAGGATTGAGATGTTAAAAACCAACCAACAATATTTACAAAAACAAAGAATACATAAAATCTTTTTAGTTTGTTTTATATATGAAACAAATACTTTCTATACCAGAAACAGGAGGCCTTTTCCCTATTTCAAGCGACACATTTAACAATTCAATCGCAACATGAAAAAGTGAGTTTTGGGTATAAGATACAGGAAAAACGCCGCTATTTTTTGGACATCTATCAGATTTGTGGTATATTTGTAGGCAGTAACCATCTAATAGGAAACAACAAAGCTCTATGAAACTACACCTCAGAATGAGTTTTATATTATGCTGTTCACTACTCATTGCCGTGTTGGGCATGGGCAAGAACCGCATCAAAGTGGCTTGCGTTGGCAATAGCGTCACCTTTGGTTACGGCCTCAACAATCGCGAGCAAACGTGTTATCCAGCTGTACTGCAACGTTTACTCGGCATGAACTATGACGTTAGAAACTTTGGACATTCAGGTACAACGCTGCTAACCGAAGGACACAGGCCTTATATCCAACAAACGGAATATAAGGAAGCGCTGGCATTTAAGCCTGATTGGGTTGTCATCCACTTAGGTCTTAACGACACCGACCCACGCAACTGGCCCAACTACAATCAACATTTCAACCGCGATTATCAGCTACTTATTAATGCCTTTCGAAAGGAAAATCCCAAGGCCAAGATTTGGATTTGTCTCATGACGCCTATCTTTCACACGCATCCTCGATTTGAAAGTGGCACTCGCGATTGGCATGCAGCAATCCAAAAACATATCCACGACATTGCAAAGGCTAATCATGTTGAACTCATCGACCTACATACGCCCCTCTATTCTCGCCCCAATCTCTTCGCTGATGCACTTCATCCGAATGCAGAAGGTGCTGAAATCATGGCACAAACGATTCGTTCTGCGCTCACAGGTGACTATGGTGGACTGAAAATGTCATCGCTTTATGCCGATGAAATGGTGATGCAGCGACGCGAACCCATCGTATTTCGTGGAACCGCCAATGCCGGAGAACAAATTAAGGTGACATTCCTCGGTAAAAAAGAAACTACAAAAGTCAAGACAAACGGCCAGTGGGAGGTAAGTTTTCCGGCGATGGGAGCAGGCGGACCTTATGAGGTTCACATCGTAACAAAAGCCCAACAACGCACGATTCGCCACATTTATATTGGTGAGGTGTGGTTATGTTCAGGACAATCAAACATGGAATTTCCCGTCAGTCAGTCGACTTCAGCCCACGAAGACCTTGCCACCGCTGCCAAGCAACCCCTACTCCACCTCTTTAATATGTATACTCGCTTCCCAACGAATGCCGAGAAATGGGATGAAACAACGCTCGATGCCGTCAACAAATTGGCACTCATGGGAGGAAATATATGGGAAACGGCCAATGAAAACACCGTTAAGAACTTTTCTGCAGTGGCATATCATTTTGGAAAAGCATTGGCAGATAGTCTCAAAGTGCCCGTAGGCATCATCTGTAATGCCGTGGGTGGCACCACAACTGAATCATGGATAGACCGAAACACCCTTGAATGGCAGTACCCTTCCATCCTTTATGACTGGTATCATGGCGACTTTGGGCAGCTCTGGGCACGTCAACGAGCACTTCAGAACATTGCCCTTGCTCCAAAAACAGCCTTGCAACGCCACCCTTATGAGCCGTGTTATATGTTTGAAGCAGCCATGTTGCCATTAAAAGATTATGCCATTCGCGGCGTGGCTTGGTATCAAGGAGAGTCTAATGCCCACAACATTGAACTTCATGCACGCTTATTCCGCCTCTTAGAGAAAAGCTGGAGACACTTCTTTCACCGCCAAAAGCTGCCGTTCCTTGTCGTACAATTGTCAAGTCTTAACCGCCCGTCATGGCCCGAGTTCCGTGATTCTCAACGGCGGTTATCTGCAAAACTTCCCGAAACGTGGCTCACAGTGACCAGCGATCTCGGTGATTCTTTAGACGTACATTACCGAAACAAACAGCCTGTCGGCGAGCGTTTGGCGCTTCAAGCCTTGCATCATGTCTACGAACATCACCTTGTTTCCGAAGGACCTACATGCATAAAGGCTCGCGCTGTGGATAATCTTGTCTACCTTTATTTTGAGAATGCGCATGGGTTACAAGCCAAAGGAGGGGCTGTTCAAGGTTTTGAAGTAGCCGGAAATGATGGAGTTTATTATGCCGCAAAGGCCGAAATAGAAGGTGAAAGCGTAATTGTCAGCAGCGATAAAGTGCCAAATCCGCGAGCTGTTCGCTATGGTTGGCAGCCCTTTACGCGTGCAAACCTCATCAATTCTGCCTCACTCCCCTGCAGTACATTTAAGAAAAAGATAGCTCTATGAAGTCAATTCGAATATTATTAATCATATATCTTGTGATGAATCCATTCATAAAAGAAACTAAGCTGCATGCACAATCGTTGCACTTAGCACGCGTTGAATATGTGAAAGGCTTTCCATCAGACGAAGCCGGAATAGAAAAAGGAGTGTCAGCCTGCTTTGCTGGCACAGTCGACAATATGCTTTTAATGGCTGGGGGATGTAACTTTCCAGAGAAGCCCGCGGCAGAAGGTGGTCTGAAACATTATTATCAAGGCATTTATGCTGCAGAAATCACACGCGAAAACCAACTGAAATGGACACTTGTTGGAAAGCTTCCACAACCTTGCGCCTATGGTGTGAGCATTCCTCTCCCAAGTGGTTTGCTCTGTATTGGAGGCAATAATCTTAATGAAAGCTTTGATTCTGCGTTTGAGATCATCTTGAAAGATGGTAAAGCCACACTGAAACAATATCCGTCATTGCCTGTAAAAATGGATAATTTTGCTGGTGCTTGCGATGGAAATCAAGTTGTTGTAAGCAATGGGTTGCAAACGTTCGCCCTCAAACTCAATCAACTTGAAGATGGATGGGAAACACTTCAGCCACTCACACCCAAGAAATTGAGTCAGCCTGTAGGTGTGTTTGTTGATGGAAACTATTGCCAATGGGGCGGCTGTACAGCCAAAACAGCAACCGAAGACTGCGAACTCAATCTCTCTGGTCAATGCTTAGGCAAGCCAACAACAGCGCTTGCACCACCTAAAAACAATGGTGGCGAAGATATTTTCTTAGGAGGAGCTGCAGCTATCAGTCTCACTCCACAAACCTTTGTGGCTGTTGGCGGCGTGAACAAAGATATCTTTTTAGATGCCGTAAACCACCCCAAACCAGGTTATATGACACATCCAGCTGAATGGTATCGTTTCAATCCCTTTATTTGTATATATGAAAATGGAGCTTGGAAGATAGCTGGCACCGAAAAGATTGCTGCACGTGCAGGAACAACATTAGCCAAACATGGCAACGACATCTATGTCATTGGAGGCGAATTGAAACCTGGTGTGCGCACGCCTGATATCTATCGACTAACCTTTAAGTAACCTATTTCACATGAAAATCATTGAAAAGAAATACTATCCCTGGGCAGTTGTTGCCCTGTTATGGGTTGTTGCCCTCCTCAATTACATGGATCGTCAGATGCTTTCTACCATGCAAGTATCAATGAAAGCAGACATTCATGAACTCAATCAGGCTGAAGCCTTCGGCGCATTGATGGCGGTTTTCCTTTGGGTTTATGGCCTTGTGTCGCCTTTTGCAGGGATGATTGCCGATCGTCTCGACCGCAAATGGCTTGTGGTGGGTAGCTTGTTTGTATGGTCTTCGGTAACTTTGGCCATGGGATATGCCACAAGTTTCGACCAATTATATTATCTTCGAGGCCTCATGGGCATAAGCGAGGCATTGTATATTCCATCAGCTTTGTCGCTATTGGCAGACTGGCATGAAGGCAAAAGCCGTTCCATGGCGATAGGAATCCACATGACAGGCATCTATATGGGACAGGCAATAGGAGGTTTCGGCGCTGTTATTGCAGCCATGTTAACTTGGAAAGCCGCCTTCCATTGGTTCGGAATCATTGGTATAGTCTATGCCATTGTTCTGGCAATCCTGCTATATGAAAAACCGCTTCGCAATGGTTTGAAGCACGAAAGCACAGCATCGACAACATCAAAAGCCAGTATGTGGCACGGAATTAGTACGGTATTATCTAATTGGGTGTTTTGGATTATTCTCTTTTTCTTTGCCGTTCCGAGCTTACCAGGCTGGGCTACGAAGAACTGGCTGCCCACTTTGTTTGCTCAAAACTTAGGAATTCCGATGCAAGAAGCAGGCCCTATCTCCACGATTACAATCGCTGCATCTTCGTTCTTGGGCGTAATCATGGGTGGATATTTGTCTGACCGTTGGGTAAAACGTAATCTCAAAGGACGCGTTTACACCAGCGCCATTGGCTTAGGCCTAACAATTCCAGCCTTAGTATTATTAGGATTTGGTCATAACTTGCCTGCCATTGTAGGCGCAGGCCTACTCTTTGGCATAGGCTTTGGCATGTTTGATGCCAACAACATGCCTATTCTTTGCCAGTTTATTCCGTCAAGACAGCGTGCCACAGCGTATGGAATCATGAACATGACAGGGGTTTTTGCCGGCGCATTGGTAACCCAAATGCTTGGGAAATGGACCGATGGAAACAAGCTCGGCTTTGGTTTCGCCCTCTTGGGAGCCATCGTTGCCTTAGCACTTTTTGTGCAACTGCGGTTCCTCAAACCTCAAACCGACAACATGGAATAAGCAAATTCTAATAAGAAAGCTTTCTGAATACAACATAAAACAAATTCATATAAGACATCATATAAATCAGATTACAATGGAAAAGATTATCGGATTGATTGATGCACCATTCACTCCATTTCATGAAAATGGTGATATCAACCTCGAACCCATTGCTGCTTACGGAGCAATGTTAAAGAAAAATGGTCTAAAAGGCGTATTTATTAATGGTTCTTCTGGCGAGGGCTACATGCTCACAACAGACGAAAGGAAGGCCTTAGCGACTGAATGGGTGAAGCAAGCACCAGCAGATTTCAAGGTAATTGTACACGTTGGCAGTTGCTGTTTGCGTGAAAGTGTGGAGTTAGCACACCATGCAGCCGAGATAGGGGCATGGGGAATAGGTGCCATGGCACCTCCTTTTCCACGCATAAATCGTATAGAAGAGCTCGTAAAATATTGCGAACAAATTGCTCAAGCGGCACCAAACCTCCCCTTCTATTACTATCATATCCCCGCTTTTAATGGCGCTTTCCTTCCTATGGTCGACCTTTTGAAGGCCGTAGATGGACGTATTCCCAACTTCGCAGGCATCAAATATACTTACGAAAGCCTTTATGAGTACAACCAATGCAGGCTTTATGCCAACGGCAAATACGACATGTTGCATGGTCAAGACGAAACTATCTTACCATCATTAGCCCAAGGGGGTGCCCAAGGAGGTATCGGTGGAACAACCAACTACAATGGACGTGAGTTGGTTGCCATTATAGAAGACTGGCAGAAAGGCGACATTGAATCGGCTCGAAAGCATCAAAACTTTGCCCAAGAAGTTATTAATGTCATCTGTCATTATCGTGGAAATATCGTTGGAGGCAAACGAATCATGAAGCTCATGGGCTTTGATCTCGGACCAAACCGCGTACCATTCCAGAATATGACGACTGAAGAAGAAACGCGTATGAAGGCTGAACTCGATGCGATTGACTTCTTTAGCAAATGTAATCAATTCTAAATGTCAATAAGAATGAACATAGATCCTAAAACTTATCTAAGGCAATGGGCTGACCGTTACAAACAAGAGGTCACCGAAAACATCATGCCTTTCTGGATGAAACATGGCGTTGACCACGTCAATGGCGGTGTATACACCTGCTTAAATCGCGATGGTTCACTCATGGATACAACCAAATCGGTTTGGTTTCAAGGGCGTTTTGCCTACATATGTGCCTACGCTTACAACCACATTGAAAGAAATCGTGAGTGGTTAGAGGCCTCAAAGTCTACCATTGACTTTATAGAAGCACACTGCTTTGATACAGACCGTCACATGTTTTTCTCTGTAACGGCCGACGGAACGCCTCTACGTAAGCGGCGATATGTGTTTAGTGAGACCTTCGCTGCTATCGCTATGGCCGAATATTCCATTGCATCAGGCGACTCACATTACGCTAAACGTGCCCTCGAAGTGTTTGATGACACACTGCGTTTCCTATCAACTCCAGGCTTCCTTCAACCCAAATATGAGCCCAATGTGCAGTTGCAAGGTCACTCTATCGTGATGATTCTCATCAATGTTTGCAGCTGTTTGCGCAATGCAGTGAATGAAGAGAGGCTCACAAAGCAAATTGATGAGTCGATAGATAAACTGCAACACTACTTCATGCACCCTGAGTTTAAGGCGCTGTTAGAAAGTGTTGGTCCTGCAGGGGAATTCATTGATACGAATATGACACGTACAATCAACCCGGGACATTGCATAGAAACCAGTTGGTTTATTATGGAAGAAGCACGCCATAGACAATGGGATAAGAAACTCTTAGACATGGCACTCACCATCTTTGATTGGTCTTGGGACTGGGGATGGGATGAAAACTATGGCGGAATCATTAACTTTCGCGACTGCAAAGGCTTGCCTTCACAAGACTATGCACAAGACATGAAGTTCTGGTGGCCACAATGTGAGACCATCATTGCATCGCTTTATGCTTACATGGCGACTGGAAACATGAAGTACTTAGAACGTCATCAGCAGATTAGTGAATGGACTTATGCCCACTTCCCCGACCCTGATTATCCCGAGTGGTATGGCTATTTACACCGCGATGGCACTGTAGCGCAGCCGGCAAAAGGCAATCTTTACAAAGGACCTTTCCACATTCCACGCATGATGATAAAGTCATTTACCCTCTGTAATGACATTCTCATTCGGATGTAACATTTGACTTCGTCACTTCAAGGATAACCATCCTTATCTTCATATCGGGCACATCATTCTCTATGGTGTGCCCGATAGTTCTTTTATGGAAATCAGATGACAATACATGAAAAGCTAAAAAAATCGCTTTTTTATTAGGAATTGTTCTCCTTTTTCCGTATGTTTGTTGCGTAAAACCTAACCTATTACCCTTAAACCAAATGCCATGAACCTACGAATCGGCTTTCTTCTGCTTCTCATTGGTTTGCTATCGGCAACCAAAGTCAATGCCCAACAAGAACAACGCTGGGAAGATTGCTATGCAGAACTCATCGGCATGGAAGGTGAAAGCGAAGAAGACATCCCCGATTATGACCTGCTTTGCGACATCGCTAACCATCCAATAAACATCAATCAGGCTACAAAAGAGGACTTAGAACAGCTTCCTTTCCTCAGCGATCAACAGATAGAAGACATCATGGAATATCTTTTTCGTTACCATTCTATGCAATCTTTGGGCGAGCTTTACATGATTCCATCTCTCGGTTACACGTATGCACGCCTGCTTTCTTATTTTATCTATATCGGAAAACCTAATGAAACTCATCATCTTTCATGGCAAAAAATCATGCGTTATGGCCGGCATAAGCTTGTAACAGCCATGAACATTCCCACTTATTCACGCCGAGGCTTTAAGGAAAATCAATATCTTGGCGGACCTATAAAACACTGGTTACGCTATACTTTCAATTATGTTCATCAGTTAGAAATAGGATTTACAGGGGCAAACGATGCGGGAGAACCTTTCTTTAAGGGTCGAAACAGCTTGGGATATGACTACAATAGTCTCTATCTTATGCTTCGAAATCAAGGCTGGTTAAAGTCACTTGCCATAGGGAAATACCGCGTTCGGTTGGGTATGGGACTTGTAATGAACTGCGATTATGGCTTTGGAAAGCAGATGCTTATTGCCTCTTTAGACCGCTCTTCTGCTACAATTCGTCCTCACACTTCACGTGCAGAAGCAAACTATTTGCAAGGGGTTGCAGCGACTTTTAAGTTGAACCGCCATTTAGAAGCTACCACTTTCCTCTCCTATCGCCAAATAGATGGTACCTTATGTCATGATAGTTTGGGAGCAATCTCCGCCATATCGTCCAGTGGAGCCCATCGCACTACCACCGAAATGGCACACAAACACAACACCGACCAATTCGTTGCAGGAGGTCATCTGCATTATTTTCATAATGGTTTCCACGTTGGAATCACGGCGCTTTACTCCACCTTAAACCGCGAGTTGCATCCCGACACCACATTACTCTACAAACGTTGGGCCGCCATGGGTAAGAGATTTTTCAATGCGGGCATTGACTATGGATACACAGGAAGCCGACTTTGCGTGAGCGGTGAATTGGCAACTGACGCTCATCTGGCGCTTGCCACCATCCACAAACTAACCTATCGTGTGGCCAACCCTTTGCAATTAGTGGCGATTCAGCGTTTCTATGCCTACAAATACAACGGACTTTTTGCTCGAAGTTTTGCCGATGCAGGAGCCGTTAAGGATGAAAGCGGTCTATATCTTGGTGTGAACTGGAATATCAATCGTGCCTTTTCATTGCTTGCTTATGGTGATTTTGCCTACTTTGCATGGCCTAAATACGGACAATCTATAGCTGGAACACACGCCCTTGATGGCTTTTTGCTACTCCATTACCAGCAAAAACAATTACAATGTGCCGCACAATATCGCATCAGACACCGTCAACGTGATGATGAAACGAAGTCAATGCTCATTGCACGAAATGAACATCGCGGACGTTTGAAAGTCGATTATTCTCCTGGTTCGTGGCATCTACGCACACAGGCAGACTTCACTTATGCCATGCAACAAACGAGAAGTTTTGGTTATATGCTTGCCCAAAGCATACAACGTGACTATAACCGCGTCATCATTTCAGGCACATTGGGCTATTTCCACACACAAGATTACAATAGCAGGGTATGCACTTATGAACGTGGAATGCTTTATGATTTCAGCTTTCCTAACTTCTTTGGGCATGGAATTCGTTATAGTTTTATGGCTCGAACGATGCTCAACAGCCACTTAACACTACTCATCAAAGCCGCAACAACAGATTATTTCAATCGCAATACCATTGGCAGTGGATGGCAAAAGATTGCGCATTCTGCTCAAACGGATATTCAACTGCAAGCTATTGTCAAACTTTAAACCATGCGAAACAACCTGTTACAGCGTCAAAGATGTAATTTTTCTTTCGGCTTCACCCATGATTTCTACCAGCTGATCACACCACTTATCAAACTGTTCATCGGCAGGTTGGCATTCTGGATGATGCATCACATAGTCTAATGTCTGCCGAACACCTTGGTCAAAACGCATGGAAGTGTGGAAATCGGGAACTGCTTGATGCAACTTTGACAAATCAAAGACCACCGAATTTGCCTTATCTCCCAACAACGCTCCCTTGAAATCGTATTGTGGTGCCAAGGCCAACAGCGTACTCGGAACATAACATGGGCGGAACGTTACACCCAAAACGTCGGCTATTGTCTTATGAATTTGATTCCAAGTCAACACCTCTTCACTCATCACTTGATAGGTTTCGCCTACTGCATGCACGTTGCCCAACAAGCCAACAAAAGCCTTAGCAAAGTCTGTGTTGTGTGTAACGGTCCATAAAGACGAGCCGTCTCCTGGCATGATTACAGGCTTTCCATCGAGCATTCTCTTAATAACTTGCCAACTACCTCGCTGCCCATGAATAGCCACGGGCACCGACTTGTTACCATAAGTGTGGCTCGGTCTAACTATCGTTACTGGGAAGCCATAGTCCCGATGATAATGATGTAACAGGTCTTCACACGCAATTTTCTCCCGTGAATAGGCCCAATAAGGATTCCGAAGCGTTGTAGACTCGGTGATAAATGGACTTGATAGCGGTTTATTATAACACGAAGCAGAACTAATAAAGACGTATTGTTTCGTACAATTAGCAAAGCGTTGGAAATCCTTCTCTACGTGTTCAGGACGAAAAGCAATGAAATCAACAACACAATCCCACATCATTCCACTCAACAGTTTGTCGGTTTCTGCACTGTGAATATCGCCTACAAGCGTGTTGACCTCACGTGAAAATTCATGCTGTTTACCACGGTTTAGTAACGTGACTTCCCACTCATCACGCGCACAAAGCAAATGCGTCACCGCACTACTGATAGTTCCTGTACCACCGATAATCAATATCTTACGTTTCATTTCCTGCCCAAATCTTTTATTGTTGATTGATATATAGCACACAAATATAATGAATCTATTGCACAATGGCAAAGAGAATCCATTCTATTTCACAGAAAAAAGATTCAGCCATCCATGTAGATTATATGTAGAAATGATACGCATCCCGTGATGTTTTCCCATAAAACGCATTGTGGAAAGTGGGGAACAACGCCATAGGCATTACGCTTTTTAAGCGTAATCCGCAATTAATCCACATGTGTATAGACATTAATCACACCATGAAACACACATTTCAACGCCGTAGGTGTTGCGTTTTTGATAGCCCAGGGTTGCCAAACGATAGTACAGGCTACCCTGGGTTAATGGATGTTGTGCGTGGAACAACGCCGTAGGTGTTGCGCTTTTTCGACATTACCCACCATGAATCTCCTCGTTATAACCATGCCTTCACAAAAAAAGCTCAACACCTATGGCGTTGAATCTCCTTGTCGATGCTTACCCGGGGTAGGCTCGTTCCTCGCCAACCCCGGGCTATCAAAAGAACAACACCTACGGCGTTGCACCATGAGGGCATACATAATGGAAGATACATTCATTGGAATACCGGCATAAAACCTACGGCGTTGCATCGTTGTGACATTCTCAATGGCAAATACATCCATGGAAATATTGGCACCAAACCTACGGCGTTGCACCATGAGACCAGTCACAATGTTAAAAACATTCATCGAATAATCATCACAATACAAACAATATTGTGGGTTGAAAACATTCGCAATGGCAAATACATCCATGGAAATATTGGCACCAAACCTACGGCGTTGCATCATGAGGGCAATCACAATATTAAACACATTCATCGAGAAATCATTATAATACACATGGCATTGTACATTAACAACGTTCAACATTCTGAACAAACGCATTGGACAATTATCATGAAACAAATGGTATGATGAGCTAACCCTATTTCAAGGTGCGTACCATTTCTAATTTATGATGATTCAATAACACAAACCACATTAATCCAACAGCTATAAAGGACAAAATGATTTGACATAGATTGTGCGGTAATTTGACGCTTATTACACGCTAAAATGACGCGAATTGTAATGTAAAATGATGCAAAACACGAAATCAAATCTCATTCTTTATCTACGCATCTCATTAGGATACTTATGCAAGAGGATGCAGATTAAACTATAAATAACCTTATTTTTAGCGTAAATATTTTGTTCTTGATTATTATTTTCCTATTTTTGTAGAAGAAGATTTCCGTGCCATCACGGACAAGAAACATTCAATTCATGTCAGCATATAATATTATATGCAACATATACGCTAACCATTCACCCTATAATGACCTTAAAACCAAAGAAATGAAAAAGAAAGAAAACAAGAAAAAAGATAGCCAATTATCCTCCACTACCACTCGTTTTATCACGGAAGAAATGCGGTTATTGAAGATTGGTCCATGCTTTATGTCGACCGACATACAGGAGATTGGACTCGGTCTTGTCATCGTTGGGCGCATACATCAAAGTGGAAAAATCAGCATTGCCTTTTTCCTTATTGACTCGTTTTGCTTGGGTGTGAAAGATTGTGGTTATAAACTATATCTCAAACAAGATGAAATTGAGGACATACTAAATATGTTTTACAACTTTGATTTTAAGCCATGTTCTTATGAAGAGGCGCATAACATGATCTATGGTGCCGTGCATTTTGCCGAGAAAGGTGGTATTAAACCTAATGAGAACTTTGAGTTGATGAAATATTTCTTGGCAGAAGACAATGCAGAGATACCTCACATCGCATACGAATTTGGCCGAAATGGAGAACATTATCTTTGTGCAAAGGACAAAGAAGAACTTAATCGGTTCCTACCCTTGCTCCAAAAGGCATTGGGAAAAGATGTTGAATATATTATACTTGATGAAGATACAGAAGAAGAAGAAATAGAAGAATATTTAGAAAGAGAGTCAGAATACACGTTCAAAATCCCAGATTATCCACGCCAAGTGACATTGATTCATCCGTGGGTATACAAGGAACTTGCAAAAGAGTATGACAAAGGACTGCCTGACGAGCAAACCTTCAGTAGGCTGTTAGACCTGCCTCACGACGAGTTAAGACACGATTTAGAACAAATTATCTTATATAAATTAGGACAGTTTCATCGCGTTCCAGTAAAGAAACAAAAGGAAGATTCGGTGGTTTTAGCAGCCGTCATCTTGCTTTCTGTAGTGGGTAACGAAGAAAGTCTTGGCTGTGTGTTAGAGTGTTTGCATCAACCGGAGGTATTCTATGACTTGTATATTGGCGACTTTATTGTCGAATCTATCATGCCATCGCTTTATTTCACGGGCAAAAATCAGTTAAAGAAACTCATGGAAGAGATGAAAATACCAGGTCTTTATCCTTTCGCCAAGTCGGTAATCCCTGAAGCTGTTCTACGCATTGCTATCGAAACACCCGAGAGAAGGGCTGAAGTCGTGGCATGGTTTCATGAACTTTTGCAGTTCATTATCCATGATTCACAACATGGAGCAAGTGTTCCGCCTGTATTAGTAGGCTTGATTTTAGATGATATAATAACGCTAAAAGCTTTTGAACTCCTACCAGAATGTAAAACGATCATTAAGGAAAGACTGGCTGACGAATATACTTTCAGAGACTTGAAAGACATCGAACAGCTGATGATTGATGAAAATAAACAGATGAAACTCACGTTAGACTACAGAGATATCATTAAGTGTTTGCGTGGTGAAAAAAACTCTTTCGGCGTTGAAATAAACTAAATCATAATAGAACTACAGAGATATTGCATGGGAAAAACCATGAAGTAAAGATGTGATTTTCGTAAACTTGTGAAAGGAGACACCACATTTATTTCGATGATTCATCTCATCTTAAAATGACAAACGACCGTAGTGAGTCGCAAACAGAAAACAAAAGAGAGCCGGAAGAATGATTCTTTCGGCTCTCAAAGCTTTGGTTAAGAAGATTGATATGTCTGTTATTTCAGCTTGAATGTTGGTTGATCAAACGACTTTGCACTTGCTGTTGTGGGCTTAAGTCTATAGAGATAGACATTTGTTCCCATCAAATAGTAGGCTTTATACGAATCGTTTGAGAACTGAGGTGAATCAAAAGCACCAAGGATTAGCATGGCAGGCTTACCGAAAGTCAATACCGTTCCATCGAGATCTGCTACCTTTTTAGCTACTTCTTCGCTATAGTTGAACTCACCAGAGATTATATTTGACGGTGAAAGACTTAGCTTTCTTTCAGATGCTCCGACTACTGTTCCGATGTAATATTGCTTGAACTTGCCGGCTGCTTGACCAGAAGCAATAGACAAACCAACATTATCGGCGTCGTAAATCACAGGTACTTCTACTCCAGAATTACCTACTTTAAGCACATAAGCATCGCCTTTCTTCTCTAAAGAAGCATTGTATAAGGTAGTAACCTGCTTGTTATTCTTATCTTTTTCGTCAATCTGCAAATAATACTTACCCTTCAAATCCTTATCGAAGTTCACCTGAACGACCTTCACTTTCTGTTTACCAGCTTCGCTCTCTATAGTGAATTCACCACGGCGTAGATGCCCTTCATCATTCTTTACAGTAGTAATGGTCAAGGCACCATGTTCATATTTCGGTGTAATCCAACTATCACTTGATGACACTTTGATGCCGAAAGTGCTTACAACCTTATAGGAAACGCTTCCTGCTTCATCATCAATCACGATAGTTCCAGGCATATCTAACTGGGTGTAAGGACCGAGTTGGTCGATTGCTACCACTGTAGAGTCAACATCAGAAGTCTTGATAACCACCGTGGTGTGACGTGACTGCAAGTCGCGATTAGGCTCAGTTGTAACAGTAACCAAATTGCCTTTGGTTTGCGTTTTGGCCCAAGAAGCATTTGCATAAGCGTGAGTTACATTGCCTTCTACATAGATACTATCAGTACCTCCAAGTGCATCGAAGGAAGTATTAGCCTCTAACACTTTCACAGAATGTGTGTCGATGTCATTCGTTATGTCGCCTTTTTCACAGGCTGTCAATAGTGAAAGACAGCCCATGACACAAAAAGCGTGGAATAATATTTTATTCATATTCGTTTGTTTTAAGCGTTATTGAATCTTCTTCATACCCTTTATATAAGGTATTTCGGCACTACCATTGACCTTAAGTGTTGTAGATTTGCCCACTTCATCATTGCCGTCATACTCTACAATGACGAAAGAGTCGGTGTTAAAGAATACACCATAGCTTGGAGTAAACGTGAGATATACCCCCTGTTTTGACGTATCTTTGGCAATGTTATAACCCAACATATCAATTCGATAATAGAAACCTCCATCGGCTAATGCCATTGCACACATCCAGAACTCATGGCCATTAGCAGCTGTATAGATGCGTTCAGGCTCCCACTTCAACGTTCCGTCCTTCTCCTCATAAGTGAAAGTGAGGTGGAAATCAGGTGAAAGTCCTTCGACCTTATACGTCTTTCCGTCTCCTGAAGCGACTAACTTCACTGGGATAGAAGCGTTTTCATACTCGAAGTTATAAGTTCCAAGATAGTCTTCATAGCGCATAAAGTCGGCGTGAAGAACAATGTTTGATGCCCCAGGATCAGTCGAAGTAAACGTTAGTTTGTCGTTATCATACGTGAAATGTTGAACCTGTTTACCATCTATTGTCACGGGAGATTGCAGTTCAATTCCATTCGAAGTAAAGAAGAACGGAACATCCTTTTCATTGCCCTTATAGCTTAAACTAAACCTACGATCAGCCGAAATCTCGACATTAAACGTATCCTTTTTGTTCGTATAATAGTAATTTTGTTTAACCTCTTCAGCCACTTTCTGCATTGAAGTGACATAATTTTGCCAGTTGACATCGTCTTTCAGGCGTGTCATGACCATCTTATTATGGAACTT
The DNA here is from genome assembly GCF_000477535.1 of Segatella salivae F0493. Lineage (NCBI taxonomy): Bacteria > Pseudomonadati > Bacteroidota > Bacteroidia > Bacteroidales > Prevotellaceae > Segatella > Segatella salivae. Next base: position 153,421 of record NZ_AWGW01000007.1, read on the forward strand.
CTTGCCTTCAAGGAAGATGGAATCATTCGTAGTTCGCTGAATGATGAACTCGTAATCTTGACCATGTCCATCACCATCCATCTGAGAAGGAGATGAAAGCATGTGGAAGATCTTATTGTAAGTGTTAATCGTTAACACTGGTCCCATGTCCTTGATAACATCATAACTTGATGAAGAAGTCTCTTGAGGCTGAGCTATATCGCTTGCAACAGTGACCTTACCATCCTTGAATTTCATTAGATATGTATAGCCTCCACCCTCATAACCAGCTTCAGTCCACAGATGAAGTTGCCATCCGTTGTTTGCTGATTCAAGTAGAGCGATATCAGCTTTTACAGCTTTTTCCACTCGCTGTGCAGCCGATTCGTCAAATACAACATCGTCATCGTGCAAACAAGATGTCAGCATCAACGTCGCAAGGAGTATCTGAATACTGAATATTATCTTTTTCATAAGCTGCTTTTCTTTTAGTTTAATTTGTTCAAATCAAGTTGATTAATCTCAGAAGCCCTACGGAGTACGATGCTACGTAGCTTGTCGATATCAAGTTTCCACGAATCTTTCATGTAGGAACGGATAATATCAAGTTTCGCCTGTATATAGGGAGCACCTTTCGAACCCGCTCTACGCATGAGTGCTTGCCAATCACTTGGCGATGTCGTTACATAGACCGAAAGCATCTCTGCAAAGTCTTCGATAGGCTCACTCATAGCATAAGGCGTCACAAAACCTCTTTGATTGGCTTCCCCTTGCTGTATTTGATACCAGTCACCACTTACATAATTGCCCTCAGAGATATGCTGAAAGTTCTCATCATAAGGTATCTTCTGATTCAAAATGTGGGTAAACTCGTGATGCATCGTATGGAAATAATACTCGTTTAACGTAGCATAATCTCGCAAAGTGGCATCAGTCAAGCGGTTAACCATATACAAAGTAATGACTAAACCGCCTTCAGCGGTTCCAAGAACCATGGTTCCATCTCCACTATTATAAGCCGCAGAACCAATCAAATGGATAACTCTTGGAACGTTTTCCTTAACGAAGTCTGAGCCAACGCATTCTGCATAAGCATCAAACCAAAGGTATTTCGCGATGATAGCTAACTTTGCTGACTTCGCAGAATCAGCTGGAACAAGATGGTATTTCATATCACTATAGATGTCTTCCATCTTGTATTTGAAGTCAATATTATACGGATAAGTATAATTATCAAGTAGCCATTTGTCGAAATTATCACGCTTTACGGCCTTGTTTTGAAAGATACTGTCTCCTGAAGGATTATCTTCTGAGCATGAAGCAAAGCTTAGTGACAGGATTGCTGCTAAGACTAATAAATATATTTTCTTCATCGTTTACTCATTTAATAATGTTATTTGTTTCTTGGATTGGCTGGAAGTCCAGCAGTAATAACATCCTGCGGCAACTGAATTGCACGTCGCGGATCGTCTTCTTTCATTGTATCGGTGACGGCAATAACCTTTCGACTGTCATTCAAAGTACGGCGATACATTACTATTCCGTAACGCTTCACGTCCTGAAGTCGCCATCCTTCGCCCACCGTCATTATGCGACGGAGTTGTAAAATCGCTTGAAGAATCGGCTCTTGTGTTGTAGATTCAATGCTGAACGCAGTGTGAAACTTCTTCTTCGGCGTAGGTTCTGTGGGCGTATAATAGTCTATTCCTCGATAAAAGTCTTGTATTCCAGTGAGTGTAACACTAAGATTTCCACCCGAGAAAGCCTTTACCTCTGTGTTCAAATCTTGCACAGCTTCAGCATATTTGCCTAACATGGTATTAGCTTCTGCCCGTACAAGCAACGTCAAGTCAGTCGTAAGAACAGGATATGCAGTGTGAGAATAGCCGATACGAGCCTGTATATCCGTGTATTCGAAAGCGTAAGGAATCTTATTTAAGAAATACTTTGATAGGCTGTTATTATTCCATACTGTATAACCGAAAGACGAACTACTTCCCCAAGGGCCTTGAGCTTGTAGGTCTTCTTTTTCAGAAATCAACTGACCATGAGCGTATTTAGCAGCAAAGTTGTATGGTCCGAGGTAAGCGCCTGCCTGAGAAAATGCCGTTTGTATCAAGAGATTGGCCTGACTTGAGATATTAACATAGTTGTTAGGTGCCACCTGTCCGTTGCTGGAAAGACTATAGAAAGCTTTCCAATCACGTAGTTTTGCAGAAGCATCAGTACCGAGTACGCGTGTAGCATAAGCCACTGCTTTATCATATTTCTGATAGTAGAGGTTGAAAAGTGCCGCAAAAGCATAGGCTGCATTACGTGTAAAGTGGTACTTAGGACGAGCATAATTGTCCGTCACTAAAGGCAAACCTTCTTCTATATCGCGGTTCATCTGATCATAACAAGCTGCTAAAGTGCCCCTTTCATACTTTGTTCCGACCTTTGTTTCAGGTGCCATTGGATAGGGAATTCCCATGGCTTTAGCAGCTGTTGTAGCATCATAAGCAACGCAAAATGTATTTGTCAACTGAAAGGCTGCAAACGCTCTACAAAGCAAAGCCTCACCTTTCGATGCCTGATATTCTTCAGTGTTGCCATTATCTTCTATTGCTTTCAATGCTGTATTGGCTGTAGACATTGCCTTATAAAAGCTATTCCATAACTGTTGTGGTGTCTCATCATCGTCTACTTCGGTAATATCGTCCCAAGAATATGCTTGATCTTGGAAGCGACCTGCACTCGTCCAACTCGTTACTTTGAATGCATCTGTGTTGTCAGAATACATTTCTGTGAGCAACGCGGCATTGCGTTCAGGATATGCAGAAACAATGAATTTCTGCACCTTCTCCTTACTATTAAGCTCCATTCTGTTATCAGGAAGCTTGTCAAGATAATCATCACATGAGCTAAAGCCCAACGAAACGGCAGCCAATGAGATGTATATATAAATCTTCTTAATGTTCATAACCATAATTTTTCTATGTTTATAATCCTAATTTTAACGTCATTGTGAACTGGCGAGGGATAGGAGCTGCAACACCACCAGCGTTAACAAACTCAGGATCTTGACCGTTAAGTTTCTTATCTGCATAGATAAGGAAGAGGTTTGTTGCCTGGAGTTTCAATGAGAGATTCGTGAAAGGAGTAGCTTGAAGCAATGTTCTTGGGAACTCATATCCCAAAGAAATCTCCTTCATTCGAATGAAATCACCTTTAGCAGTGCGGTTACTGGTGTAGTTATAAGCATTATATGCGATTCTCAAATTACTGTCGTCACGATAATCGCGATAGGGCAATATTCCAGGAACAGAGGTTCTTTTCTCATTACCGGCCATTGTCCAACGGTTCTTAAACTCTTTAGTCATCGCTGTAAGGTCGTTATATCGTGCACTGAAAACAGGGTCAAGACGAACAAAACTACCAAAAGAGTAAGTCACAAATACATTAAGTCTCCAGTTCTTCCACTTCAATTCATTTCCTAAAGAGCCTGTAACAGTCGGCTCAGTCGGGCCTTCATAGATAAGATAACTATTATCCGTTCGGTTCTGGAAATTTATATTTGTAGAGGTCAACTGACCATTTTCGTTCAGATAAGTAGGTATACCATGGTCGGTAAGTCCTTGGAATGGCATAGAGAAGATAGCGCGATGAGGATATCCTTCCATTGTAAATCCACTACTTGCTTCACCACTTATGAGGTCAATGGTACGCGCATGACTCATCAACGACGTTACTTTTGTCGTTACATGTGAATAAATAAGGTTAGTTATCCACGTGAAGTCGCGATTCCGAATATTAGTCGTTTGGATTGAAAGTTCCTGACCTTGTGACTTCATTGAAGCCGTATTGGCATATCGCACAACTTGTCCACCAATACCTTGTGTTGCAATCGGACCAATCAAATCAAAGTTGTTACGCCAGAACAAGTCAAAAGTTACATTGATTCGGTTATTCAAGAAGCCCAACTCTGAACCGATATTAAACTCATGTTTCTTTTCATATGTGAGCTCAGAGTTCTCTAATTCGCTAATCTCTATACCCGTTTCTTTGTCTGTTCCGAATATTCTGTACGGTGTATATGACTTTAAGATTACTGTTGAATTTGTGTAAGTAGAAGGTCCTGGGTCTGCCGTGAGCGAATAAGATGTACGCAATAACGCATGTGTTAGCACATTCTTAAATGTATTTTTGAACCAAGGCTCCTCGCTTGCATTCCAACTTCCCGAGATATTCCAAGTCGGAAGCCAACGTGCACTGCGGCTTCTTCCAAGGCGGTTTGTACCTTCATAGCGGTAAGTGCCCGTCAAGTTGTAACGCTGTTTATAAGAATATGTGCCCGTAGCAAAGAAAGCTGCCGTGCGGTTATGAGTGTTATTAAGTGAATAGTAGACTGCATTATCATCAATGTTCTTTTTGAAGAACTGATAGATATAGAATGGAATTTCACCTCCATCATACTGCATACCGACGCCATTAAAGTAAGTACGCTTACGATCTACATTCGAAACATCAAGTCCTCCCAATACATTCAGACTATGAACTTGGTTGAAAGTGTGTGTATAATTAGCCGTTGCACGAACATCCCAGCTTATTTTCTGCAGGTCAGTCTTATGATAAAATCCTCCACTTGGCAACACAGAGATTGGCAATGCATAAGGATTTGTCGGATCTTTATAAAGATAATGGTTTGCATCTCGAATGATAGAGTTATCCATTGCACGATAAGCCTGTGCCTGATTTGAATGCTCTGTTATCTTATGTTCTTGCGAAGAAGTGTCATACTGCACTGCACCTATCAACGATAATCGTAGATCTTTGACAGGCTTATAAGCCATTTCAGCCTGGAATTTCGTGTTCAACACATTCATATCTATCTTGTTATTCTCCAACTCATTAAGGATATTGAAGGGAGCATAGTTAGCATGATAGTATGTGTTTGGGTCGAGAGCACGAGACGTATTCAATGCATAAGAGTAAGGGTTGATATCAAATTCACGCTTCACTTGACCGCTAACAACGTCTACATCCTGTGCCAATGTTCCCGGAGCTTGCTGCTTTCGATAAGAAGCTGAAGCCAACAGAGTAAGTGAAAGGTTATCAAGTAGATGATGAGTAGCATTGAAGTTTGCGGTATAACGCTTCACTTTTGAGTCTTTATACCAACCCGGATCATTCATAAACGACATAGAAACATAATAGTTTGACTTTGCCGTTCCACCACTTAGACTTACAGAATGATTCTGCATCAGTGCGGAAGAGAAGAGTTGTTTGAACCAGTTTGTATTGCGCATTTCAGCACTATGTAGATAAGAATCACGTGCTTCCTTTGTATTGGCTAAGCCAAACTGGCCTGTCTTTGGATTAAAAGTGTTGATGAGTTCATACATCTTTCCATACACTCCATAGTCACTTCCGTTCAACACATCAGAGAGATTGAGCCATCCTTTGTCTTGCATCTCCTGATAGATTCCCATCTGTTCTTGTGAGTTTAAGATGTTAAACTGACCATAAGTAGGAATCAAACGTGATGTAAATTCACCTGTATAACTTACATGAGCCTGTCCCGAACGTCCCTTCTTTGTAGTGACTACGATGACACCGCTCATGGCACGGGCACCATAAATAGATGTAGCTGAACCATCTTTCAATATCTGGAAGCTCTCAATATCATCTGAGTTCAGACCTGCTATGGCTGAAGAAATCAATGTTTCTGCATCACCTGATGACAAAGCATCGGCGCTAATGTCGGTGATATCCTCTTGAACGACACCATCAACAACCCATAATGGTTTTGAGTTTCCATAGATTGAAGTTGCACCACGCACATGAATCTTTGGCGCAGTACCAAAGGTTCCCGACACGTTTTGCACGCTTACACCAGCCGAACGGCCTTCAAGTGAGCGACTAACATCGGCCATACCGCCTATCAAAGCATCGCTTGCTTTAATCTGATCGGCTGCACCGGTGAACATACGGCGGTCCATAGTCGACACACCTGTTACCACAACCTCGTTCAATGTCGCATTGTTCGGGGTCAAAACAACCTTCATGTTCGCCTTAGGATTAAGCGTCTGAGCTTGCATTCCAATGTAGCTGATGACAACTTTCTTACCATTTGGCACCGAAAGTGAGAACTTTCCGTCTGCATCTGTCACTGTACCAACCTTAGAACCCTGCACAATTATCGAAGCACCGATAATGGGTTCGTTGTCTTCTGACGAGATAACTGTTCCGGAAACTTGTGTTTGTGCCACCGCAAAACCTATGCTTAGGAAGAGCGAAGCCAAAAACATCACGAGTCTTTTTTCCATAAATTCTCTCTCTTAAATTAATAAATTATACAACAATACAATTACTATTATCTTTAAACAGCAAACATTTTTAGAGAAGGCTACACCTTACTCTTAGAGCAGAGAGCACCTCATGGGGGCACTTTCTCTATTTATTTAATTAATCATCTCCAGTTGTACTCTATTTAACTAAACTGTTAATGGTTTTATATTAAGTTTTAATAAAATAAAATGAATAAAACATTTATTTGCAAATACAAAAGTAATGATTTTCCATATAACTACCAAACATTTATAATAAAAAATCATTTTTAATCAACTTTTGAATATAAATATCTCGTTTTTTGGTTATATTAATTACATATTGTTACATGCATTAAACTCTAATGCAAACCAAACCACGTTATATAAGATATTGAATAATTAACAAATAAGATAGGCGAAATAACCTATTTCCGTCAAAACGAGGACACAAGACGAAACACTCTACAAACCAATCCGTTTCATTCAATTCAACAGAAAGCAATAAACAACAAAACAAAATGCGTCAAACCACCGCGCAATCTGCCTCATTTCATCGCATGAAATACGTCTAATTGCAAGACCATTTGCATCAAATCATTTTGTTATTCGCTATATTTGTGAACAAAATATAATTCATAATTCATCTTATTCACAAGAATATTTGTATCTTTGCAACCTCATTATGGCTAATGAAAAAATAGCTATCGAAACACTATCGAACACTATCAATAGGCACTTTTACAGCAAATTCATCATCACTGCATGACATTCTGTTTGCTATTTTGCCAGAAATGTAGTCATGACGAGATTGAAAGTGTGACAAAGCTGCGGTCTTTTTATACCGCCTATAAAAAGGAGTTGTCACATTCTACCCTATCATTGGCAGATTGAATTCATAAAGAACATACTGAATAAAAATGAAAACCGAACTCGAAATCGCCCGCGAATGCCAGCTTCAACCTATCGAAAAGATTGCTGACAAGATTGACATCCCTAACGAAGAACTTGAGAACTATGGCAAATATATAGCCAAAGTGTCTTATCATCTCATAGATAAAGACCGCGTAGACAAAAGCAATTTGATTCTTGTTACAGCAATAAGTCCAACGAAATCAGGTATTGGCAAGACCACAGTTAGCATCGGTTTGTCGATGGCAATGAATCGATTGGGACATAAATCTGTGCTTGCTTTGCGCGAGCCTTCACTGGGTCCATGCTTCGGAATGAAAGGCGGTGCAACGGGAGGAGGCTATGCTCAGGTGCTACCTATGGACAAAATTAATCTTCATTTCACGGGAGATTTTCATGCAATCACCTCTGCTCACAACATGATTGCAGCCTTGCTTGATAATTATCTCTATCAACATCACGACGAAGGCTTTGCATTGAAGGAGGTGCTTTGGCGCAGAGTGCTCGATGTGAACGACCGAAACTTGAGAACTATCGCCACAGGATTGGGGCCCAAAACCAATGGTTTGTTAAGTGAAAGTGGCTTTGACATCACGCCAGCCAGTGAGATTATGGCCATACTTTGCCTTGCAACAGACGAAGAAGACCTTCGAAGACGCATCGATAATATCCTATTAGGCATCACGCTTGACAACAAACCATTCTGTGTAAAAGACCTCGGTGTGGGCGGAGCCATAACAGTTTTGCTGCGCGATGCACTCAATCCGAACCTCGTTCAGACTATAGAAGGAACGCCAGCCTTTATTCATGGCGGTCCGTTTGCTAACATTGCACATGGCTGTAACAGCGTTTTAGCAACAAAAATGGCCATGACTTTTGGCGACTTTGTAGTCACAGAAGCAGGCTTTGGGGCTGACTTGGGAGCAGAAAAGTTTATAGATATCAAGTGCCGTAAAGCCGGAATACAACCCCAACTCACGATTATGGTGGCCACCATCATGGGCTTAAAGATGCACGGAGGCATGCAAGTGGGCGACCCAGAGAATGGATGTTGTGAACATATTCGTAAGGGATTGGAGAATCTTGACAAGCATATTGCAAACATGCAACACATGGGTCAATCGGTTATTGTGACGCTAAACCGCTTTGGAAGTGATACAGATGAAGAGATTGCTATCGTCAGTGAACACTGCAAAGAAAAGGGAATTGGCTTTGCATTAAACGAGGCTTACATGAAAGGTAGTGAGGGATGTATGGACTTAGCACGTCTGGCTGTCGACGAAATCGCTGCAAATCCTTCACGAGACATTACTTATTGCTATGCAGATACAGACACAGTGCAAGATAAGATTACAGCAGTGGCTAAACAAATCTATGGTGCCAAGAAGGTAGTATTTAAGAAACAAGCGCTTAAAATGATTGAACGCATCTCGCAATGGCAGCTTGAACACTTCCCGATTTGTATTGCAAAAACGCAATATTCATTAAGCGATGACTCTAAACGATATGGAGTTCCAAAGGACTTTACATTGACTATAAGTGACCTTGTCATTAATACGGGCGCAGAAATGATTGTAGTTATTGCAGGAGATATTATGCGTATGCCTGGACTTCCACGTCATCCACAAGCAGAACGGATAGACCTCCAAGACGGACTGCTGATAGGTTTGGAATAAAGAAAGCACAGAAAGATTTCTGTTCGGCTTCCATATTTAATCGATATAATTCCTAATGAAAGAATTGTAGAATTCTGGTGTAGGACTATCCTCTTCCATATTTAATAGATGTAATTCCTAATCCCACATCTTTGAAAAGAAAGAAACGCAGGCCGTGTTATCACAACACAGCCTGCGCCAAGTCCTTTTTAAAGGCATTTCTCAAAAAGCATATCAAAACGATATGTCAAGGCAATTTTATCCATTCAAAACATTCTGCGTTTTCACTCTTCAGCCTTGGGCTTAATCTCATACTCGGGCTTTTCGGTCGTGCCTACCGCCCCGGGCTTTGCCGACTTCTTCTCATAAATGAAGAGCGAACCGTCCTTGTTCATGTCCACCCAAATGGTCTTGGCCTTGCCGTCGGGCAGCGTCTGGCCCTTAACGGCCAATTCGTAGTGGCGCTTGGCACCCGTGCCCTCGGTCTTGCCCGTGAACGACAGGCTGCCTTTTTCCAATTTCAAAAGCTGCTCCAAGGCTGTGAAGCCGGGTTTTAGGCGGGCTTCATATTCGGCCGTGCGCTTGTTGCGGGCCGTCTGCGAAGTGCCGGCGCGGTGGGCCAACTTCAGGCGATATTTATCCACCAAGGTGTTGTATTGCTTGATGAGTTCGGGCAGTTTCAGCGTCTCGGGCTCAAGGTCGTCGAGCGAGTCCATGCGGCGGATGACAGCGTTGAGGGCCTTGTCGGTGGCGGCACGCAGGGCCTTGACATCGAACACGCCCGAGGGCTGCGCCGATTTCAGGAGCGAGCGGTAGCGCAGTTCGAAATCGGAGTTGGCCGCCGACAGGCGCGTGATGCTGCCCGAAGCCCCGAGCTGCGCCACGGCCACCGACAGTTCGGCGGCGTTCAGGTCGGTCACAAGGTTCTTGATCATGCCCGTTTCCTTGTCGTAGTTGGCCGTCGCTAATTTCGGGTAGCGCCCAAGAACGTCGCTCATCTGCTGCGCCGATTTTCGCTTCGTCATGTCGTCCGAACAGCTGTGCATCTCGATCAGCAGCTGCAGGGCGCGATAGGCCTGGTCGCGCACGCGGTCGAGTTCCTCCAAATCGGCCGTTCCCTCCTGCTTCCGCGGCAGATTGAGTGCCTTGTCCTCCTCGGCCACAGCCGTCTTCAACGGTTCCAACACCGCCTTGATTTTTTCAATGGCCGACTCCTCGCACATCGCGATGACGTGGCCTGCAAACTGGAAGTGCTCCATGTTGTGGAGCCTGTCTTTTTGAATTGTTTTGATTTCCATGGGTTTTATAATTTAATAAGTGATAAATATGTTTCGGGATGCCCCGAAAGTTTGTTTTTCAAGATTTTAAGGCTTCGGGATGCCCCGAAAGCTTGTTTTTCAAATTTTTCGAGTTTCGGGACTCCCCGAAAGCTTGTTTTTCAGATTTTTCGAGCTTCGGGGCCCCCCGACGGTTCATTTTCACAAAAAACAGCTCGCCGGGGCATCCCGAAACCTTATTTTTCCGAATTTCTATCTTTCGGGATGCCCCGAAGCATGATTTTTCCCGTTTTTCGGGTTCCCAATGTCGGGACGAACCTATGATATCATTTTTTTGTCGTTACTATTTGCAGATTACTGGGCTTTCCAAAGGGGAATACCCGCCGCAAGATAGTTTGTCGTATTAATCCTCACGTTTGCATTATCAAACTCGAACGACCATTGATAGCTACCATATGCATGATCATAAGCCGTAGAGCAAGTGTAAACTCCTCTTGTACCGAAATACTGCATGACAAAAGGGGTAAAGGAGACAATGTCGCCATTATATTGTCCCAATGCGGGTACATAGAAATATCTGTTGATAACGGTAGCAGGAGGCATACCCTGCACTATGGGCTTTTCTGAGTCATGATCCGGATGTACCAAATCATTTGAACCATCATGTACACCAGGATAAGTATTTTTAAGTGCTGCTACCGTGGTAGAGTTCTCTTGCGCAATCACATTTAGCTTTTTTATCCATGCACCGCCGCGATAGATTTTCCCGCGGAAGGCGAAAGGTGTTGTGCCGTCCCACCGTACATCTCCACTGTCATAAATCCATGCCAGTTCGAATATATTCGGGCACTGCGCTGCAGACTGAGTGGCGTAGAAAAACTTATCGCCATAACCAAAGGTAATTGTAAATCCCGGAAGAATGGGAGCTGTCGAGTTATTGAGACGGACAGCATCAGGTTGAGGATTAGCACCAACAATATATTTTGGTGCATCGGTCGTATTATATTCACCTGTATTATAGTTGATGGCGGTCTTTCCAAACCACATATCTTCCTGTGCATCCCAGAGATAGTATTTCGTGCCCGAATAGTCTTCAAACAAGTGGGCGGTGATGGGGTAGATGGTGTTGGCGTGATAGTCTTTGGCATCAAGCGTCTTGGTGATGGTGCCGGTATTACCCGATACGGTGTTCCGTACGCTGTATTCCACCGTAAGGGCGTGCGTGCCCGGGGCAATCACCATGTAGGAGGCGTTGCGGGCCTGGTCGGTGGCGGCGTTGGTGATGTCGAAGTTGCCTGTAGCGAGGGTGATGGTGTTAGACGTTCCTGTGCCGGTGAGACCTGTTGTCGTGAGGGTATAGCTGCCGGCAATGTTGTTGTCGGAAGTTACTTTAATGCCTGTGAGCACCCAATTTGTGCCTGTGGCATTCGTAGTGCGGGGCAGGAAGCAGAGATACGAGGCTCTGTGTGTGAGCGTAAACGTATATCTCCCGTTAGGCTGCCTCGTGGCGAGCCCTGTTCCGCAGTCGCCCGCCGCTCCCACATGCGAGGTGGTGTTGGGGCTGCCTTGCGTTTGCGTAGTGGCAATGGTTACTGTGTTGTGCGATGTTCCGTTATTGCCCGTGTAATACACATCGTATGTAGCGGCATTGTAGCTACCCGTTTCGAAAACAAAGCTTGCCGTGGCAGCTTTCTCGGTTACATCTGTTTCGGCGCTGTTGTCGTCGTCGAGCCATATCTTGTCATTGGGCTCCCAATAGTAGGCAAGCGTACTCGCCGCGCGGTTGTAGTCGAGTGAAGTTCGGGAGAGGGGATTTTCTCCTGTTTTAATGGCCGTAGTGCCAACAAATGACGTACCCTGCTTTTCTGCTTCGGGCGTTTTTCCTGTTGTGTCGTTTTGCGCGCAGCCCGCCAGTACGAGTGCGAAGACTGCCATATAAAATAAATTCTTTTTCATTCTTTCTTTTCTGTTTATTGTTCGTTTTATTTTGTTTCAAACACGATGAAGACTAATCATCATAGTTGCTGTCGTCGTCATCCCATAAGTCCCAGCCTTTGGCATCACCGGTATCGCCGCCTACGCTTCCTCCTCCGTGTCCTCCACCTTGGTTGGTACCTTCGTCGCCAGTCTGCCCACTAACATGCCCGCCGTTGAACGAGGCTCGCAACAAATTGCTTTCAGACTGCATCCTGAACAATCTGGTGGCAGGAGTAAAGTATGCTCTCCTCTTTTTCTCTTTTTGTTCTTGATTTCTGTTCATAATTAAAATAATTAAAAGCCCGCTCTCGGTTCCACTTCAACGGGAACGGAAGTGAGGTTAGATAGAGAAATGAGAGCGGGGCCTGTTCTGTGAATATATTTATTGATTTCTTCTTATTTCGTTTTTTTGTTGAACGGCAAAAGGGCATGAAAAAGCGAACAAAGGGAACTTCGGAAAGCCCTTTGTTTATGGGAGATACGCCACGCTTCGCGCGCGCGTAGGATAAAGCGAAAAAAGTGGAGTTAGACGCTAAGTGCGCCTGTGTGTGTGTGTGTGTGTTAGCAAATTATTTGGATTGACCAAATAATCGGCGCAAAAAGATGCAAAGAATTTCAAAATTCCTTGCATGCTAATATTATGCTGATATGTCGTTGCTAACTCATTCACGGCGACAAAGGTATAACAAAGTTTTGGAACTGGCAAATAATCTGAAAAGAAATGTGAAAGGAGGTTGCCTAAGAAGCCTCTTATGAATACGGACAGCATTGATATTAGCTGTGTTCCCGCAAGGTCTATAGTTCTGTGTCATGCTGAAATTGGGCATAGCGCATTTGACTGAATGGCTACAGTTTCCCTTGCTCTCCCAAATAACTGTCCTTAAACCCAAGGAAATAGAGCACACCATCCAAGCCGATATTGTTGATAGACTGCTGTGCCGTTGCCTTCACACGAGGCTTTGCATGGAACGCAATTCCTAAGCCGGCTTCCGATATCATGGGTAAATCATTGGCACCATCTCCTACAGCTATCGTCTGCGCGAGATTCACTTGTTCGACTTGAGCAATGAGTTTTAGTAGCTCAGCCTTACGCTTTCCGTCGACAATCTCACCGATATAACGTCCTGTAAGCTTACCATTCTCGTCGATTTCAAGTTCATTTGCATAGACATAATCAATGCCATAACGACGCCGAAGCTGTTCACCAAAGTAGGTAAAACCACCGCTTAGAATGGCTATTTTGTATCCACATCGTTTCAAAACTGACATTAATCGGTCGGCACCTTCAGTGATAGGAAGGTGGTCTGCGATATCTTTCATCACGCTAATATCAAGCCCTTTGAGCAGTGAAACACGTTGAGTGAAACTCTCTTTGAAGTCAATTTCGCCTCTCATTGCACGCTCGGTAATGGCTTTTACCTTATCGCCCACCCCGGCACGCATAGCTAATTCGTCGATACATTCAGTTTGAATAAGCGTTGAGTCCATATCAAAGCAGATCAAACGCCGCATGCGTCGGTACATATCATCACGCTGAAAAGAGAAGTCTATCTCTTGTTCTGAGGCCAAATGCATTAGCTTTGACTGCATGAGTGAACGATTTTTGGGAGTTCCTCTCAATGAGAATTCAATGCAAGAACGCACATTTTTTTCAGGATGTTTTATGCTTATGCGCCCTGTCATGCGTCGAATGAAGTCGATATTTAAGCCTTGATCTGCGATAATCTTTGTTGCTGCAGCTATCTGTTTGGCTGAAAGCGTGCGCCCAATCACCGTTAGTATATATCTGTTTTTACCCTGATGATCAACCCACGACTCATATTCGTCATCAGAAATTGGCGAGAATCCTATGTTCACATTTAGCTCTTCAGCCTTAAAAAGCAATTCTTTCATCACCTGACCAGAATGTAACTCATCGATGCGAATAAGGATTCCAAGCGACAAGGTGCTATGAATGTCGGCCTGACCAATATCGAGTATGCGCGCATTATAACGCGCAAGAATCTCCATTGCGGCTGCAGTTAGGCCGGGACGGTCCTGTCCTGTGATGCGAATAAGTATCTGTTCTTCGTTTGATTTCAGTTTATCCATTTCGTGAAATGTATTTGCTGGTTTACAAAGTGATTTCTCCTGACCCATAACAACGATGGTGTTCAGCGTCATAAATCACGCAAAATTGACCGGGAGCAACACCATGTATCTTACTATCAGCATGGATAATATAAGATTGTTCTCCTGTTTTCTCAAGCTTAGCAGGTAGATATTCGGGCGTGTGTCGTATCTTAAAGGTGATTCGTTCGGGGAGATCGGGAAGATCAACACCCTCAGAACAGAACGTTACGGCATGGAAATCATGAATCTTAAAGCTTTGTTTGTAAGCGGTTTCTGGGTCATATCCATGACTGACATAAAGGATATTGTTTTCTACATCCTTTTTAACCACAAACCAAGGACCGCCTCCAAACCCAAGTCCTTTGCGTTGACCTATGGTGTGAAACCAAAGTCCTTTGTGCTCACCTATCTTCTTTCCAGTTTCCAATTCGATAACATCACCGATACATTCTCCAAGATATCGTCTCACATATTCATTATAATCGATATCTCCTAAGAAGCAAATGCCTTGACTATCTCGGCGCTTCGCATTAATAAGATGCTCGCGTTCAGCTATCTTTCTCACGTCATTTTTCTCAAAGTTTCCTATTGGAAAGATTGCCTTTTTCAGTTGCCAATCATAGATTTGTGCCAGGAAATCCGTCTGATCTTTAATGGGATCAGGACTCGTTATGAGCCATTTCCGCCCATCACTCCATTCAGTTTGGGCATAATGTCCGGTAGCAATGAGGTCGTAATTAAAGCCTATCTTCTCATCAAAAGCACCAAACTTTATGAGACGATTACACATGACATCAGGGTTTGGAGTGAATCCCATCTTCACCTTATCCATTGTGTATCGTGTCACCTTTGACCAGTATTCTTTGTGACAATCAATGACTTTCAGCTGACAATCAAAGCGTTTTGTCAACGCCGTTGCCATCTCTAAGTCTTCTTCACTCGTACAATCCCACTCCTCTTTCTCCTCGGGTCCTATCATGATATAAAAGCAGTCGGGGTGCAAGCCATGGCTAACCATTTCATAAAGCACCACACTACTATCGACACCTCCAGAGAGAAGAAGTGCTATGCGCTTGTCTTTTATCTCGTCATAATTTATCATTTGCCTGCAAATCAATCTTTATTCATTTTACTTAAATGCTTCTTTCCCACTTTCATTCGGTCGAAACCTAAACCATATACGCCTGAAACAGCGCTCTGACTCACAAAGGCTTGGGGGTCGACATCATCGATAATACGAAATATATTGTAGCTTTCGTTCTGCTTAGCAATAATGAACAACATTCCCATCTTTTTGCCTGTATAGAATCCATGAGCATCAATCACCGTGCAACCACGGTTGGCTTCATTGTTAATTAGACGCCCAATCTCTTCATATTTCTCTGAGATTACAAAGAATTGTACCGACCTTCTAAAGCCATTTATGACATGATCCACAGTGTAAGACATAACAAAGAGCACGATATATCCATAGATAACCTTCTCCCAACTGCCTATAACTAAGTAACTGGATGATATGACACAGAGGTCACAAATGAGTATAATGTGCCCCAAAGATATGTCTTTATACTTATGTATTATGGCTGCAATCACGTCGGAACCACCCGTGCTTCCATTACTTAAAAGGCTAAAACCCGTGCCCAAACCCAATAGTAATCCCCCTACTACACAGGCTAAAAACGGCTCGCTCTTAAACATGATATGCGAGCCAATTACACTCTGCCAAAGGGTTGTAAACACGGCAAAAATGCCCACAGCATAAATCGTTTTAATGCAGAATCTAAGTCCTAACACTTTCAAGGCTGCTGCCAACAAGACAACGTTTATAGCCAAATAGGTGTATTGAACGCGTATTCCTGTGGCCCAAAACACCACAGAAGATATACCCGGAAGACCTCCGATAGTTATCTTATGGGGTAAAAGAAAGACCACCCAACCAAGACTTCCCACAACCATTGCTAATGCAATGATGAGATAATCGTAGCAACCACGAACCAGTTTCTTATTCACTTGCTTCATAAAACAGTAGCTTTGTTTGACTGCAAAATTACAAAATAAAAGCTCAACTTTTGCAAATCGAACTCTAAAAGTGAACACAAGAACCTATAATCTAAGAAAAACTATGACGTAACTCAACAAGAAAGATTCTACAACATAAAAATAAGCCCACTACACCTTAGTTTATTTCATCACATCAAAAGATTTTGTCCATTTCACAAAATAGCACAAATCACGCGATAATCTGCCTTGAATTACCACGCAATATGACGCAAACCACGCAATGAATTGATACAAATTACAAAACGAAGTAATGTAATTCAAATCATCATCCAAATTGCATCACATTGTAGAGGAATATAAACAAGCTTATAGATTAGACCCAACCATGATAAATGTAGCATGCAATCACATGGCATTTTCATGCTAACAATATTGCCATTATCCTCTTTTCTAATCATCTAAGATAAGAAAAGACTTTCCCTAAAGCCACAAATCTACTCATTGCAACAATCTTCCTGGCGCAACATTCCCACCATTAGACGAGCAGCATTATCGGGAGCGACCTCGTCACCCAAGCGTTTTTCTACCTCCTTATAAGCCTGAAGCATCGGCGCTCTGCCCTCGCCCTCAGGAAGAATACAGCCGAGTTCGGCCACGATATTGCTCACATTGAAGCGATCAGCAAAGAGTTCGGGCACTACTTCTCGGTCTACAATGAGATTAACAAGGGAGATATAACGACATGAAAGAATATGATTGAAGGCCCAACGAATGAGTCGTGGCACCGGTGTTTTATAACAAACCACCTGCGGAACATGCAGTAATGCCGTCTCAAGCGTAGCCGTTCCACTGGTCACCAAGGCTGCAACGGCATGATAAAGCAGCCCATAAGTGTCATGATGAATGAGGTTAAAGGTAAGGCCAGTAACGTCAGTTGCATTGCCAATCACCTCTTGATAATAAGATGGTTCAATGGCTGGCGCTGCGCCAATAGCTATCTGATAGCGGTCTGAAAAGTGCTGAACGGCGCGCAACATCGGTACAAGATTGTCTTTAATCTCTTGCTTTCTACTTCCGGGAAGCAAAGCAATCATCGGGCGATTATCAGCTATATGATGCTTCAAGCAGAACCCATCGAAGTCTGTGTGGTATGTCGTGAGAAACTCATGAATCTCATATGCCGTTGGGTTTCCTACGTAATGAATCTTATAATGATGTTTTCCTTCATAGAAAGCTATTTCAAAAGGCAAAATCGAAAACATCTCTTTGACATCTCTTCGGATTGCTTTGATGCGCCATTCTTTCCATGCCCATATCTTCGGAGAGATGTAATAATAGACAGGAATGTGTGTATGTTGCTTGAGATACTTGGCAATATCGAGGTTAAAACCAGGGTAATCTACGAGGATAACAACGTCGGGTTGCCATGCCACGATATCCTTTTTACAGAACGACATGTTGCGAAATATCGTGCGAAGATGCAGTAACACCGGCACGAAACCCATGTAGGCAAGTTCTCGGTAATGCTTAACGCGCGTACCTCCAACGGCAGACATCAGGTCGCCTCCAAAGAAACGGAACGATGCTTCGTGGTCATTCTTCTTCAAAGAAGCCATTAAATGGGCTGCATGTAGGTCGCCACTGGCCTCACCAACAATGAGATAATATTTCATATCTGTATCAGATGATTAGAGACTCCACGACTTAACGGTATCTATAAACGCATAATCGGTGATATCAATGCGTGTTGGTGTGATGGCAATATATCCGTGATTGAGTGCCCATTGGTCGGTATCCTCAGCGTCAGGTTCGTCATTTCGGCACTCACCTGCCATCCAATAGTAGTCATATCCATGGGGATGACGCGCTTTAACGACTTCATTTATCCAACTACCAAAGGTCATTCGGCACACCTTTACACCCTTGAAAGGAGGTTGAGCGGGAAAGTTCACATTCAAACAAACTCCTTTCGGCAAGCCTTCTGCAAGGACTCGCTCGACAATCCGACACACATCATCGTGCAAATAGCTTAAATCGGCTTCGTCATCATAGTTACATGTTGAAAACGCTACAGACGGAATATATTTCATACAGCCTTCCCTTGCAACCCCCATCGTACCAGAATAATGGTTGTTTACAGTAGAATTGTCTCCATGATTGATGCCTCCGAGCACCAAATCAGGTTTCCGATGGCCACAAAGTTCACTCAAAGCAAGCTTCACACAGTCTACAGGAGTGCCATTACATGACCATACTTCGACGTCACCCATATTATGTCGGCGTTTCAAACGCAACGGAGTAGCAGCAGAAAAGGCACAGGAGAAACCCGAACGGGCCGCTTCTGGTGCACAAACAAGCACGTCGGCATGGTCTTTTAAGAACGAAACGAGGGTCTTGATTCCGTTGGCATGATAGCCATCATCATTCGAAATCAATATAAAAGGGCGCTTAATATTCATCTTTTACATTGTTAGTTTGCGACAAAAGTACGAAAAAAAGGTTTATTTCTCGTATTTCTCGGCTAAATTATGTAACTTTGCCCACAAATAAACTTTTTTCGAAATGGGAAAAATTATAGCTTTAGCTAACCAGAAAGGTGGCGTGGGTAAGACCACCACAACCATTAACTTAGCGGCTTCTTTGGCCACCCTTGAGAAAAGTGTTCTCGTGGTTGACGCCGATCCTCAAGCCAATGCATCAAGCGGTTTGGGTGTAGACATCAAAGATGTCGATTGTTCTTTGTATGAATGTATCATTGATCATGCCGATGTACGTGATGCTATTTATACCACAGATATCAATGGATTGGATATCATTCCCAGTCACATTGACCTCGTAGGTGCCGAAATTGAGATGCTGAATCTTGACAATCGGGAACGCGTTTTGAAAAATCTTTTGGCGCCCATCAGCAGTGAATATGACTACATCCTTATCGATTGCAGTCCTTCATTGGGACTTATCACGGTCAATGCACTAACGGCTGCCGACTCAGTAATTATTCCTGTGCAGTGTGAATACTTTGCCCTTGAAGGAATAAGTAAGCTACTCAATACCATCAAAATTATCAAAAGCAAACTCAATCAGCAATTAGAGATTGAAGGTTTCTTGTTGACCATGTATGATAGCAGACTGCGTTTGGCAAATCAAATCTATGATGAGGTGAAGCGACATTTCCAAGAACTGGTGTTCAAGACTGTCATTCAACGCAATGTTAAGCTAAGCGAGAGCCCCAGTCATGGGCTTCCTGTCATCCTTTACGATGCTGATTCGACAGGTGCAAAGAATCACCTCACCTTGGCAAAAGAACTGATTAACAAGAATGCATAACCCATTATTCTTGATAAGAAACAACGAAACAGAACATGGCAGTACACAAAAAATATAATAGTTTGGGTCGGGGACTTGACGCACTCATCTCTACTGATGCCGTGCGTACACAAGGTTCATCGACCATTAACGAGATAGCGATTGACCAAATTGAAGCCAATCCCAATCAGCCTCGCCGCGAATTTGACGACGAAGCACTGCAAGAGTTGGCGCACAGCATACGGGAAATTGGGATCATCCAGCCGATTACACTGCGTCAGACAGCTGAAAACAGATTTCAGATTATTGCAGGTGAGCGTCGATGGAGAGCCTCTCAATTAGCTGGTTTGAAAGCTATCCCAGCCTATATCCGCACGATAAAAGACGAGAACGTCATGGAAATGGCCCTCGTTGAGAATATCCAGCGTGAGGATTTGAACGCTATCGAAATTGCGTTGGCCTATGAACATCTGCTTGAAGGCAGTGGAATGACACAAGAAAAGGTTTCTGAACGTATTGGGAAAAGCCGTACGGCAATTACCAATTACTTGCGTTTGTTGAAGCTTCCTGCACAGGTTCAGATGGCATTACAAAAGAAAGAAATCGACATGGGCCATGCCCGTGCATTGCTTGCACTCGATAGTCCAGCGTTTCAAATCAAGCTTTTTAAAGAGATACTAAAGAATGGTTACTCCGTCAGAAAAGTTGAAGAACTGGTACAAGCACTAAAGAATGGCGATGATATTGAAAGCGGAAAGAAGAAGATTATCGCACGAAACCAACTACCAGAAGAGTTCTGTGAACTTAGAAATCAATTGGCTTCATTCCTCAATACAAAGGTACAGATGACTTGTTCTCCAAAAGGTAAGGGAAAGATTAGCATTCCTTTTGCCAATGAAGCAGAACTCGAGCGTATCATGAACCTCTTTGATAAACTGAAAGCTTGAAGCATGTCTTTCCCAAGACTCATTCATATCATTGCCTGGGCAGCATTACTTGTGATGCCTCAGTGTGCTAAAGCACAACACAACGAGCCTCGTGTGTTGATGTCTGACACAACACATCTTAAAGCAAACGAACTGTTAACACACAAGGATAGCGTCAATTTATTGGCCGATTCCGTAGCAATGAAGAAGAAAGCCAAACGAGATTGGGCCACATGGAGACCTGATCCGAAACGTGCTTTGTGGCTTGGACTCGTGCTTCCTGGTGCAGGTCAGATATACAATCGTAAGTATTGGAAACTTCCTATCATATATGGTGGCATTGTAGGATGCCTCTATGCCATGAACTGGAATAATCAAATGTATCATGATTACGCCCAAGCTTACATGGATATCATGGACAATGATCCGACAACGGCAAGCTATAATCAGTTCATGCACTTAGGAGCGAGGATTACAAATGACAACATATCACGATACCAAACGTTGTTTAAAAGTCGTAAAGATAGATTCAGAAGGTGGCGAGATATGAGTTTCTTTGTACTTGTAGGTGTATATGCTTTGTCGGTAATTGACGCCTACGTAGATGCCTCTCTGTCTGAATTTGATATTTCAAACGACCTCAGTTTGCGTATTGAGCCAGCTGTTGTAAACATAAATAATCAACGAAACCCTCTACGGGGTGGTGGAATAGGTATGCATTGCAGTCTTACTTTCTGACCTTATATAAAGCATAAGCTCAGGAAATAACAATTATCCTATAAAAAAAGAACTAACATTTATAATGAAGAAAACATATTTAATTGCACTCTCATTGTTGTTTTTCAGCACCTGTAAGCTACAGGCTCAAGTCGTAAACAATGAGGAAGGTGACAACGATGAAACAGAAATTACGGTAACAAATGCACAGGGCAAGCGCGAAGTTATAGACCTTCCAGAGGCTATGACCATGGAACTTGACAGCCTAATGCAACTCTATAATACGAAGACTTACCTACGTCCCGACACGTCATGTAACCTTCCTGACGTCAATCCTGTATATGACATTGCAGTCTATAAGAAGCGACTTTCCATGCTTCCTACAATCATAGAGATGCCTTATAACGATGTAGTTCAGCAATTCATTGACCGATATAGCGGTCATCTTCGACGTTCAGTGAGTTATATGTTAGGGGCACAAAACTTCTATATGCCTATCTTTGAAGAGGCTTTAGAGAGTTATGGCTTGCCGTTAGAACTAAAATATCTCCCAGTCATTGAATCGGCATTGAACCCCAGAGCCGTATCAAGAGTAGGAGCAACAGGCTTATGGCAATTTATGCTGACTACGGGAAAACGTTATGGTTTGACTGTCAACACGCTTGTAGATGAACGCCGCGACCCCGTAAAAGCATCTTATGCAGCCGCACATTACCTAAGTGATCTCTACAAGGTCTTTGGTGATTGGAATCTTGTTATCGCTGCTTACAACTGTGGACCAGATAAAGTTTACAAAGCCATTCACCGTGCCAAGCAGAATGATTATTGGCAAATCTATCCCTATCTCCCTCGAGAAACTCGTGGCTATGTACCCGCTTTCATTGCTGCAAACTATATCATGAACTACTATTGTGAGCATAACATCTGCCCGATGACAACCGATCTGCCTGCCAAAACAGACACCGTTGTTATCAATCGCGATTTGCATTTCGAGCAGATAGCCCACGTTTTAGGACTTGATGTTGACCAGATTGCAGCTCTAAATCCACAATATCGTCACAATATTGTAAATGGAAGTTGGAAACCATCTGCCCTTCGTTTGCCAGCAGCTTTAATCACAAAGTTTATTGACAACGAAGATTCAATCTACAATTATAAGCCTGATGATTTAACCAGTAAACGTACAGAAGTAGAGGTTAACGATGAGGAACCGACCATAGTACGTTATCGTCGTGTTCATAAAAGCTATGCTTCATCTTCTAAATATAGTAGTAAGAAAGGACGAAAAAAGAAAGAACGCAAAGAAAAAAGTAAGAGTATCACTATCCGCGAAGGTGATACGCTGTCGGAAATCGCACAACGTAACAAAATCTCTGTAAAGAAATTGCGTCGCCTTAATGGTATAAAGGGAAACAATATTCGCGCTGGAAAGAAAATCAAAATTAAATAATTAAGACGGAGGAAACATCATGGACGAGCACGATATGCGTGAAGTGGCCCGTGAGGCAGCAGAAGACAAGCTCATCACAGAAGCCTTTCAACACTTGTTAGACACTTATCTTGCATCACGACATCGCAAGAAAGTAGATATCATTACGAAGGCTTTCAACTTTGCTCGACAAGCACATAAGGGTGTAAGAAGGCTTTCAGGAGAACCTTATATCATGCATCCCATTGCCGTAGCACAAATTGCTTGTGAGGAAATGGGGCTGGGTTCGACAAGTATCTGTGCGGCGTTACTCCATGATGTGGTTGAAGATACTGATTACACGGTTGAAGATATTGAGAATATCTTTGGCAAAAAGATTGCTCAAATCGTTGACGGATTAACCAAAATCAGTGGTGGTATCTTTGGAGAACGAGCTTCAGCACAAGCTGAAAACTTTAAGAAGTTGTTGCTGACAATGAGCGATGACATCCGCGTTATCCTTATTAAAATATGTGACCGATTGCATAATATGCGCACCTTGGAGTCACAACCGGCCAACAAACAATATAAGATTGCGGGCGAGACATTATATATTTATGCACCACTCGCCAATCGTTTAGGTTTAAACAAAATCAAAACTGAACTCGAAGACCTTAGTTTCCGTTACGAACACCCCGAAGAATATGCTGCTATTAAAAGCAAATTGGCCCTCACTCAAGAGAAACGTGACGAGCTTTTCGCACAGTTCACAGGACCAATCCGCGAAGCTCTTGACAAAATGGGTATCAAATACACCATCAAAGCACGTGTCAAGAGCCCTTATTCTATATGGAATAAGATGCAGAATAAACATGTAACCTTCGAGGAGATTTACGACATTTTAGCGGTCAGAATCATATTCGAACCGAAGAAAAGAGATGAAGAAATCAACGAATGTTTCAACATTTATGTCGCTATTAGCCGTATATATAAGAGCCATCCCGACCGACTTCGCGATTGGTTAAACCATCCAAAGGCAAATGGTTATCAAGCTCTTCACGTTACATTAATGAGCAAACAAGGGCGCTGGATAGAAGTGCAAATTCGCTCAGACCATATGAATGAGGTGGCCGAACAAGGATTTGCTGCTCACTGGAAATACAAAGATGGAGGTGAATATAGTGAAGATGAGGGTGAACTTAACGATTGGTTGAGTACCATTAAAGAAATTCTTGACGATCCACAGCCTGATGCTATGGACTTCCTCGATAGTATAAAGCTCAATCTCTTTGCTTCAGAGATTTTCGTTTTCACCCCAAAAGGTGAGATAAAGACATTGCCAGCAGGTTGTACTGCACTTGATTTTGCATTCCAAATCCACACCTTTCTCGGCAGCCATTGCATTGGAGCAAAGGTCAATCACAAGCTTGTCCCATTGAGTCATAAACTGAACAGTGGCGACCAAGTAGAGATATTAACGAGTAAAGCCCAACATGTGCAACCCTCATGGATTAGTTTTGTATCGACAGCCAAAGCCAAAGCTAAAATTCAAGCCATACTAAGACGTGACGACCGAGAGTCACAAAAGAAGGGCGAAGAACAGCTGAAAGAATGGTTGAAGCTTCATTCCATGGAATTGACTTCATCTGTTTTAGACAAACTTTGTGACGTTCATCACGTACAAAAGCATGAAGAACTATTCAAATCAATCGGTGAAAAATCTATCATTCTTGGTGATTCAGATGCAGACGCTCTACTCGGCAAGACCAAAAAAGAATCAACTTCACTTGGATGGCGACGCTATGTACCATTCCTCCACGACAAGAAAACTACCAAAGCTAACATTAAGAAAGTTGATACTTCTATGCTTTTCACGGTTGATAAAGACTTCAACAAACGTCAACCCGTTATCATCAGTGAGAAGACTATTGGCAATTATATATTCCCTGGATGTTGCCACCCAATCCCAGGTGACGATATTCTCGGCTACATAGATAACAATAATCACATTGAAATCCATAAACGTGCATGTCCGGTTGTAAGCCGCTTAAAATCAAGCTACGGCAATCGAATCCTTGATGCAAAATGGGACATGCATCGACAAATGTTCTTTGACGCCACAATTGAAATCAAAGGAATTGACCGAAAAGGTATGCTACACGACTTAGCCGATGTTATTTCAGACAAGATGAATGTCAATATTCGCAAGATTACCATTAATAGTAACGAAGGAATCTTTGATGGAAGCATTGAGATGCGCGTGCATGATCGTGACGAAGTAAGGGTAATCATGGAGAATCTCATGGCAATAGATGATTTAAAAGAGGTACAACAAATTATGTAAGTTATTTGAATCAACTTTGATTATATAACTTAAGTCCATGCAAGACAACATGTGTACAATATAATAATAGGACCTTTGGCTTCATAATATGATTAGCTCCCGCTACACCAATCCATCAAGTTGTTTCTTGAGCTGCTGTAATTGATCTCGCACAGAGGTAAGCATTGTCATGACATCTGCTGTTTTATCCACGCCCTCTCGATTGGCGTTCATAACTTTTCTGGCTGCGGCTATCTTGAAGCCACGCACTTTCACAAGGTTATAAATGACCTTAATCTGCTCTATATCTTTATCAGTATATTGCCTAATTTTGGTGCCATTTTGCGTTTTTGGACGTAGTTGCGGGAACTCACCCTCCCAAAATCGCAATGTACTCTCATTGATTCCGAATTGTGCAGCAACTTCCTTTATGCTGTAATATAACTTCAGATTCTTGTTTGTATTTAAGGCCATAATTCGTGATTTTTGTTGAAACTATGCGCTATTTCTTTGCAAAGTTAGCAAATTTCTATAAACTCCACTCCACCATCTCTAAACTTTTTTGTATCTTTGCCACTGATTTTTCATCGCCACGAAGTTTCTGTTGCATCATTGCAACAATGCAAAGGCAGAAGTTTTCCTTCAATGCGTGGAAACGAACACGATGGATAACGAGTAAAGAACACTTAAAATACAATATATTGAAGATGATGACAGCGAATGAAGTTCGTGAATCTTTCAAGAAATTCTTTGAAAGTAAGGGGCACAAGATTGAAGCTTCAGCCCCTATGGTCATTAAAGATGACCCCACGTTGATGTTTACCAATGCTGGAATGAACCAGTGGAAGGACATTATTCTCGGTACAAAAGACCCGGGAAAAGACGTGCGCAGGGTAGACTCTCAGAAGTGTCTTCGCGTGAGTGGAAAGCATAATGACCTCGAAGAAGTTGGTCATGACACCTACCATCACACGATGTTTGAGATGTTGGGTAACTGGAGTTTTGGCGATTATTTCAAGGAAGGAGCTATCGACTATGCCTGGGAATACCTTGTCAGTGTGCTTCATCTTAATCCTGAAGACCTTTATGTAACCGTATTTGAAGGTTCACCTGAAGAAGGACTTGAACGTGACGATGAGGCTGCATCTTACTGGGCAAAGCATGTCCCGGCTGACCATATCATCAATGGAAACAAGCATGATAATTTCTGGGAAATGGGAGATACGGGGCCATGTGGTCCCTGTACAGAAATCCATGTAGACTCTCGCACACCGGAGGAAAAGGCTAAAATGCCCGGTCGTGAACTTGTCAACAAAGATAATCCGCAGGTGATTGAAATCTGGAATATCGTTTTCATGCAGTACAACCGCAAGGCAGACGGCAGTCTTGAACCGCTTCCTATGCACGTGATTGATACGGGAATGGGATTCGAACGCCTTGTACGCATGCTGCAAGATAAACACAGCAACTATGATACGGATATCTTCCAACCAGTCATTAAGCAAATAGAATTACTCAGTGGAAAGAGATATGGTTTCACAACTCCAACGGGAGAGAATGGCGAAGGCAAAGACGAACAAGAGAAAATCGATATCGCCATGCGTGTGGTTGCAGACCACTTGCGTGCTGTAGCATTTTCTATTGCCGATGGACAACTGCCGAGTAATGCTAAAGCGGGCTATGTGATTCGTCGCATCTTGCGTCGTGCGGTGCGTTATGCTTACACATTCCTCGATCAGAAAGAAGCTTTCTTATATAAACTTGTTCCTGTTTTGGTTCAGGAAATGGGCGAAGCTTATCCAGAACTTTCTGCTCAACAAGAGCTTATTTCGCGTGTGATGAAGGAAGAAGAAGATTCTTTCCTGCGCACATTGGAAAAGGGAATAAACCTCCTTAACGGTGACATGGATGAGTTGAAAGCTCATGGGAAAACGGAATTAGATGGCACAAGCGCCTTCCGTTTGTTTGATACTTACGGCTTTCCACTTGACTTAACCGAACTCATTTGCCGCGAACACGGTTATACAGTAGATGAGAAAGGGTTCAATGAAGAAATGGCTAAGCAGAAAGCTCGTGCTCGAAACGCAGCTGTTGTAGAGAATGGAGACTGGGAAGTGATAAGAGAAGGAGAGCAAGTATTCGTTGGTTACGACTATACGGAGTACACTTGCCACATTCTTCGCTATCGAAAAGTGACCCAGAAAAAGAATACTTTCTACGAGATTGTACTCGACTACACGCCTTTCTATGGTGAAATGGGCGGTCAGGTTGGCGATCAAGGCACACTTGTCAGCGAGAACGAGACCGTCGAAATCATTGATACGAAGCGCGAAAACAACCAGAGTATCCACATCGTTAAGCAACTTCCGAAAGACCTTCAGGCTGAATTCATGGCTTGTGTAGACGTGGAGAAACGCAATGGAAGCGCTGCCAATCACACGGCAACCCACTTGCTTGACTATGCGTTGAAGCAGGTTTTGGGCGACCACGTAGAGCAGAAAGGCTCGTATGTTGACCCGACTACGCTGCGATTTGACTTTTCTCACTTCCAGAAAGTAACCGATGAAGAGCTTCGTCAGGTAGAGAAACTCGTCAATAAGATGATCCGTGAGGACTTCCCTCTTGATGAACACCGCGACACTCCGCTTGAAGAAGCCAAGGAACTTGGTGCAGTTGCACTCTTCGGAGAGAAGTATGGAGACAAGGTTCGCGTGGTTCGTTTCGGGCCAAGTTGCGAGTTCTGTGGTGGCATCCACGCCAAGAGTACAGGACGTATCGGCTTCTTCAAGATTATCAGTGAAAGCAGTGTTGCAGCCGGCATCCGCCGTATTGAGGCCTTAACGGGCCAGGCTTGCGAAGATACAATCTATGCACTGCAGGACATGATGAATGACTTGAAATCCATGTTCAATAATTCCAAAGACCTCAAAGCTACGCTGAAGAAGTTCATCGGAGAGCATGATGAGATGCGAAAGGAAATCGAAAAGTTCCAGGCACAAGCCGTTGAACGCACCAAGGAGGAGCTTCTCAAGCGCGCACAGAACGTCAATGGTGTTCAAGTGATTAAGGCAGTGTTGCCTTTAGAACCTGCAGCAGCCAAAGACCTTGCTTTCAAATTGCGCGAAAACATCAGCGAAAATCTTGTTGCAGTCATTGGAAGTACGGCAGGAAACAAACCGCTGTTGACCGTCATGTTCAGTGATGATATGGTGAAAGACCACTCACTCAACGCTGGAACTATTATCCGCGAAGCTGCCAAACTCATTCAAGGCGGTGGCGGTGGTCAGCCTCATTATGCACAGGCTGGCGGCAAAAACCTTGACGGTATCAGTGCAGCTGTCGACAAGGTTATTGAACTTGCTAATCTGTAATCAGATAAATATAAATCTCACAAAATCAACAAAGCCTCGCATCGTGATGATACGAGGCTTTAATTTTGCTTGTTATTAAAATCTTTCAGACAACAATCGGCGTCATTTCGGCCGTTTTTTCTTCATACACCTCCATTGAAACGCGGCGACCACGAAGGTTTCTCACGCGCGGAAATTCCATGAAATAGCGGTCGCGAGTGGTGTACCAACTGAAGCTTTTCACACGACTTACACAGCTGATATTACGGTCAATCTCATGCGCATAGCGTGGATTTACTACCGAAAACAAATGCTCTCCCGAGTCAAGAAGCAAGGCCAGAACAAGAAATTCGCGGTCAGGTTGTGGCTTTGCAGGCTTTATCCCGCGCGTGGAACCCGTCACCTTGATGTTCCAACCATACTTTCTGTTGAACGCTTCAGCCATTCTTCGGAACACGACTCCATGTGGCGAAGTGTCTTTAACTCCCGTATAAGCAATATGATAATGTATCATCTCATGCAACAAGACATTCTGAAAATCGCGCTCAGAAAGGTCATAATAGTTGCTTAGTCGAATGGTGAAATCAGAGTATTTCGTGCCTCTGAGCAAACGAGTTACCCTCTTACACGACATTGATCCCAAGCGCGTTTTCGACCGAGACAAGGCCAATCGAGGGAGCGGAAGCCCACTGTCAAAGTATTGTTCATTGAAAGTGGTGAACCATTGCTCCATCCATTGCGTGCTTATTTGCATAAAGTTTTAATCAGAAAATCAGAAACCAAGGCGTCAGCACGATAGAGATTTTGCGTAAAACCATGGTCAAAACCATCGAGAAGCACGTATTCACTGTTCTTCCAAAGCTTGTGAAAGCGCTCTCCATAAGTATAAGGCGCGAGCCTGTCTCCCGTTCCATGCACAATGAGAGCAGGGCCATTATAGGGTGCAGCAGTCTCATATATCGGCAAAGAAAAGGCAGTTACGATGTAATCGCGACCGAGTTTCTTGCCTTCAAAGAGTTCAACAGACTCCGGAGGATCAAGCGGATTGCAGCTTTTCCCAAACGCACTACCGCGGATAGCGTCTTCTCTTATCACGCCGGCCGGTGCCATCAATGCCACCGCTCTAATCTTCTTGCTGCCCAATTCGCCTGCCAACATACTCGCAACGACGCCACCTTGCGAATGTCCCGACACCGCAACAGCATCCACATAAGGCAATGCTGCAACATAATCATACACCTTCTTAGCATCTTCTATCTCGTTCAACACGGTCATTTTAGAGAAATCTCCCTCGCTCTCTCCATGCCCATTGAAATCGAAACGAACAGAAGCGATGCCATGAGCCTGCAGCGAATCGGCAATCAGTTCGTTCAACTGACCACCCTTGTTGCCCATAAAACCATGCAATATCATCACCATTGGGCACTTCTCACCTGTCGAAAGCACAGGTTTCTGAATAATAGCAGCCAACTTTCCCATAGCTCCTTCTATCGTCACTCGCTCTGAAGTGCCGGGAATAGTCTTCTTCTTGGCCGTCATTTCCGTCAGTGTTTTCTCCACCTTATCCGACAAAACAGACCCCAACACCACGTTGCCATCCTTGCCGATAATATACATGGCAGGGATCCACTTCACGCCATAATCCTTCGAAATCTTCGTGTCGTGCCACTTCTTCAGCTCACTGACTGCGGTATATTCCATACCATATTTCGCAATCGCTTTCGTCCAACTGGCTTTATCGGTGTCGAAAGATACGCCCACGAAAGCCACACCTTTATCCTTAAACTCGCGGTACATGCGCACCACATTAGGCGCATCCTTGCGGCAATCCGGGCACCAACTGGCCCAGAAATCAAGCACTACAATCTTTCCTTTCAGGCTACTCAGTCTGAAATTCTTGCCCTCTGCCGTCTTCAAATGAAAGTCGGGAGCCTTTGTTCCGGGCTTCAACAACTCCGTTGCATACTTGCTGTCCGCATCAGGAAAATCCATCTGTGCCCTGACAACGACGCTGCTCATGAGCATCATTGCCATTACAACCAAACTTTTCAGCTTCATTTCTATCATCATTTTATAGTCAATAATCTTTCAATTCATCCTTTCCTGCTACAGCGTCCGTGCTATACGCCTCACCTTTATCAAAGGAACAGCCACAACACAAAAGAGGAAAGCGCTTTCAAACAATATCATTTTTATCATTATAACGCAGTATCATGCAGAAATATTATAAAGGCGTGAATTTGGTTTAAGAAACGGCTATCCAACCCCTTAAAAGCAGAAATATTACTGCTTAAACCGAACTCGCATATAAAGGCAGAAAGGTAAAAGGACGGGTACGCCGGCCGGCTTCTACCGTTTTCTGTCCGTCGTACCCCTACGACAGCTTCTTTTTCCCATTTTTCATCAATTGTACCCCGTATCTGAACCGTTTTTCCTATTTTCTACTCATCCGAGGTCTCGAATAGTCCAAAAACAATGCTTTTGATACCTGCCACACGACGGAAAGCGAGAAACTTTGCAACAGGCAGAAAATAATCGCCCCACGCTCCAAATATCATAGAGCGTGGGACGAAAAGGATCAATGCAACATAAACCGCTTTATTTCTCTGCTGCGGGACGGATGCTTCCTCGAGCAGCACGACCACTCTGTGATGTCGGTCCCATGCTATATAACTCTATTATCAACGAGTAAGCATACTTTTCGTTTACAGGCGTAGCTTCCCAATAATACGTATAACTGTCAACTCGAGTTGATGAGGCATAGCCTGTATTAGGGAATTCGATGATAGCGTCAGGGTTGTTGATTTTATTATAGAATGTCCAGCCCGAATTCCAATCACCCACAGCATTCATGTCAGACATATTATGAGCAAAAAAATTAAGATTTTCACCCGTTTTGCTGAAACCTGTGAAAGCATTGGATGCAGGAACCGTAAAGCCGACAGGACAGGGATCATATATCGTTTTTTCCACACGATTGTCGTTAGGAGTAGTCTTAGTATTATTTACCGACCAAAGATTATAGTAGGTAGTATTGTACACATCCCAACGAAGATGAGAAAAATTAACATCGAAGAAATGTTCGGGATGCTGCATCAAGAAAGAGACAGGTCTGGGTTTGCCAATACCATCAAAGGTAGTTGCTCCGTCAGCCACTTCGGGAGGGGCAACCACAGCATCTTTCCTTCCGAAACTGTAATTTGTACAAGAAACTTGTTTAATACTGCCCGGTTTCTGGGTAATATCGAGATAAGCGAACTTCTTTCCTGCATTTTGTCCAATTGCCTGTTCTATTTTTACACGAACCACTCGCGGCTGTTCGTAAGAAGTTTCCTGCCAGCTATTCCAGACAAAACCAAGCGGCTGTTTGGTAAATTTGTAAACATGATTTGTAAAGTTAGTACAAGGGATTGTCTCAAGCACATCATCCTTGGCAAACCAGAAGTGCCACGACCACATAATGGTGCCTGCAGCATTCTTCACGGCGATGACAGCATTACCACTCTTGATTTTGTCTGCAGGGACATGAAAATTAAGGTAGGAATCAGCACCATTGTTGGTTACTGAAAGTCCATCTACAATTCCACTCTTATCTGTCCACACTATGCTTGCCTGCGTAGCAGGGTCGGAAGCATTCTGCACATTGATGTAGGGCGAATGTATATCTGCACCATTATGGTCCTTGAAACGATGCATAATAACATCGACAGGACTTGATTGATAATTAACACTGACCATGGTGGCAGGTGCGGAACTAACGTAAGCCGAAGTGTTGTCGGCTCCCTCTTTGATAGCATTGCCGTAAACCAACGGGATGCGGTAGTATCCTGGTGCCGAGATGAGATAGGAATTGGCGGTATTACGCTTTGCCGTAGCTGTGCCCTTAAAGTCGTGCATAGAAAGGTCGTAGTAGTTTCCGGCACTTCCTTTGGCCGTCGCATCGTGCAATACCTTGTTATAGGCCGCAAGTTTGTCAACCAATGTCGCTTTTTTCACCGTGGCAGTCCCCACCTGAGCTTCTCTCCCTCCAGTACCTTCTGTCATACTCAGATTATCAAGCCAGTCTGGTTTTGTCTGTGTTTCCGGCCCAAAATTCACACCGCCGTCTACACTTTCCTGATAACCGACAACTTTCCATGCAATAGGAAGCTGGTTTCCCGTTGGCGATTGGCGAAAACTTCTCACTGCATAATATCCGGCATCGGTCTTGTCGTAGTCCACAGTATTATTTTGTCCGAGCACTTCTAACTGGTATTGCCAATTACTGTTAAGATTACTCAACGTATAGGTCTTCGTAGTTCCAGGCAACCATTTACCTTTCAACGGCACATGAATGATTTTGCCGTCTAAGAAATGAATGTCGACATAGATATTCTTATTAGTCACATCCTGTGGTATCATAAAAAAAGTATAGTTTCCTCGAGCATCTGTTATGACAGAACCAGGCTTATCATCAGTAGTGAGAATGATATCTTTCAGTGTAAAAGTTCCGGTCGTATTACCCAGTGTCCATGTACCAGGCTGATCCGGTTCATTGCTCAAAGTATAGGTTCCTTTATTGATGGCACCACTAATTTCGATTTTATCAATTTGGCCTGCCCATAAATTCTGCCCTACTGTAAAATGTATCGCCGTTAGCGCATGTCGAAAAGCAAGACTGGAATTTGGTGCTACGCCCCGCGTTTTATATTCTACAATACCAGAACAAGCCGTCATCAAGTCTTTCTGATTGAAAACGTCAGGCTCTACTTCAAATTCCACGTAGGGAGTTCCTACGTATGTAGCGGGAGAAAGCTTCATTTTTGTATTCCAGATATCAACTTCAGGGAATACTGCATAAAAGCGTCCAAATCGATTGTTGCTCCAGCTCCAATATAGTGTGTTGTAGAGTTCACCATTACTTTTCGTTCTCTCATTATAAAACCAATCAGGAGTCTGCGATACACTCGTTTTAGAAACAGCACGATAACCTAATGTACTGAAGTTTCCCATATACTGGTCAGTTACGATAGAAGCACGGGTTTGTTGATTGGGCTGTGTGGGATTAATCCCTGGGATTGTTGTTTCGACGAGACAAGCCTCCATACCTTCTGGAGCTTGAGCTTTAAGTATCTGAGGTTTAAGGTCGTTCTGTGTTAGACCAAGTTCGGACAGTTGATCATTAGATGTTATAGAATAACCAGCACGAGTCTTTGTTTTCGCATTAGCTAAAACCAACTCTTGGACATTCTTAACATCAAATTTCACAATAGCACTTTTGTCGACTTCATTGTTATCCAAATCATTGTCTGCACATGCTCCTACTATCAATGTCATAATAAATAGAATAGCAGTAAACATGTTATTAAATAAATTCGTTTTCCTTTTCATTGTTCTCTTTTCATTATCATTTGATTTTTGTCTGATTTATCTTCTTAACAGGCTTTTTTCAGACTGTATTCTTAAGGGGCTACGATATTGTCATCATCTCCACCATCATCGGGAACAAGTGGCTCGATAGTCACATGACCATTCCCGCCACCGCCTGGTCTTACATTTGGACTAACAGCCAATAAAGTTAACTCATTACCCAATGCAATAACTTCACACTCAGGTCTAATGTAGCGCTTTAATACAACTTGGTTCTTCTTCATAATTAACTATAGTTTAATAAATAAACACGATCTTATTCTGCTTTTTTGCCAAATAGCAAAAGACATAATCAAAAAGACAAAGGGAATCCTGTTGAGTCCTTTGTCTATTGAGGGTTGCGCGACGGTCCTCGCGCGCGTATTATAAAGTGTTTAGTGTGGGAATAAGCGACGGTGCGCCTATGAGAGAGAGAGAGAGAGAGAGAGTAGCAAATTATTTGGAACTACCAAATAAATCGACAACTTTTTTTGAGAAAAGTTGCTATTCTCCTGCATGGCCAAGTTATTTTGACGATATGCAGTAGTTTGCGGTGAAAAAATCTGTCTCTCTGTCACTTTCAATTCTGATACGTTTAGAAATCGGTGCAAAGGTAGAATTTTATTTCGAATTAGCCAAAATCTAAATGAAACAAAATCATGTAGAGGTCTTTTTCAAAGAAAATTAGTCCAATCTATAGAAATAAAAACAAGTATTACACTCCAAGGCGTTAGGTTGGCGATGATAATACTATGACAAAGAATACATGGATTGAAATGCAAATGGTTATACAACTAACATATTGGAGACAATCGTCACACGCTCTAAAAATATGAAGTGTGTGGCGAAAGACTATCTTTTTATCCAGTTTCGCAACTCCAGCCCTTCAATTCGCGAAAGATGTTTCACATTCTCTGTTACTACAGGAATTCTCAACGTAAGTGCCGTCGTTGCAATGTATAAATCGTTATCTTCTATCATTTTTCCTTGCCGGCGCAGTTCTACCTTCTGACGACAGAACTCTTTTATACAGACGGAGAATGGAATAATTTCAAGTTGTTTTAACAGATCGTTCACTATCATACGATTTTTGCCGGGACACATACTACATTCAACTCCATAAAGCAATTCTACAACGGATATTTCAGATATGCAGCAATTTCGCCACCCAATCTGTTCAATACGTTCCCACACACTTTCATCGTTACGTAGAATGTGGATGAGAATATTGCTGTCAAGCAAAATAAGACTTTGCTGATTTCCGCTCATACATCATCAAAACTTATCGGTTCACTCGAAGAAGAATTCTCTTTGATGATGGCCATCAGTTCATCGGCGGTTTCATTACCTTCCCACTTCCCGAAGAATTTATCACGCATTTTTTTATTGAAAGCCTCGTCCGAAATTCTTTCTCGTTCTTCTTCAAGTACTGAGTTCGTGAGTTTTACAGCTAAAGCCAATCTGATATTCTTACTCATTGAGCGTAATGTATTCCAATACATGCTAATCATGTTATTTTCAAGATTTGTCATTACTGTTGACATAATTCAGCCTCCTCCTTTTACAATTATAATGGCAAATTTATCGATTTTCTTTGAAAATTCCAAATCTCGGTCGCTTATTTCTTAGGTGAATGTATCAATGATGAGAATAAAAGCAGATAGCCATCAACACATATAGCCACTGTGATCTCATTCTTCTGTCTGTGCCTTTGGCCAGTTCACGAGAAACAATTTCTCTGTAGCACGCGTGAAAGCTGTATAGAGCCAGTGGATATAATCAGGCGTAAGCATGTCGTCGGTCATATATCCTTGGTCGATATACACGTGTGCCCACTGCCCACCTTGTGCCTTATGACAGGTCACAGCATAGGCATATTTAATCTGCAAAGCATTGAAATATTCATCTTGTTTGAGTTTAGCCATGCGGTCACGCTTCAGGGGAATGTCGGCATAATCCTCCATTACAGCCTCATAAAGCTGCTCCTGTTGCTCATGAGTCAAGGCAGGAGCCTCCGTGGTCAGCGTGTCGAGGATAACCGTTTGCTGCATTTCAAAATCGTCGTAATCGGGAAATTGCAACCAAACATCAGCGAAACGGAAACCAAACAACTCGCGTATATTGCGCACACGTTGCACCTTTACGCGGTCGCCATTGGCTATGAAAGCCAACTGACCATGGTCGCCTTGCGGTTTATCAAGATATTTATTCTTGACCACCATCAGCAGATCTCCGGTGCAAAGTTCGTCTTCACGGTCGAGCACTGTAGCCCGAATGCCTTGGTTGTAGACGTTGGCTCGCTTGTTACTCCGCGTTACAACCATGGTTTCGTCCATGCCCACATCGGCGTAACTGCTACTAATGCGCTCCACAAGTTCGTCACCCGGCACCATCACTATATCTGCAAACCCTTTGAAACGAATGCGGGGAAGCCCTACCTTTAACAAGTTATCACAAGAAAACTCGCTAAAATCAAGCCCACTATCTGACTCCAACGGAGCCTCCCCTCTCCTTGGAGAGGGGCCGGGGGTGAGGCTTCTTATATACGTTGCGTTCACCAAAATCCCACTATCTTGGCTCTGCCTGAGCACCTCCCTCAAGTCACATTCATAGACTTTCAGCCCCATAGCCTCAAGTACTTCGGCATGAAGTGCAGGCGCTTCTTCCTCACCTACAGGTGGCAACTGGGCACAATCACCCACCAACAACATACGGCAATTCTGCCCATTATAGACGAACTGCACCAGATCGGAGAGCAAATCGCCCGTTCCGAAGTCGCTCGTCATTCCCCCACCTCTGCCTATCATCGAAGCCTCATCAATCATAAAGAGCGTGTTTTTGTGCATGTTGTCGTTCAGATTAAACTGTCCCCCAATGCCCGAATAGCTTTTCTCACGATAGATTTTACGGTGAATGGTGAAGGCTGTGTGCCCACTATTCATAGCAAAGACCTTGGCAGCACGACCTGTAGGCGCCATTAACAGCAGCTTTTGTCCTAACCGAGTGAACGTGCGCACCATTGCTCCGGCCAATGAAGTCTTACCCGTTCCGGCCGAACCACGCATCACCATGACGCAGTTTTGTGACCTATCGGCCAAGAACCGCGCAAAGGTTTCGAGTGCATTCTGCTGGTCATACGTAGGCGTAAAACCAAATTCGCGCACCACTTCGTCTATAAATTCCTGTATTTTCAATGCGATAACGTAGAAAGTTTTTGTAACTTTGCAGACAACAGCAGTTCATTCACGTGTGCTGCCTATCAATAACGCTGCAAAGATAAAAACAAATCTCCAAATGAAGTTGGCAAAACATCATAATTTATGGCTCGCCCTATGCGTACTTGTGTTAGCCGTCATGTGCTACATGAGCATCAGTGCGCCCATAAAATTCAAGAAAGAACAGCAGTTTCGCGAGCAGGCTGTCATTAGTAGGCTGTCGAAAATCCGCGTTGCCGAACTTTCTTATTGTCGCAATCACAAAGTGTACACCGGCGATTTCAACGTGCTCATAAAAGGTGGTTATTTGGCAGATAGTCTGCAATATATCCCTTTCAGCGATGGGAAACGCTTTGATTTGGCCGCGACTGTGCAGGTAAGCAAGAGCGGACGTCAGCTTCCTTTGGCAGAGTGCGGAGCGACTTATGACACTTATCTGAATGGGCTTGACGAGAACAGTATTGCCAACCTCATCGAGAAAGCCAACGAGCGTGGGCGCTATGCAGGAATCCGCATGGGTGATATTGCTGCTGGTGACACACAATTGTCTATTAACAAATAACAAAACTATGCCCGAAAATCCGATCATACCCCCTTCTCAACGCGTCACATTAAGGTTGAGCAGCACAACAATGTCGTTCGCCGTTATCGATGACAAGGCGGTGAATGGTTTGCACTATGAACCTTATGTTGTAAAGAGTGGCATGTCGATGGCTGCCAATCTACGTGAGGCTTTCACTGAAAGTCAACTGCTTAGCAAGGAATTTCAGCGTGCACAAGTGCTTATCGACACGCCGGTGATGCTCGTTCCATTAGAGGAATTTGTCGCCGAAGATGCCGAAACCCTCTATCATTATACGTTTACGGGGCATAAGAATGATGAAATTCTCAACACAATCTTGCCCACACAAAACGCTGTTGCGGTTTATCCCATCAATAAAGACATAAAGCTTGTGCTCACTGATCATATCAAAGACATTCGCATTATGCCGTTGATGCAACCTGTGTGGAACTATCTTCATAAACGCAGTTTCATAGGAACGCGGAACAAACTCTTTGCGTATTTCCGCGGAAAACAGATGGAAGTGTTCTCTTTTTCGAAGAATCGTTTCCGTTTTTGCAACCGATATGACGTGACCAACTATAATGATGCCGCTTATTATATGCTTTATGTTTGGAAACAGTTGAACTTTGATGCCCACGAAGATGAGCTGCATCTATGCGGTGTTTTGCCTGACCGTGAGTTGCTTTCTGCGAACTTAAAAGAGTATGTTCAGAAAGTTTCGGTCATCAATCCGATGGCAGAATTCAACCGCGCACCTATCACAAAGATAAAGGATTTGCCTTTCGACATGATGACATTATTTATTAAAGGGAGATAGAAAAACATTATGAGAATCATCACAGGAACGTATAAAGGACGGCATTTCGACATTCCCCGAACATTCAAAGCACGACCAACGACCGACTTTGCAAAGGAGAATATCTTCAACGTGCTGCAAGGTTATATCGACTTTGAAGGCATATCGGCGCTTGATCTCTTTGCCGGCACAGGAAGCATCTCATTAGAGCTCGTTAGCAGAGGATGCAAACAGGTGGTCAGTGTGGAGGCCGACCGTGACCATTTCAACTTTATTCGCCAGTGTTTTTCAAAGCTTGGAGAGGATAAAGACATACTTATCAGGGGCGATGTCTTCCGTTTCATCAAGCGATGTCATGAGCAATTTGACTTTATTTTCGCTGATCCGCCTTATGCATTAAAGGAACTTCCCAAGATTCCTGACCTCATATTAGATGGCGATTTGCTTGCAGATGGAGGCATCTTTGTCTTCGAACATGGCAAAAACTATGATTTCTCAGCTCACGAACGCTTTGTTGAGCACCGCAGTTATGGCAGTGTTAACTTTTCGATCTTCAAGTAATATTCTCTGAGAAGCAGCGTTCTCACCAGCCATCCAGATTGAAATTTCATCTTGCATGGATATAGAACATTATCCAACGATATATGCTGTAATGCACCAAACAATAAAAACCTATATGAAACAGAAAAGACTTCTTGCAATCTTTGCCTTAGGCTTATGCGCGCTAACAACGCTCCAAGCACAGGAAAATGAGTTTGATTTAGGCAGCCAACGCTCCGAAGTACAGCTTGTAAACCCTGTACCTGGAAAGAAAATCAACCATCATGGCCTTATCATTAACCCCACTCCTACCGATTTAAAACTAATCAATGGAGAATCAATAGACGTTACTGGTGGTGTGAAACTCATTCAACCACGAACAAAAGCAAAGACATCATGGGACTATTGGAAAGACCTCGACTTCTTGTCTCCTGCGGTTAAAGGGGTGCCTTTAAGCATTCAATTTGTTAAGATACCCGAAGTTTGTGCGAAAGGCCTTAGCGATAACCCCGCTGTTGATGGGGCCTATACGCTCAAAATCACAAAGAAGGGAATCTCTATCCAGGTTTCCGAAGACCTGGGCGTATTCTATGCAATTCAGACTTTACGCCAGATTATGGAGAGTCCTGTGGCTGAAGGTGGTAAAAAACTACCTTGTTTAGAGATTAACGACGCCCCCGTTTTCCCCTATCGTGGCGTAGTTGAAGGCTTCTATGGCACTCCGTGGTCACACGAAGTGCGTTTGTCGCTGATTAAATTCTATGGCAAATATAAGCTCAACACTTATATTTATGGACCAAAAGACGACCCTTATCACAGCTCACCCAACTGGCGTTTGCCTTATCCTGCAAAGGAACAACAGAATATTAAGGAGCTCGTTGAAGCATGTAAACGTAATCGTGTGGAGTTCGTTTGGGCCATTCACCCTGGTAAAGACATTCAATGGAACGAAGAAGATTACCAGAATTTAGTTCATAAATTCAATCTTATGTATGCCGATGGTGTACGTTCTTTTGCAATCTTCTTTGATGATATATCAGGCGAAGGAACTAATCCTAACCGACAAGTTGAGTTATTAAATCGCTTAACCAAAGAGTTTGTGAAGCCTAAAGGGGATGTCTCTTCACTCATCATCTGCCCTACTGACTACTCAAAGTTATGGGCAAATCCAGGCGAAAATGGTCCTTTGGCCATCTATGGCCGCACACTTGACCCTTCCGTTCGCGTGTTTTGGACAGGCGATGTCGTATGCAGTGATGTCACAAAAAGCACGCTGGAATGGGTTGATAGCCGTATAAAGAGACCGGCTTTCTTTTGGTGGAACTATGCCGTTACAGACTATGTACGCAATCTAATCCTACAAGGTCCCGTGTATGGGCTTGATACTTCCTTGACAAGTAAAGACATGTGCGGCCTCGTTAGCAACCCAATGGAGCATGGAGAAGCCTCTAAACTATCCCTCTATAGTGTGGCAGACTACACTTGGAACCCTTCTGTTTATAACCCCATTGATAGTTGGGAGCGTGGCTTATCAGTCATGATGCCTCATGCAACGAAGGCTTATCGCACGTTTGCCATACATTCTGCCGACACCGAAACAGGCTACCGACGAGACGAATCGTGGGAAACAAAGACTTTCCGCCTGGCAGATTACACGCAAGCGAAACGCGACTCGCTTTACAATGAGTTTGAACGTGTGGCAAAAGCTCCGTCAGAAATCGAGGCCACTTGCACCGATTCGCTGTTGATGAAAGAGCTAAAGCCCTGGCTCATTGAGTTTGGTAAGCTCGGCAAACGGGGCAAAAAAGCTATCGAACTCATGGATATCTATCGTTCAGGTGATGCACAAAAGTTCTGGAATGCCTATCTTTCAAATCGCATGAGCCTTGAAGATAAGCAGGCATACGAGGCACATAAGTCGGGAACCATGAAGCTTCAACCATTCTATGAGCATGCAATGGAAGACCTTGGCAATGCATTCTACGAACAACAATCAGGCCATAAAGCATTTAGTTTGCGTGGAATTGGCTCATATAAGAACCTCCGTACAACGCAAAGCCACCTCATGTTAGATGGCGACGACGCAACCTTCTACACCTCAGGTGAAGGACAAAAGGATGGCGATTGGATTGGAATAGCACTTCCTGAGACAAAGAGTATCAAGGATGTACATATCCTTCAAGGAAGAAACTCTAAGGATGACAGCGATTATTTCGACCATGCTACGTTAGAATATTCTACAGATGGCAAGACATGGCAACCGCTTTTGGCTGATCTCCGCAATCAATATGACATTCAATGGAAGTCTAACGAGCCTGTAAACGCACGTTACATCAGATTGCGCCGACTAACTTCTGACCGCAAGAATTGGGCTTCAATCCGCTCATTTGTGGTTGTGCCAACCACATCATCTCTACGTGCTTCGGCCAGCGACAATAGCAGTGCAGACATGATTCTCCGTGCCTTCGATCGCCAACCCAATACGGCTTTCAAAAACACAGGTACTCTTTCATTCGATATTTCAAAAGGAACTACAGCCTATACCTTTATGCTCGACCTACCAAAAGATGGTTCTATACGTATCTGTCAGTATGACAAACGCAATCATCTCATGGCAGAACAAACTACCGATAAACCTTTCTTCACGGTCGAAGTAGCAAAGAAAGCTACCCGCATCGAACTGATTGGTAAAGCCGATGTTTATGAAGTCATTGCTAAAGAAAAGTAAATCATAAAGCAAACTGATAAGAAATGCTGTCAGAGACTTATTTCTGACAGCATTTTTTTGATACACACTTTCATACAAAAGCGCACAAAGCGTGTTTTCTATTGATGCTTTCTCAGCCTCCAGAAAAGGAAGACGGCCAATAGAACTATCGGTACAGCTAACTTCAAATTATCCATTATAGCTGGCGAATCGAAGCTAAAAAGCAACATAAAAAATAGCACAAAGGCTACAAACAAATAGAAAATAAATCTTAATATCTTAATCATGATCTCACTATCGCTATGCGATTGCCTCGTCGTTTGACACTTCAAAGCATCTATAAATAAAGTAATATAAGAGCAAATAAAGGCTCGACGTCAACAAATTAATAAACAACCAAGGCATCGAAGCTAAGGTTACAATCACACGGATGAATAGAGGTAAGCAAACATTCTCTATCAATAAGAGTGCAAATAATACCCAACCATTTGCTCTTATGCGCCCCGAGAAGTTGAAAATTAAGATACATGACAACACAAACCACATGCCTTGCAACATCCAATAAGTGCACATGAGCATCATCTGCAACGTACTTACCATTGTAAACTCATTGAAATTGGAGCTCATAATGTACCATGTATTCATGATATTCAAAATGCAACTCAATGCCAACATGAAGATAAAAGCCAAACAAAACCAAGGTGCCCACTTGGAAAATGGCTTCAAGGCAACGCGCAATACATTAAGAATATAACCCGAACATGCCACTATCGCCCCATTCAACAGCAACAAAAAGATTTTACTTTTGAGTATAGGCATCAGCAACATCACAACCACATTGTCTGAACTTAAATGAAAAAGGGGATCCATTATGCTTCGAAAAGCAAGTAGAATACCTATCCCCCATAGTGCCATCTTCATTCTCTTATGTTGCGTTTGGCTAATTTTAAACGTTGAAATTCCATTGGTTTTAT
The DNA here is from genome assembly GCF_000477535.1 of Segatella salivae F0493. Classification (NCBI taxonomy): domain Bacteria; kingdom Pseudomonadati; phylum Bacteroidota; class Bacteroidia; order Bacteroidales; family Prevotellaceae; genus Segatella; species Segatella salivae. Next base: position 195,857 of record NZ_AWGW01000007.1, read on the forward strand.
TCATTCTCTTTCTCCTTTTATTACTTAAAAACTAACATTCTATCTTTTAACTACGCTTTTCTACTCCCCTTTTTCTATTTATATAGTCCTACTTTCCAATAGCCAACAACAACCAACAACGTTATCATCAGACACAAAACACCACCGATGATATAGGCCGTTTTACGCTTTTCCCAATAAAACGTATTATTATCCACCAAATCAATCTTAGCTAAGTGCATTTGTTTCTGCAGCATCTGAATACTTGCTGCATAGGAAACCTTCCCCGTGTTCAAGTCAAAGATGAAATACTTTTGCTCACCCTTGCCTATCACCCGATGGCCAACAACCTGCACTTTGGTCACAGGTGCTAACACAACTTCGTTTCCTTTGGTAATCGACCCGTTCTCCGGATAGTCAACAGAAGATAGGGAATAAACTTTATTTAGTGACACATACCAGCTATCACCAATGCCTAAATCTACATGAAACACGATGGAAATCATAGCCATATAAAGCACACTGCACACTGCATAAACAAAGATTGCCAGTCCGGGAGTAAGGAATGCCAACACCATTTTTTGCCCTCTTCCTTTTGGTTTACAGCAAATACGAACGCCAAGAGCTGCTAAAATTCCTAAGACAACCGCCAACACAGAGAATATGATTCCCCAAATCGCAATAGTAACCCCTATGCCCATACACTTAATTTATTACAAGTTGTTTTCTCGCTTCATTCCAAACCTGTTTCCACTCGGCTTCCGTGATTATCTGATCTGCAATAAGACTATCAATAAAGTCTTCCTCATAACAACAGAGTTCGTCGTTAACTTCTTCGGGAAGGTCATCAGGATATTCATAAAATTCATGTTGTTCCTGTCCCCACCAATGCTCATCTTGCCGATAAACCCAGGATGTTAGATTTCCATTGTCTATCTTTCCCCAAAGTTCTCCGCTAAAGCTTGTCGTGTCATGGAAGTAATATAATCCGTGATATTGCAGCTTTTCAAGTCGCAAACAAAGGTCATAAAGCGCACCAAGAAGCGCTTTTGACAAATCACTTCGCATGATTTTCATTTCAAACGAAACTAAAAAGTCGCTCTCTATTGTCTCATTCAATGTTACAATATGAGGCCATGCTGCTAATGTTTGGGCCACTTCTGCCCGCAACATCCTTAGCTTTTCATCAGATAAAGAAGGCTCCAAACGAAGGTAATGCTTTGCTATAACAACATGATTTTCTTTAATTTTATATTCAAGCCAAGTGTTTGAAGCCTGTCCAAAGCATCCCCAGCCACCATCAATTCGGCTGGTTATCGTCTTCTCCTGATGGAAAAACCAATACCGATAGCGCCAAAACATAAAGTAATGACGGTAGGCATAGAGGGTAAACAGCCCTGCAAGTACGACCACAACAAGGGGCATTAAATCATAAGGACGGGCATTCATTGTCCCCAAAACCATTAACCAAACAATCAATGACCAAAAGATAATGAGTAAAACGCGCCCTACTTGTCGCATCACATCTATCAGTCGCCAATGTCGCAAGGTCCACCTTTCCACGATTTCGAGCTCAAAAAACCAGTTAATGAGCAGTGGAAGCATGAATGATATGCCCAAAATAAGTCCCTGACGATCGTTAGAATCAAGGAAAGAAAGACCGAAAGCAATTGCTCCTATAACAAAAAGTATCTTGTCTATATGCTTCATGAAGTTCATCTTTACTTATACTTTGAATGGTCAATCGAGGCGATGCTCGTCTAAATGTAACACACAATCTTCTGCAACTTGCAGCACTCCTTTCATTTTCCGAAGCCCGTTTACCTATTGCTGTAGGCTTTTGCTGCTTTAAGATAAGGCTTATAAGCTGGCACATCGGGGTTTTCGACTACGCATTGCAAGGCATTTTCCCTCACACTTTCACGATTGTTATAGTTGTCATCTTCAGGAATATACTTCCAACGTACATGGATATCATCTAACATATCAAACCATCTATAAGGTTCAACAGATTGATTTTCGGGGTGAATCCAACGCTGAATCTTCTCCCATATCGTGGTACTTGGTGCATAAATACGTTCATAATCGGCTCTATAAGCCTCAACATCAATAGGATTTTCCACTCTTCCGTGGAGTGCATCTAATACATATTGCACGTCTTCGGGCTTGCGATAACGCGCTAAAGTGACTAAGGCTTCGATGTAATGGTCGTTTAAGAAGAGAGCTTTTACACGTTGATAATAGGCGCGATGTGGCGGCATTCGCCATAACAAATGCCTGAGATAATCTATATGTTTGGCATTAGAAGCAAACAAGATACAACTATCAATAGCCACAGAATCGGCTTTAGTCAGCCCATAATGTCGGCCTTCCTTTTGAAGGATTTCTATGCGAAGATTAGCCAACGGCTCTTCATAACCGCTACAACCACGTTGAGTTGGCACTAAGCTTTGATTCTGTATATCTAACAAAGCAAGGTTTTTGGCCATGTCAGGACGCTTCTTTAGAAGTGCAATAAAGGCTGCATAACGCGCCATTGGCACGCTATCTGAGGCGGCTATCTGATAGAGTTCATCAACGGTAGCCACTTGTTCCAAGGCGTCGATAAACTTATCTTGATGTGTCAATCGCCCCTCATAGCCCACACGACCAGGCGTATACGACCTGCCAATCCGCTGGATAATACGCTCAACTTCTGGTCGAATAGATGTAGATTGACAGCCAACCAAAAGGCAAGTAAATGCAAAACACAAACCAAAGACTTTGATTCTTTTCATCTTAAAAACGCTTTTTCATCAACAATTCCACTAATCTTTTACGCCCAACTCATGCTTAGCCTCATTACGAATATCCTCGTCTGTGCTCTTTAATAGCTTTTTATAGAACTCCATGGCTTGCTTCTTGTTGCCTGTTTCCTTAGAAAGGGTGGCAATATTAGCTACAACAATGTCATCATCGGGCGCCAATTGGTAGAGTTGAAGCAATACTTTCAAAGCCTCTTGCTTCTCTCCTTTTGCAGACAACAACGCCGCTTTATTGTTTAAAAAGTAAATGTTCTTGGGATAATTCTTTAGCACATGGTCAACAAAACTCATGTTAACATCATCTTCTTGCGCATCATAGAGCTGACGAAAATAGTCTTGCAGCGTTGAGAAGAAGAACTCTTCAGGAGCTGAAGGAGTAGACTTGTCGTTTGTCCAAAGCCACTTTTGATGATTAATTACCGAACGGTCAACCACCTGTTTCAATGTTTCAACAGCATCGTTCGCATGGTTTTCAAGCAGTTGCACATGGACTTTACCAAACCAAAGGTCGAGCCTGTCGGGGTGTTTTGCCAAGCCTTCAGCAAACTTTTGGTAGAGTTTGTGCATGGTTTTCGCATCATAGTACACCTGATCTGTAATAGATCCGGCCTTATTTCCGGTTGAATCTGTCAGCAAAAGCCCGTTATTTACCGCCGTATCTGCCGAGAGTTGCAACACTTCATGGCGTGCTTCCATCAACAAAAGATTGCACCAAGCAGCATAGATATCCCCTGATTGTCCCGCTCTTTGTTCCCACTGGGGGATGAATTTGCGCAGTGCTGCCGTGTCTTTTCGATTTAACAACGCTTGAAAATGTGCATAGTCGTTGGACTGTCCCCATGCCATAAGGCTACAAAGACATGTAAAACATAAAAGAATTGACTTTTTAAGCATATCCGAAATATTAAAAATCAACGTGACAAATATAAAGAAAAAAAATCAGAAAACAAGCAAATTATGTTGTGAAATATATGAATCCACGCCGTAGGTGTTGTACCTTCTTTGAGGACTCCATAGCAAATGACAAAATGATTTGATGCAAAGCGGCGTGTCATTAGACTTGTTTTGCGCGATAAAATGATGCAAATCAGCGCATGAAATGACTCAAATCATGAGACCTTTTATAGCTGACTGCAAATCAATGAATTGGCAGGCACAAAAAGAAACGACAGCCCCCTTCTCATCAAGAGAAGCGAACTGTCGTGTGTTTCATAAAAAAAGACATATTCAATCGCACTTAACGGCGGACTGAAATCAAACAAAGCCGCCCATAATTCGTTACTCCAAACCTTCTACTTTGAGATTAGTGACGTGGCTGTTAAAGGCTCCTGTGTGCTGTAATGGAAAGACTAAGGTGCTGATATAATACATATCACCACGCTTTCCGAAGTTAATCTTACGCACAGGCAAATCACTTACGAGGTGATTATTAACAAAGAGTGATGTCTTTTCCTTGTCACCAACAATGGATACACGTACTTTCTCACCAGGAAAGAACTGATAATCGAACGTGTTGAGATAGCCGTCACGCGAGAAACCGAGTTTCCCTGAAATAGGATCTGACAGGTAAAAGCGGGTATCGCCATAGTAGAAAAGCGTTGTTCCGCGTGCTTCTGAGCGTGCATCAATATCGAAACTCACGCGATAATGCCATCCGATTTGAGGACATTCCAAACGCGTTTCAGGAGAAACAACCTTCTGCTGATAGACAACTCCTGTGGGATAGTGTCCTGCATAGTTCATTCCTGGAGCCTCACTCAACGCCTTTCCGCGACTGACAAAAGTTGCATAATCGAATGAAGGCTTAGCCCCTGTCCACATCTTTGTAGCTAAAGTCTTCATGGCGGGTAACACACGATAGTGCACATCCTTATCACTTATGCCGTTACCCTCTATATCATTCCACACCGCGAAAGCCCCTCCTTTAATTTGTTTGTGGCATTCTGGGAACTGCATTCCATTGATATTCGCCGGAGTCCAAGTGTTATAGAGTCGCTTTGTGTCAAGATAGTCGTAGTAATAACCAGCTTTTGGCACGATATATACTTGTCCATCGGGAATACTTATGAGGTCATAGCCGAGCTTAATCATTTCATCTGGCTTTGAATAATCATTCGACCAAGCATACATTAGCACGTCTTTCACCTTGATAGGTGTCGTGCCTTTAGCGTGTGTTTGCTGTCCCCATATCACCGCTTTTCTATGATATTTCTCCACCAAACGAATGTAATGGTCGGTGAAAGCGCGGAACTTCTCAACGACTTTCTGGTCTTTATTGGAGTATTCATCCGTGCCAACATGAACATATTTGCCACGAAAGACGGGATTTTCTCCTTGCAAATATTCCGTAAACAGCGAGTCACAAAAGGCTTGAGTCTGTGGATTCATGAGATCAAGATGGTCGGGTGGATAGTCCTTACTGGCCAAATTAGGACGAAACCGCGTTAAAGCGAGGCAGTGAGCAGGTACATCTATCTCGGGGATTACCTCTATTCCAAGACTATCAGCAAGCTGTTGTAACGCGATGAAATCATGCTTTGTATAATGCCCATCGCGTGCCGTTAGTCCGGGAAACCATTCACTTTCCAAGCGGAAAGCAGCCGGAGTGCGGCTCCAATCGTTGTTATAGAACCACTGAAAGGCATTGTCATTCAGATGAATATGAAAGACATTCATCTTATAATAGGCTAACATCTTGACATACTGACGTAGCATTGACATTGGAAAATACTTGCGACCACAGTCCAACATGACACCACGGAAGGGATAATCAGGCGTATCTCGAATTTCTCCTCGTGGCAAAGCATGAGACGGATGCTGTTCAAGCAGCTGCAACAAGGTGCGTGTTGCCCAATAAAGTCCTTTGCGATGGTTGGCTGAAAGAATAGGAGTGTCGTGTATAGACATCGTATATCCTTCTTCGCCTAAAGCCTTTTCGGCCTTTAATCTCAATACAATGTCACCCTTACGTGCCTTATCCTGTACAAGCGTTAGTTGCTTTTCAAAGAGTTGTTGATAATCATCGGCCAACTGTTGTGCCACTTTCTTTTCTTCTAATCCCTTATAGATGATGCGGCCAGAAAGGGCAATTGAGCCATCAAGTCCTTTCCATTCTTTCACCTCGGGAATAGTAAACGGCTTTTCATTGATAGCAAATGACGACACGCATAGCGACAAAGCTATGGACAATAACAATAAAATTCTTTTATTCATCAATAGGTAATATTTTGTGGGTTATAGATTCTCATTGTGTAGAATGGCATTAAACAGCATTTATACTATAACGTTCCGATTGAGAAAATATTCTCAACCGGAACGATTTTTAATTCAAAATGGGTGCTGATATTACTTTAACTTCAATAATGTTGAATAGTTATAATAAGATGTTTCAGAAGTTTTTGCTGCCACACGAACAAATACTGAGTTACGGGTATCAATGCCTTCGAGCAAAGATTCTTATCATAATATTCGTTAAAATGAATGTAGAGCTCAAAAAATATATATACATTTACAACACGAAATCCTTTATACCTAACGATAGATACATCATGAAGACTTTATCTTCAATAGCACTTACCCAGGTGGTTTGGCTCAGTGCAATCCCTGCTTTGGCACACAAAACACACAAACCCAACATCGTTTACATCATGTGTGACGACATGGGATACGGCGATTTGGCCTGTTATGGTCAACGATATATATTGACTCCCAACATCGATCGACTTGCTTCAGACGGCATGCGCTTCACTCAAGCCTATGCCGGAGCCCCCGTTAGCGCACCATCACGCGCTTGTTTCATGACAGGACAACATTCAGGGCACACCGAAGTACGTGGAAACAAAGAATATTGGAGCGCAAAAAATACTGTACTTTATGGCAATAATCGAGACTTTGCCATTGTAGGCCAACATCCTTATGACCCTAACCACGTTATCATTCCCGAAATTCTGAAGGCTAATGGCTATCAAACGGGGATGTTTGGTAAATGGGCTGGCGGCTACGAAGGTTCTGAATCAACTCCCGACAAACGTGGAATTGACGAATTCTTTGGCTATATTTGCCAGTTCCAAGCCCATCTTTACTATCCTAATTTCCTTAATTCCTACAGCCGAACTCTGGGAGATAAGGCCGTGAAGCGTGTCGTCTTAGAAGACAATATCGCTTATCCGATGTTTGGAGACGATTATTCCAAGCGCCAATCTTACTCTGCTGATCTCATTCATCAGCACGCTTTACAATGGCTTAAGAAGCAAACGGCCGACAAACCCTTTCTCGGCATCTTCACATATACGTTGCCTCATGCCGAACTTGCACAGCCCAACGACTCTCTTTTGGCTTTCTACAAACGACGGTTCTTTACAGATAAGACCTGGGGAGGACAGGAAGCATCTCGTTATAACGCTGTAGTGCACACGCATGCACAGTTTGCTGCCATGATCACGCGACTCGATGCATACGTTGGAGAGATTGTAAACGTGTTGAAACAAAAGGGACTTGACGACAACACTATCGTCATTTTTACGAGTGATAATGGCCCACATGAAGAGGGAGGAGCAGACCCTTCATTCTTTAATCGCGATGGAAAGTTGCGGGGAATCAAGCGACAATGTTTCGAAGGAGGAATCAGAATACCATTCATTGCCTATTGGAAGGGCCACATAGAAGCAGGTAAAGTGAACACCACTCCATTCGCTTTCTACGATCTTATGCCTACATTCTGCGACCTTGCTGGCGTGAAAAACTATACAAAACGCTATCGAAACAAACGCTCAAAAGACGATTATTTTGATGGCATCTCTATCGTTCCAACGCTCCTTGGCCATGAGAATGCACAGCAACACCACCCATATCTCTATTGGGAATTTGCCGAAACAAACCAAATTGCAGTGCGAATGGGTGACTGGAAACTTGTGGTTATCAAGGGTGTTCCGCATCTTTTCAACCTCGCAAATGATTTACATGAAGACCACGATGTGGCTGCCTTACACCCTGAAGTGGTTCAAAAGATGATTGACATCATTTATAAAGAGCATGTAGACAGTAAGTTATTCCCTATCACCCTGCCCCAAAAACAAAGTTCATAAGGCTGCACTGAGTTCATGAACAGCGTTGACTGACGAGGCTTAAAAACGCAAAAGGAAGAGTCAATTAAGGCATGAAACATCTTAACAAAACACTTCTGTCCGTGCGAACAAAGACAACTCAGCTTCAAATAAGCGCCGTTTTTTGATGTTTTATAACACACTATGAATCAACATATTATAAGAAACATCTTATGATTCCATTTGTTTTCTGCTGCAAAATGACGCATTTCACGATATGATTTCAGGCATTTCATTGGATAAATTGCATCGTTTCGGAAGCTGTTTTGACAAAGATTGCTGTTCTATCTCACTCATTTTAGCACCTATTATAAGCTTAGAGAGATAAAATCCAATGCTATTTTGCCATTTATTCCCTTTGTTTTGAGGTTTTATTTTCCTATTTCTCCCAAAATAAAGTAGGTTTTTCTAAGATATTTTTTGACAGCTTACGTCACATACATCAAACGACTTTCGCTCACAAAAACCTATGGATTGAACCATCAACAGAGAGACTTTAAAACGCCATCAACATGCAAGCAAAGTATTGTTTGACGAGAACAATGAGCGTTAAGAATTGTTTTCACGGATTAATATTTAATAAATCACGTTATATGTCCCAGAAAAGAGTTATCTTTGTTTACTGATTCTATGCGATAAAACTCACAGAACTAAAAACGAGAAAACAATTATATAATGAGAAACTTAAATGAGATTTTGCCTTGGGAAGACCGCCCTCAAGACTGCAAAGATGTGATGTGGCGGTATAGTCAGAACCCCATCATCAACCGATATGACATTCCTTGTTCGAACAGTATATTCAATAGTGCTGTCGTTCCGTTTGAAAACGGCTTTGCAGGAGTGTTCCGTTGTGACAACAAAGCTGTGCAAATGAACATTTTTGCAGGCTTCAGTAATGATGGAATCCATTGGAAAATCAACGAAGATCCTATCGTTTTTGAAGCTGGAAACACTGACATGATTGAGTCAGAATATAAATATGACCCGCGAGTAACATGGATTGAGGACCGTTATTGGATTACTTGGTGCAATGGTTACCATGGACCTACGATAGGAATTGGCTATACTTTCGACTTCAAGACCTTCTATCAGTGTGAGAATGCCTTTCTTCCATTCAATCGAAATGGTGTGCTTTTCCCTGAGAAAATCAATGGAAAGTATGCCCTTTTGAGCCGACCCAGCGACAACGGACACACACCTTTCGGCGACATCTACCTCAGTTTCAGTCCTGATATGAAGTATTGGGGTGAGCATCGCTGCGTGATGTCACCGACTCCTTTCCCTCAAAGTGCGTGGCAATGTACAAAGATTGGTGCCGGTCCTGTACCCTTCTTAGTCGATGAAGGCTGGCTATTGTTCTACCATGGAGTTATTAACACCTGCAACGGATACCGCTATTCAATGGGTGCTGCCATATTAGACAGAGAACAACCAGATAAAGTTCTCTACCGCACTCAACCTTATTTATTAGCTCCAAACGCACCTTATGAGTTGCGAGGTGACGTTCCTAACGTTGTATTTCCATGTGCAGCACTCCACGATGACAAGCGTGTGGCCGTATATTATGGTGCAGCCGACACTGTGGTTGGACTGGCATTTGGCTATATTCGAGAAATCGTTGACTACATAAAACAGAACAATATCAAAGCTTAAAGGCTGAGAACAAAACAAGTTCTGTTTGGTTTTCAACAGCAAACAAGGGGAATACATGGCTTAAACAGTAGCCCATGATGAGTGACTTTGAATGTAAAAGTCATGTATTCTCTAATTTGATAACACTACGAAATAAACACATTGCATCATTGTTGATGATGAACGAGCGGGCAATTTGTATGCGCGAATCATGCGAGCAATACTTTTTTGCAACTGAAAAGCATACAGCTTTCAGCTACTAACCAATTTCATTATGAAGAGAAACCTCATCCTTGCCTTGTGTACGGCATGCAGTTTGGGCACCATGAAGGCTGCTCAGACCCAGAAAGTTGAACCTGTTGACTTGGTAAATACCTTCATTGGAACGTCTAATTTCGGCACAACCAACCCCGGAGCAATATGCCCCAATGGTCTGATGTCAGTCGTTCCGTTTAATGTTATGGGTTCCAACGAGAATAAATATGATAAAGATTCACGCTGGTGGTCAACCCCTTATGAATATCATAACATATTCTTTACAGGCTATTCTCATGTCAACTTGAGTGGTGTTGGCTGTCCCGATATGGGCTCATTACTATTGATGCCCACGACCGGAAAGCTCAATGTAGACTTCCACGACTATGGAAGTAGGTATAAAGATGAAGTAGCTCGCTCCGGATATTACAGCAATTTCCTTTTGAAACACGGCGTAAAGACAGAGGTTACAGCCACACTTCGCACCGCTTGTGAACGCTTTACGTTCCCTAAAGGAGAGTCACACATCTTATTAAACTTAGGAGAAGGGCTCACGAAAGAATCGGGAGCAATGGTTAAACAGGTTAGTCCGACGGAATATGAAGGCTTTAAACTGCAGGGCGCCTTTTGCTATTATGCGCAAGCAGTGTTTCCAATCTATTTCGTAATGCGTGTAAATAAGGTGCCAGAAAGTATGGGTTACTGGAAGAAACAACGCGAAAGACCAGACAATCAGGCTGAATGGTTTCCCGATAGAGGCACATTTAAGCTCTACACGGCTTATCAAAAAGAGATTGCAGGCGATGATATTGGTGTATACTTAAACTTTAACACGAAAGAGAATGAAGTCGTTGAAGTGCAGATTGGCGTATCTTTCGTGAGCATAGCCAATGCTCGTGAGAACCTGAATGCAGAGCAAAAAGGAAAGGATTTCAATGCCATTGCACAAGAAGCACGCCAGAAATGGAACACCGATCTTAAGCAAATAGAAGTTGAAGGGGGTACAAAAGACGAGCAAACAATATTCTATACGGCGCTCTATCATACGCTTATACACCCTAATATCCTTCAAGATGTCAACGGAGATTACCCTGCTATGGAGAGCAATAAGGTCTTAAAGCAACACGAAGGCAATCGATATACAGTATTTTCTCTATGGGATACCTACCGAAACCTACACCAACTGATGACCCTTCTCTATCCAAACAGGCAACGAGATATGGTTAAAACCATGATCAGTATGTACGATGAATGCGGTTGGTTGCCTAAATGGGAGTTGTATGGACGTGAGACTTACACGATGGAAGGAGACCCTTCGATTCCTGTTATCGTTGATTGTTGGCTGAAAGGACTACGGGGTTATGACATCAACAAAGCCTATACAGCAATGAAAAAGGGTGCAACTACCGACGAAAAGCATAATCCTTTGCGCCCAGATAACAATGAATACATGGAGAAAGGATACATTTCACTGCGTGATTCCTTTGATAATTCAGTGTCACATGCCTTAGAATATTATGTTGCTGATAACGCTTTGTCTCGCCTTGCCAAGGCTTTGGGCCATAAAGAAGATGCAAAACTCTTCTATAAAAGGTCGTTAGGATACCGTAACTACTTTAGTAAAGAGTTCAATATGCTACGACCTATCACACCGAATGGCAAGTTTTACAAGCCGTTTAATCCGCTTCAAGGAGCCAACTGGGAGCCTTCTCCGGGCTTCCATGAGGGGAATGCCTGGAACTATACGTTCTATGTACCTCATGATATCTATGGATTGGCAAAGTTGATGGGTGGAAAAGAGCGTTTCATTAGCCAGCTTCAATCGGTTTTTGACCATGGAAACTATGACCCAACCAACGAACCTAACATCGCATATCCTTATCTTTTCTCTTACTTTAAGGGTGAAGAGTGGCGCACACAAGTATTGACTCACAAGCTGCTTAAAGCCTACTTTAAGAACAATCCCGAAGGACTTCCGGGCAATGATGACACAGGTACCATGTCGGCTTGGGCCATTTTTAGCATGATTGGCTTTTATCCTGATTGCCCGGGAGAGCCAGCTTACACGCTCACTTCACCTGTATTTGACAAGATTACGCTGCATCTTGATCCCAAACAATGGGGAAAAGACAAGCTCATTATTGAGACTAAGCGAAGCAATCCCAATGCCGTTCGCATTGAAAAGATGGAAGTTGATGGCAAGCCTTGGCACAACTATCGCATCAGTCACAGTGACTTGGTGAAGGCAGGTGTATTGAAATTCACATTAAAATAAATGTTTTCGTCGTGGCATTCGAATCAAAGAATGCCACGCATCGTTATCCTTGATGAAATGAAAAAAATCACAATCCTTGGTATTACCGCTCTATTGACAGCATGTTTCAGCTTTGGCGGTCATGCACAAAACCTCATTCCAAAGCCTCAAAGCATCGTAAAAACTGAAGGAACACTGGCAATAAGTCAGTTGAAAGGCGTCATGTCAAACCTCAACGAAAAAGAGTTTGCACCACTGAAAGCCTTTATTCCTCAGACGAAAAACTTCAAACTAAATTCTAAAAGACTACGTTCTGCGCACAAAGATGCAGGAGGTTATCTTCAACTTATATGCACAGGAAACGCCCAACAGGCACGATTAGCCTCAGACAATGTAAGACTTCAAGGCTACACGCTTAAGGTTTCACGCCATGGAGTCACCATAAAAGCGCCAACATCTATGGGACTTTTCTATGGACTTCAAACGCTTCGACAACTTGAAGACCATGGAAAGCTGCCCTATGTAGATATTACCGATCAGCCCAAATACGCCTACCGAGGCATTATGATCGATTGTTCTCGCCACTTCTTCCCTATAGATGTGCTCAAAAAACAAATCGATGCAATGGCTTATTACAAGTTCGATCGCTTCCATTGGCACTTAGTTGATGGCGGAGGATGGCGCTTAGAAAGTAAGAAATACCCTCGACTGACCTACGAAACTGCCTATAGAACGCAGGAGGATTGGCAGAAATGGTGGAACGATGGCGACCGAAAGTTCTGCCATAAAGATGCTCCCGGCGCTTACGGAGGATATTATACACAAGACGAAGTGCGTGATTTGGTGGCCTATGCTGCTGCCCGTCACATCACAGTTATTCCCGAAATAGAGATGCCCGGGCATAGTAATGAAGTGTTATGGGCCTATCCTGAGCTGGCATGTGAAGGCAAAGTGCATGGTCAGTCCGACCTTTGTGTGGGCAAAGATAGCACATATCGTTTCTTAGAAGATGTGCTTACAGAGGTTATGTCGCTATTCCCTTCAACGTATATCCATATCGGTGGCGACGAAGCCGAACGCAAAACCTGGGCTACTTGCCCTGATTGTAAACGCGAAATGCAAGCTAATGGGCTCAAGACAACAGCCGAACTACAAGGTCATTTCACGGAGAAGATAGAGCAATTCCTTAACCGTCATGGCCGAAAACTCATGGGATGGGATGAAATTATGGAAGGAAAGCTCGCACCAAATGCTGCTGTCATGTCGTGGAGAGGATTCAAAGCAGGTCTCGAAGCCGCTCAAAAGGGTCACCCAGTTGTAATGACTCCCGGCGCCTTTTGTTATCTTGACCACTATCAAGACGCTCCTATGACACAGCCACGGGCACAAGGTGGCTACGTAACGCTTGAGAAAACATACAGTTATGAGCCTCTTCCCGACAGCTGTAAAACACCAGAAACTGAGGCAAACATAGAGGGATTGCAAGGTAATGCGTGGACAGAATACATCCCAACTGCCGAACATCTCGAATACATGATTTATCCCCGAGCGCTTGCTTTGGCTGAGATTGGATGGACAAGTGGACCAAAGGACTATGCCAACTTCCGCAAACGGGCCCTCCATGCCATTGACTTCTTGAAACAAAAAGGCTATCATCCCTTCGACTTAGCACATGAAAAAGGGGACAGAGAAGAGTTCCGTTCGGGCATGAATCATGAGGCCTTGCACAAGAAAGTGACTTATCTGAGCCACTATGCACCCCAATATCGTGCCGAAGGAGATAACACTTTGACGAATGGTATCGGTGGAAACTGGGGATATACTGAAGGCAAATGGCAAGGCTTTATAGACCCAAAGGGCGTGGATGTCATTATAGATATGGAGAAGATTACAGACATAAAGGACGTCCAAATCAATTTTATGCAACAGCCAGCAAGCGTGATTTATACCCCTTCTTCAGTAGAAATTGAGGTATCGAATGACGGGAAAAACTTCACCAAAGTAGACAAAACACGTTGTGATATCCAACCAACAGGAGGCTATCTCATCTATCCTTATCACTGGAAAGGACTGGCTAAGGGCCGCTATGTGCATATAAAGGCTGAACTTCATGAACCAGATAGCTGGCTATTCATTGACGAAATCATGATTAATAGAAAATAAATTATAAATGAAAAAACTTCTCTTTGCATTGCTCTTGCTCTGCAGTTTCCATGCAAAAGCAGCTGACACCTTATTTATTAAGCAACCACAGGTGCCCATATTAATAGAGCGTCATGACAACATTCTATTGTTAATGCGACTCGATGCCACAGAAACGAAGCGATTAGACGACATCGAACTATTCTTCGATGATACGCTTCCGCTTCAATATGTGAAAGCCGTTAAGTTATATTATGGTGGAACTGAGGCCCAACAATACAGCAAACAGAAACGTTTTGCGCCTGTAGATTATATCACAAACTTTACTCCCGGCAAGACCTTGCAAGCCATTCCGTCTTATGTTGTGCTGAAAAGCAAACTTCAACCCACCACACATCGCTTCACCTTACAAGCCCAACAATCCCTCTTTCCGGGTGTAAACTACTTCTGGGTTAGTATCGAAATGCAACCTAATGTGCCTATAAAAGCAAGGTTGAATGCCATGATTTCACAGGCTAAAGCAGATGGAAAGACACTGCCGATTGTCAACACTTCGGCTTCGGATATGAATCGAAGAATGGGCATAGGGGTTAGACATGCCGGCGACGATAACGTCTCTGCATATCGCATTCCAGGTTTAGTGACAACCAACAAAGGTACACTTCTCGGCGTATATGATGCGAGATATAACAGTAGTGTCGACCTACAAGAACACATAGATGTAGGCCTTAGTCGCAGCACTGACGGCGGAACAACGTGGGAAGCCATGCGATTGCCGTTGGCTTTTGGGGAGACTGGCGGTCTGCCTGCAGCCCAAAATGGCGTTGGAGACCCTGCAATCCTTGTGGATAATATCAATAACAACATCTGGATTGTAGCCGCTTGGGCTCATGGAATGGGTAATCAGAGGGCGTGGGTAAGCTCACAACCCGGCATGGATAGCACCAAAACAGCCCAATTAGTCATGACAAAGAGCACTGACGATGGACGCACTTGGTCGGCTCCAATCAATCTAACGGCGAAACTGAAACAGCCAGAATGGTTCTTCTTCTTCCAAGGACCGGGCCGCGGAATCACTTGTAAAGACGGCACACTTGTATTTGCCATGCAGTTCATTGATAAGAATCGAGTGCCTCATGCAGGTATCATGTATAGCAAAGACCATGGAGAAAGTTGGAAAATCTCTTCACCGGCATGCAATAATACGACTGAAGCGCAGGTAGCAGAACTACCGAATGGTGAGCTAATGCTTAACATGCGAAACCAAAGCGGAGGGGGAAGAGCCGTCTATACCACGCGAGATTTAGGGCAAACTTGGATTGAACATCCTTCTAATATCAAGGCTTTGCAGGAACCAATCTGCATGGGAAGCCTCATCAGTGTACGTGCAAAAGACAATGTTCTCGGTAAGAACATCTTGCTGTTTGCTAATCCTAATGACCCCAAAGAACGCAAAAACATCACCATTAAGTTAAGTTTTGACGATGGAAAAACATGGGATTGTGCTCATCAAGTACTTTTAGATGATGGTTATGGCTGGGGATATAGCTGCCTAACCATGATAAATCGTGAGACGGTTGGCATTCTTTATGAGAGCAGTGTGGCACAGATGACCTTCCAAGCCATCCCACTTAAAGACCTCGTTGCTGGGGAAACAAAAGTTAAGATAAAACACAAGGTAGTGAAAAGAGGTCCTGTTTGCTTGACAGAATGAATCACATAGATAAATCCTTAGGAATCAGCAACTTATCAAAGTAACTTGTTTCACGATGCAAAATGAGGCATTTCACGGCATAAGATGACGCATTTCACACGCTAATATGATGTGTTTTGAGGTACAAAATGAGGCATTTCAGAAAACGATTCAAAAAGAACAGCAGAAGAAAGAAATAGGAAACAACAACTAAATGATATTCAATATGAAACAAAAACTATTGGGATTGATGTTCCCACTCGCTGTATGTGCAGGCCTACAAGCGGCAACTCAGCCAACAACGCATGACTACACACAATACGTTAACCCCTTTATTGGCACGGGAGGTCACGGACATGTGTTCCTCGGTGCTAACGTTCCGTTTGGTCATATCCAAGCCGGTCCGACACAAAAGACCCAGGGTTGGGACTGGTGTTCAGGCTATCATTACAGTGATTCGATTCTTGTTGGCTTCGGACAGATGCACCTTAGCGGCACGGGTATAGGCGATTTAGGAGACATTGGGCTTCTACCTGTGACGAAATCTGATACGCGTGAGGTGAAGTTTTCACATCGTGCAGAGTATGCAACACCGGGATATTACGCGGTAACTATGGCCAATGGAGTGCGTGTTGAGCTTACCGCTACACCACGTACTGCCTTCCATCGTTACACGTTTCCAGCTGATGTGCGTCAGGAACACGTAGTTCTCAACCTCTCACAAGGTATTGGATGGGACAAGATGACAGACTGTTCGATGAAACAAGAGGGTCAAAACACCATCATAGGGACACGCTTTTCCAAGGGCTGGGCTAAGGATCAACGCGTCTTTTTCGTAGCCGAGTTCTCACAACCCATTACCCATCAGGAGCAAGAAGGAGACTCGTTGAGTGTACTTTCGTTTCAAGCTACTAGCCAACCACTCATGGTAAAGGTAGGTATTTCGAGTGTAAGCATCGACAATGCACGTAAGAATCTTCAGCAAGAATCACCGAGTTGGGACTTCAACGCCATAGTAACAGCGGCGAAAGATGCATGGAACAAGGAGCTCGCTAAGATTGATATAGAGACCAATAACACGACAGATAAGCGCATCTTCTATACGAGTTTGTATCACACAATGATTGCACCTTCGGTGTTCAATGACGTGAATGGCGAGTACAGAGGAGCCGATGGACAAACTCATCACGGTGACTTTACCCCCTACACTACATTCTCTTTGTGGGACACTTACCGTGCCGCTCACCCCTTGATGACGTTGATTCATCCCGAGAAACAACGCGATATAGCCCAGACTATGCTTCATATTGCGAAACAACAAGGCCGTCTTCCCGTGTGGTTTCTTGAGGGAAATGAGACTGATTGCATGGTAGGTAACCCCGGAGTTCCAGTCATTGTAGACATCGCTTTGAAAGGTTTTGACGTGGATAAGCATGCAGTTTTGGAAGCCGCTAAAAAGACTCAACTCAATGGAGACCGTGGTTTGGACTTGATTAAAAAGTATGGTTATCTCCCTTATGACCTTGATCCAACCAATGAAACGGTTGCAAAGGGCTTGGAATATGCCTTAGCTGACGGCAGCATTGCCCGATTAGCCAAGGTGTTAAAAGACGAAAAGGATTATAAGTACTTTCTAAAACGAAGCCAAGCTTACCGAGATTACTACTTCGATAAGCAGTCAAAGTTCATGCGTGCCATTGATTCGAAGGGACGATTCCGCACACCTTTCAACCCATTTAAAGCCATTCACCGCGCTGACGACTATACAGAGGGCACGGCATGGCAGTACGTTTGGCTCGTTCCTCATGACGTTCGAGGACTCATTTCGGCTTTCGGTGGCGACAAACCCTTTACCAACAAGCTCGACTCTCTATTCATTGTGCAAGGTGATATGGGTAAGGATGCCTCACCAGATATATCTGGTTTGATTGGACAATATGCTCATGGGAACGAACCAAGCCATCATATTATCTACCTTTATGACTATGCTGGTCAGCCGTGGAAAACCGCTTCACGCGTTCGCGAGGTGCTAAGCACGATGTATCATGACGATTTCGACGGCCTGAGTGGTAACGAAGATGTGGGTCAAATGTCTGCATGGTATGTGCTTTCTTCCTTAGGTTTCTACCAGGTTGAACCCGCTGGAGGTCGTTATGTCTTTGGTTCGCCACTATTTGATGAGGCAACTATGAACGTAGGTAAAGGCAAAATGTTCCGCATTATCGCACATAACAACAGCAAAGAGAATATGTATATCCAGACGGTTAAACTCAATGGAAAGCCTTATTCGCGTTCATACATCGACTTTAAAGACATTGTTCGTGGTGGAACCTTAGAGTTTTTCATGGGCAACAAGCCTTCAAAGTTTGGTGTAAAACCAGCCGACAGACCATAGTTTAGCCTATAAGTGCAATGGCGTTGCAGGCTACAAACACGATACTTTCATATCCATAGCATCTTCAACGCCTATTGCTTTATTCACGAATCACGCCCAACTGCTGCATAAAAGGCAGAAGACGTGCAAATAAAATCATTGTAAAATGAAAAAGATTGAAGTAAAACGACTGAATATTCAGCAAGTAAAGGCTGAAGAAATTCCATCATTGTTCAAGACCTTTGATGTTGAATATCATAACATTGACACTGTAGATTGGCCCGAAGAATACCCTTATTGTCCGAATGTTGAATTTGGAATAGCGCACAAAGGCAATGCAATCATGATTCATTATCGTGTGAATGAAGACAGCGTGCGGGCCGAAGCGGGCGAAGATCTCGGTCATGTGTGGGAGGATTCTTGCTGTGAATTCTTCGTTAGTCCTGACGAAAAAGAAGGCTATTACAATATAGAGACAAACTGCATCGGTACAGTTTTGCTCTGCAATGGTAAGTCGAGAGAGAACAGAACACCAGCTCCGACCGCTATTCTTCAAGCGATTGACCGCTGGACAACACTCGGACGAAAGCCCTTTGGCATAAGAAACGAACCGCAAACTTGGGAACTTGCCATTGTCGTTCCTGTTGAATCGTTCTTCAAGCACAAGCTCACAGAACTATCAAACAAGTCAATGCGCGCCAACTTCTATAAGTGTGGAGACAAAACTAAGCGTGCACATTTCCTCTCATGGAACCCAATTGACATTGCAAAACCCGACTTCCATCGTCCTGATTTCTTTGGAGAGATAACGTTTTTATAAGCTAATCCAGTTTTCATAACATTCTAATCATAGGGGTTCATGCCTTGATCAGCAAAGCAAAAGTTAACAACTCATGCGCTGACATCAGGCATGAGCCCTTATTTATGCGATTAAATCATGGCGCAAAACACGGCACTTTATCGTGTAAAATAAGGCAGATTGTGAGGTAAAATGATGCAGATTACAAGGTGTTTTGTTATGTTTTACAACTTGGCACCTATCTGATAATATAATGCTTTGATTGAAAGCAAGTTATAAACCATAACTTTTTGCACTATGCTCCATAAATAGGCTTGTGATACATAGCATTCCATAGGTTTATAACTGGCGGTAAAAACCTCCTTAAAGGGAATTGAGCCGTTTCTCCATTCAACACGATGTTACAAATGATAAATAGAAAATGGCACAACAATGCGTTAGCCTTTTTGTGTGCTAACGCGTTGTTGTGCCATCTCATGACACGCTTGTGGTCTCGCGAATTGCCAAATTTGGCGGTCAGTTGACATGCCACCTATGTAAATAGGTGAATGACATTATTCTTTCAGTTGATAGAGTCCGATTTCCGAAATGGCTGGAACAGCGCGCATCTCACTAATGGTGAGCCTTACTTCGCTTGCCGTTTCGTTAGGGAATTTCAATAGACGTTTATGCCCGATTGTCGTTCCTTCAGTAACTTTCTGCCACGTTCCGTGTTGGTTTTTCACTTCAAGTGTGAAGGCTTCTACACGTTGTCCCTTGCGAATATCCTCCTGAACAGAAAGCACATTGAATGTTGTTGGCTTCTTAAATTGGAAGGTAAATACAGCCTTTCCAGCCTTTGTGTCGGGCAAAACCGAAGTATTGTAGTTGCCATCTACAACAAAACGAGGTTTACCCTGTGTCAAATTGCAAGCCACCTTAGCCTTGGAAAGCAAGTTATGTGTAAAGGTTTCATCATATAAACGACGGAAAGCACGCAGACTTTCAACGTCTTTCTCGCTCAATTTACCCTCTTTGTTTGGTGGAATATTAAGCAAAAGAACGCCATTCATGCCTACAGACGTGAAATAAATGTTCATCAACTCTTTTGCTGTTTTAACCTTATGGTCTTCTGTTTCGTGGTAAAACCAGCCGGGACGGATAGATACATCTATCTCAGCGGGATACCAAACGAGCGACTTAGCCTTAGCAATGACTGCACGACTACCAAGATCTTGTCCCATCATGTCACCCGTTGGTTGAGCCAAAACCTCTTTCTGTGAGTTGGCAGCAATGGCATTTTGGTCGAGGTTTTCTCTTGGAACAACACTCCATTCCATTGTACGCCCACGCCCACTCTCGGTTCCTACCCATCTCACATCAGGCCCCATGACAGCTATAACGGCTTCAGGTTGGAGACGACGGATAAGCTTATACCAGCGAACGAAGTCATATTCTTGTTTCTTTCCGTTAGGACCTTCTCCACAAGCACCATCAAACCACACCTCACTTACCTTGCCATAATGCGTCAAAAGCTCGGTAAGTTGGTTGACAAAATAGTCGTTATAAGCCTCTGTTCCATATAGTTTTGAGTTGCGATCCCATGGAGAAAGGTAAACGCCGA
Source organism: Segatella salivae F0493 (assembly GCF_000477535.1). NCBI lineage: Bacteria > Pseudomonadati > Bacteroidota > Bacteroidia > Bacteroidales > Prevotellaceae > Segatella > Segatella salivae. Next base: position 216,494 of record NZ_AWGW01000007.1, read on the forward strand.
AGTCCATTCCATACTTCCGACAGGCATCGCTCACGGCTCGAACGACATCACCCGTGCCATTTTTCCATGGAGATTGTTTCACACTATGAGTCGTATAAGCCGATGGCCAAAGGCAAAAGCCGTCGTGATGCTTACAAGTTAGGATGGCACACTTAAAGCCGGCAGCCTTCAACTCACGTATCCATTGGTCTGCATCAAGTGCCGTTGGGTTGAAAATTACTTCATTTTCTTTACCACCTCCCCACTCTCTGTTGGTAAAAGTGTTCATTCCGAAGTGTAGAAAGGCTGTAAGTTCCTGGCGTTGCCATTTGAATTGGCGCGCAGAAGGAGTCACATGAGCCGCCTTTTTAACGATGTCGGCAGGAGAATCCGTAGGATTTATAAGAACAAAGTTGTGCTCTTGAGCCTGCGATGTCAATGGATTTGCAAGGGCAAACAATATTGATGAGGTTGCCAAAGCATATTTAAGAAATTGTGAACGAGGGTTCGTTTTCATAGATTTGGATAGTAATAATTTGCTAATTTCGTTAGATATTATGCTGCAAATATAGGAGTTTATATTGAATTTACCAAACAATTATCTTTTTAAAAGCACGCCTTTATGTCGTTGAACAAGGCTGAAGAGCAGCCACATAGTTGTGCATAGAGAAATGAAAAGAGGCAAACCAGGCACGAAATGCAGTTAGTGGTGGGGAGAGTGCATGCGTTTAACGAGGTAAATAAAAGTTAAATGTAGTTCTGTTTGCGGTTTAATGTGTATCTTTGAGGGCCTTTTAATCATAATTCTAACATTTAAATGCAACTAAACTCTAAGAATAAAGCAACAGAAGTAACGTCAGAACAGAAGAAACATAGCCCTATATCGTGGGTTCCTACGCTATATTTTGCAATGGGAATGCCCTATGTTGTGCTCAACATGGTTACCGCTTTGATGTATAAAGGGATGGGTGTTTCGGATGGATTAATCACATTTTGGACTTCATTGATTATGTTTCCATGGACTTTAAAGCCTTTATGGAGTCCGTTCTTAGAGATATATAAGACCAAGAAGTTCTTTGTTGTATTGACTCAAATCCTAACCGGCATCTTATTTGCATTGGTAGCTTTCGCGCTGAATCTGCCGAATTTCTTTGCCATAACGATAGCAATCTTTGCGGTGATTGCATTGAGTGGGGCCACACATGATATTGCTGCAGATGGTACTTACATATCGGTTTTGTCGAAAGATGAGCAAGCACGTTGGATAGGATGGCAGGGAGCATTTTACAATATTGCTAAAATTGCCGCAACAGGTGGGTTAGTTTATCTCGCCGGTACATTCATTAAGCACTATGGAGTGACTAAAGCGTGGATGTTTATCATGCTGATTATCGCCGTAATCATGGTTGTTGTGGGGGTATATCATTATGCAATACTGCCTAATTCGAATGAAGATAGCGAGAAAAAGCCTACATCTCTTAGCAAGTCTATGGACGAATTGCTGAAAGTTTTCCTTGACTTCTTCACGAAAAAGCATATCGTTTATTATATTTGTTTTATCATTTTGTATCGCTTTGCCGAGGGATTCGTGATAAAAATTGTACCACTTTTCCTCAAAGCTCCACGCATATCACAAGGTTTAGGGCTAAGCGAGCAAGAGATAGGAGTATATTATGGCACGTTCGGTGCAGCCGCTTTTGTCATTGGTTCGATTCTCGCGGGCTATTACATTGCTTGGCGTGGGCTCCAGAAGAGCCTTTTCTCGCTCGCGCTTGTATTCAATATACCATTCGTTGCCTATACTTTCTTGGCGTTATATCAGCCTAACAGTATGTGGTTAATAGGGGGTGGCATTGTAATGGAATACTTTGGATATGGCTTTGGCTTTGTAGGCTTGACGTTGTTCATGATGCAACAGGTCGCGCCGGGTAAACATCAGATGGCTCACTACGCTTTCGCCAGCGGCATAATGAATTTAGGTGTGATGTTACCAGGTATGATTAGTGGCTATATCTGCGACAAAATAGGCTATCAACACTTCTTTATTATGGTGTTGATATGTACAATTCCCGCGTTGTTAATCACGTGGTTTGTACCTTTTAGCTATCCCGATACAACGGAAAAAGTAAAGAATGAGGCAACGACTTGAGTCAATGCATTCATGCAAAAGCATCACAATATAGGATGATAACAGTGAAATATTAAACCCAAACATATAAAATTAAAACCAAAAGTTATGAGATTAATCATAGAACCCAACTATGAACAGTTGTCGAAATGGGCTGCAAACTATGTTATTGAGCGTATAAATGCAGCTTCAGGTAATGCAAAACCTTTTGTACTTGGCTTGCCAACAGGCTCTTCTCCAGAAGCAATGTATGCAGAATTAATAAAGGCTTACAAGGAAGGAAGAGTGAGTTTCAAAAATGTTGTGACTTTCAACATGGATGAATATGTAGGACTTCCCGAGTCACATCCACAGAGTTATCATTCTTTTATGGCTGAAAACCTCTTTAAACACATTGATTGTCCGAAGGAGAATATCCATATATTGAATGGTAATGCCAAAGACTTGCAGGCCGAATGTCAGCATTATGAGGACATGATTCGTGAGGCAGGAGGCATTGATCTCTTTTTAGGCGGCATAGGACCTGACGGACATATCGCCTTCAATGAACCTGGTTCATCACTTCGTTCACGTACACGCGTCAAGACTTTGACTTCAGACACACGCATAGCGAACTCTCGTTTCTTCGAGAATGACCCCGAAAAGGTTCCTGCTCACGCTTTAACCGTGGGCGTCGGCACTGTAATGGACGCAAAAGAAGTGTTGATTCTCGTCAATGGTCACCACAAAGCAGAAGCTCTTCGCGCTGCCGTTGAGGGTGGAATCACCCAGAAATGGACTATCAGTGCATTGCAAATGCATGAACACGGCATTATCGTTTGCGATGAAGCTGCCACAGACAAGCTCACTGTTGAAACTTACAAATACTTTAAAAACATAGAAAAGGAGAACTTATAATGAAGTTAAATCTAAGTTCGCAGATAGTACTTAACAAAGTACCTGAAGCATTTTATCGCCCCGCTACAGCTGTAGAACGTTCTGAAATCACACGTTTTGAGAAGGTTCCAACCGATATTTATCCGACAATTGAAGAGGGAAGTGTCAGTATTGTCAATCAACTTGAGGCTGAAATAAAGCATAAGCAGCAGGAAGGAAAGTATTATGTCATGGCCGTTGGTTCTGGTTCATCGCTGACTCCAATCTTCCAAGAACTCATTAAGCGTCATAAGGCAGGCAAACTAAGCTTTAAGAACGTTATCATCTTTAACGCTTATGAATATTTTCCATTGAATCCTGAGAACCTAAATCGCAGTATCAATCAGCTGAAGGATAGGTTCTTAGACCATATCGACATTGATTCTCAGAACATTTATACCCCAGATGGCACTATCAATCAAAATGATGTACAAGAATATTGCCATCTTTATGAGCAGCGCATCAAAAGCTTTGGTGGTTTAGATGTTATCCTTTTGGGTATCGGTCGAATGGGAAACATCGCGACAAATGAGCCTGGTTCCAGCCAAACCACAACATCTCGTCTTATTCTTATAGACGAAACATCACGTGAAGAGATGAAGATGAGCTTTGGTTCACAAGAGTCTGTGCCACCATGTTCTATCACTATGGGTGTAAGTACAATCCTTTCTGCACGCAGAATCTATGTAACGGCTTGGGGAGAAGAAAAGGCTGACATCATCAAAAAGACCGTTGAAGGTAAGGTTACGGATGCCGTTCCAGCCTCATTCCTACAAACTCACAACAACGCTCATGTCGTTATAGACCTCTCTGCGGCTTCAAAGTTGACACGAATTGAGCATCCTTGGCTTGTGGCTTCATGCAAATGGACAGATAAACTCGTTCGTTCTGCCCTCGTTTGGCTTTGCCAAATCACGAAAAAGCCTATTCTTAAGCTGACCAATAAGGATTATAATGAGAACGGATTGAGTGAGTTGTTGGCATTATATGGCTCTGCTTACAATGCAAACATTAAGATATTCAATGATCTTCAGCATACAATCACGGGTTGGCCAGGTGGAAAGCCCAACGCAGATGATACATATCGTCCTGAGCGTGCAAACCCATTCCCAAAGAAAGTGATTGTGTTCTCACCACATCCTGATGATGATGTCATCTCCATGGGAGGCACTTTACGTCGCTTAGTGCAGCAAGGTCACGATGTACATGTGGCATACGAGACTTCAGGTAATATCGCAGTAGGTGATGAAGAGGTAGTACGCTTCATGCATTTCATTAATGGTTTTAACCAACTCTTTAGCAATGGAGAAGACGAAGTCATTAAGTCTAAGTACAAAGAGATTAAACACTTCTTGCAAAACAAGAAAGAAGGCGACATCGATAGCCTTGATGTACGTACAATAAAAGGCCTGATCCGACGCGGAGAAGCCCGTACTGCCAGCACGTTCAATCAGATTCCACTTGATCATGTGCATTTCCTTGACTTGCCTTTCTATGAGTCTGGCAAGATAGAGAAGTACCCAATGGGCGAAAAAGACGTAGAGATTGTTCGCAAACTCATCTCTACTATCAAGCCAAACCAAATCTATGTAGCTGGCGATTTGGCCGATCCACACGGCACACACCGTAAATGTACCGATGCAGTACTTGCTGCTCTCGACTTAGAAAAGGAGGCAAAGGCTGATTGGTTGAAGGAATGTAAGGTGTGGATGTATCGTGGTGCCTGGGCAGAATGGGAGATAGAGAACATCGAAATGTGTGTACCGATGAGCCCAGAAGAGCTTCGTGCTAAGCGAATCTCAATCTTAAAGCATCAAAGTCAGATGGAAAGTGCGCCGTTCTTGGGTAATGATGAGCGTCTGTTCTGGCAGCGTTCAGAAGACAGAAACCGTGCAACGGCTAAATTATATGACGACTTAGGACTTGCTTGTTACGAGGCAATGGAAGCCTTTGTTGAATATAAAATCTAAGCGGTTGGATATCCGATAAAGCGACTTTCGACTGAAAATAAATCGCAATATTAATGGCTCTGCATGCCTTCTTACTATTAGAGGGCATGTCAGAAGCCATTTTTTTTATTATGTATAGACATCAAACCTATGATGAACTATACACACCAACACCATAAGTGCTTTGTTGTGGTGATTCATCCTCACACACCTCATGTTTTCAACCCTAATGAACGACAAAATGAAATGATGCAAATTGCCGTGTAATCTGCATCATTTTACACGATAAAGTGCCATGTTTTACACCATAATCTGCCTCAACTTATTTTATCAGTCATTAGGGACGAAATGATAATCTATGCAAAGACAAATAACCACAACATTGATTCAATCCGCTGAAGTGGGTTGTAAACATTGTCAACGCAGCAGGTATCACGATGTTTTATCCATGAAATTAACCTATATAATGAATGTTACTCATGTGCAACTCTGTATGATTTATGCTTTTAATCGTCAAGAATTAGCGAAGAGCTCCCCTACCCCGACTAAACCATCACACGCGAAAGTAATGCCATATGCGTTGAACCTTTTCTAAAAATGCAAGGAGATGATGAAGAAATTATTGATGAATCAAGTAAAAAACAGGTCGTTAACGATTCACCATTTCTATTTAACCAAAACATAAAAGAGTTGCAGAAGTATTACATTTGAATTTATATCATGTTTTAATTTGATGTTAATTTATCGAATTATAAAATGATTTTACGAAATAAAAGCATTTATTTCTTCGGATTGTTAAACCATGTATTTTAACACTTTTAAGTGCTTTACCATTACAAACTAACGTTTTATTCTAAATATATACGCTTTATTGTTTATATTTGTTAAATGTTGTATATAGTTGATAAGCTATTAAGAGTAATGTATTATATTTGCATCCGAAACCTAAAATTAAGCAAATAATAATAACTATACACAAATAACACGATGCCCCTTGCCTACATCGGCGAGGGGTTATCACTGCTTTAAGTGTTACTAAATTTACAAAATCTAATGAAAAAAGGAAAGATTCTCCCAGTAAGTATCCTCTTGTCTTGCTGTTGTTTGGAAGCCTTTGCCGGAACTCATGGTTCTTCTGCTGAAGCCATCAGCAAGAATCTGATTGCTCCAATGGTAAAGACTACAACATCAAAGACGCTGGAAGCACAGCAATCTAATGGTGATGTAAAGGTAAACGGAACAGTTGTTGACGACGCAGGTGAGCCTGTTATCGGTGCAACGATACGCGTTAAAGACAACAAGACCGGTGTCAATGGAACCACTACCGACATTGATGGTAAGTTCATTTTAAGCGTACCAAAAGGTGCAACGCTTCAAATTAGCTACATTGGTATGGCTACTCGGGAGGTGAAAGTTACGGGAACAGGTGACCTAAACATTGCTTTAAAGCCCGAATCTCACACGATTGACCAGGTGGTTGTTACCGCTTTGGGTATCAAACGCTCAGAAAAGGCCTTGAGTTATAACGTTCAGAAGGTTGGCGCAGACCAGCTTACGAACGTGAAGAACGTCAACTTTGTCAATAGTTTGAATGGAGCCGTAGCGGGAGTTAACATTAATGCCTCAACAACGGGTGTCGGAGGACCGACTCGTGTCGTAATGCGCGGTACGAAATCTATTACTGGTGGCAACAACGTTCTTTATGTTATTGATGGTGTTCCAATGCTAAATAAGAACGGAGGTGACATTGGTGGAGGTCGCTATTCAAGTCAACCCAGCGGAGAAGGAATAGCAGATATCAACCCCGATGATATTGAAAGTATCAACGTTTTGACTGGTCCTTCATCAGCAGCCCTATATGGTTCGGCTGCAGCCAATGGTGTTATCATGATCAATACCAAGCGCGGTACTGAAGGAAAGGTAAAGGTTGCTGTTTCAAGTAGCTTGGAATTTTCAAATCCTTTCATTATGCCTAAGTTCCAAAACACCTATGGAAATAAGGCAGGTTCATTCTATAGCTGGGGCGATCGCTTGGCAACACCAACATCATTCCAGCCAAAAGACTTCTTCAACACAGGTCACAATTTCATCAATTCGTTGACTTTGACGACAGGAACAAAGACAAACAAGACCTATATCTCTGTCGCAACAACGAATGCAACGGGTATCTTACCCAACAACGAATATAATCGTTACAACTTCACCGTACGCAATACGAGTGACTTTCTCAATGATAAGCTGCACTTAGACATTAATGGTAGCTACATCATTCAAAACACTCAGAACATGTATCGCCCCGGAGAATATTATAATCCGTTGACATCTGTTTATCTTTTCCCACGTGGAAACGATTGGTCGGCAGTCGAATTGTACAAGCGTTACGATGCTTCTCGCAAGCTTGCTACCCAATATTGGCCCTATGGTGACCAGGGAATGCAGCTTCAGAACCCTTATTTCATCGTCAATGACATGATGACTCCCGTACAACGTAAGCGTTATATGTTCATGAGTAGCTTGAAATATGACATCCTTCCATGGTTAAACGTGACAGGACGTGTGCGTGTAGACAACACCAACAGCGAGTCAGAGAGTCGTTTTCACGCGAGTGGTCAGGGCCTTCTTTATGCCGGAACACATGGCAATGGCATTTATAACCATTCACAAGGAAGCGACCAACAGACCTATTTGGATGTGATGTTTAATCTTGATAAGAGTTTCGGCAAGGACTATCGCCTAACAGCTAACGTCGGCGCGAGCCTTGAAGACTATCGTTCAAGCAGTGTAGGTTTCGGCGGACCAATATTAAAAGTGCCAAACTTATTCTCTTCTGCAGCGCTTGATCCCATTAATACAAGAGCAACAGATAGTGAATTCCGCAAACGTAATACAGCCATCTTTGCCAGTGCAGAGCTTTCATGGAAGGACATGTTGTACCTTTCTATGACGGGAAGAAACGACTGGAGTTCACTCCTTGTGCATGCAAAAGAGCCCTCATTCTTCTATCCTTCAGTAGGTCTTTCGGCTATCGTTACAAAGATGGCAAAGCTTCCTGAGTTTGTCTCTTTCATGAAAGTGAGAGGTTCTTACACAGAAGTTGGTTCACCAATTCCTGATCGCTATCGTGGTGTAACGCGTGGAACCATTACCTATCCTATCGTAGATGGTATTCCTTCTACACGTACAATATTACCTTTCTACGACTTTAAGGCAGAACGAACACGTTCATTTGAGTTAGGTTTAGACTTGAGAATGTTTGAAAACAAGCTTAACTTTGACCTCACATGGTACCACTCAAATACTTATAATCAGACGTTCCTTGCTGAACTTTCTGCAACATCTCCTTACACCGGAATGTACATTCAAGCTGGTGATATCGCTAACTCTGGTGTAGAAATGTCATTGGCTTACAACAACAACTTTGGCGGAGTAGACTTTGAATCACGTCTTATCTACAGCCGAAATGTGAATAAAGTAAAGAAGTTAGTACATAATTATCACACCGGAATTGACGGAAAAGTCATCAACTTTACAGAGACTTCAGCTGGTGGTGGCTATATCCGCGAGGGCGACAGCATGGGAGATGTTTACATCACTAAAGTGTTGAAGCGCGATGCAACAGGTGCCATTGCTGTTGGTGCAGATGGTAGTCTGTCTTCAATGGACCTTCCCAATGGAGAACGTTTGAGGATTGGCAATACCAACCCAGACTTTAATATGGGCTGGAGAAATAGTGTTTCATGGAAAGGTTTGAACCTTTCATTCTTGATTAACGCACGCTTTGGCGGTATTGTTACTTCTGCTACACAAGCCGTTCTCGACCAGTTTGGAGTATCACAAGCATCTGCTGAAGCACGTGATCGTGGCTATGTAGAAGTTGCTGGTGGCGTAAAAGTTGACCCACAGAAATATTATGAGGTGGTTGCTAATCAGCAATTGATGGGCTACTATTATTATAGTGCAACGAATGTACGCTTACAAAACATCAGCCTTAGCTACACCTTGCCTCGTACCTTGCTTGGACAAGGCTGGCCAAGTGTTACCGTTGGTTTCATCGCTAACAACCTTTGGATGATTTACAACAAGGCTCCATTCGACCCAGAAATTGCATCTTCAACAGGAACCTATGGTCAAGGAAGCGATTACTTTAGTGCACCAAGCTTGAGAAACCTTGGTTTCAGCTTGAAACTTAACTTCTAACAAACTTTGATTATGAAACGAAAAATCAATTCAATTCTATATGTATCGGCACTAACTACTATGCTTTTAAGTTCGTGCCAGGCAGACTTTGTTGATATTAACCGCGATCATCGTCAGCCAACAGAGAAGCAATTGGAACAAGACAACCTCAATGTGGGTGGCTTTGTAACCTCATTTGAGAAGACAATCTTCCCTGTGGGATCATCTGGTACGAATTATGTCAACGATTATCAGATACCATATACCCTCGGCGGCGCATGCTGGATAGGCTATATGGCGCCAGCACAAAACAAGTGGGTAGGTAGAGGTTTCCCAAGCTTTGCTTTGAAACCATGGAGCCAATACACCTTTAATGTTATGGCAGGTAATGCTTTCCGTAATTGGCTTGATGTGAAAAAGCGCACCACAACAGACCCCGAAGGCTTCGCAGTTGCCCAGATTATAAAGGTAGCGGCAGTGCACAAGGCAGCTGACACGTATGGTCCTATTCCTTATTCTAAGGCAGGTCAGGAAGGTTCTACTGATGCAGAATACGATTCACAAGAGGATGTTTACAAGGCAATGCTAAAGGAGTTGGACGAAGCCGTACACACTTTAGCCAATGGTGGCCATGATGTCTTCTCTAAATACGACATTATTTATGAAGGCAACTACACTAAATGGTGTAAGTTTGCGAACTCTTTGATGCTGCGTTTAGCGATGCGTATAGTCTATGCTAACCCCACATTGGCCAAGCAATATGCAGAAAAAGCCCTCACAAATCCTTATGGTGTGATTGAAAATACAAAAGAAGCTGCAAAATTATCTAAGGGAGCTGGCGTCTCACTCCGTAACCCTTTGGTGATTATCAATGGCAGTTATAACGATGTTCGCATGGGTGCTGAGATCTCATCTTACCTCAAAGGATATAATGATCCACGTATTGCCAGCTATTTTGTAAAGGCAAAGAATAATGGCATTGAAGACTATTATGCGGTCCGAACGAATATCCCAAGCATAGATGATTACTTGAATAAGGAGAAATCTTCATCCTTAAATGTAGAAGATGCAACACCTATTTATATTATGAAGGCTTCAGAAGTCTACTTCCTTCGTGCTGAAGGTGCTCTTCGCGGATGGAATATGGGAGGTGGAACAGCTCAGTCTTACTATGAGAAAGGAATCACAACTTCGTTTGAAGAAAATGATTTGAGCGCTTCACAAGCAGCAACATACATTGCAAATAGCACAAATGTACCTGCTAATTTCGTTGATGCGCTGCACCCAGAATACGATACTCCTGCCACGTCTACTATCACTATCAAGTGGGAAACAGGTGCAAGCAACTTCGAACGCAACCTTGAACGTATCATCACTCAGAAATACTTAGCTATCTATCCTGATGGACAAGAAGCATGGTCTGAGTATCGTCGTACAGGCTATCCTCACATTTTCCCAGCAGTTTTGACAGCAACCGATTGTGATGTTGATGGTAATCTTCGTCCAACACGTATCCCATATTCTAACGATGAATATGTAAAGAACTTGGAGAACGTAAAGAAAGCCGTTCAATTACTCAATGGTGCAGACAATGGTGCTACACGTGTTTGGTGGGATAAAAAGATTAAGTAACCTAAAAGAAAATTCAAATGAAGAAATATTTTATTTTCGGTTGTCTCGCATTATTGTTCACTGCAACAAGTTGTAGCGACTGGACTGAGGTAGAAAACAAGAATATTGATAAGCTATTGGCTAATGCAGATAGTGCTCAATCACGTGCGTATAAAGACTATTTAATCAACCTTCGCGCATATAAGAATACCGATCATCAAGTCACCTTCGGGTGGTTTGGTGGCTGGAATGGTGAGAGTCCGGCATCACGTTGCCTCTACAATCTGCCTGACAGCACAGACTTTGTCTCGTTGTGGGATGGCTTTTCAAACCTGACTGCAGCCCAACAAGCAGACTTGAAACGTGCAAAAGAGGAGAAAGGCATACGCGCTTTGGCTTGCGCTTTGCTTTTTGATATTGGTAAAGGTGTTACCCCTGCTCAACCAGAATCATCGAAAAAAGCCGGTGAGTCATGGGAAACCTATAACAAAAAGTATTGGGGTTGGGTTGATGGTGATGAGCAAAAGATCAATGCCTCCATTGTAAAGTATGCCAATGCCATTTGTGATACCATCTACAAATATAACTTAGATGGCTTTGATCTCGATGCAGAGCCTAACATTCCCCAGCCTTTCCACACGAATAAAGAAATGTGGAAGAATGACCGTATGAATCTCTTTATCCGCACAATGGGTAAGCGTATAGGCCCGAAAGCCGAGACAGAAGAAGGTCGTAAGAAACTTCTCGTCGTTGATGGCGAGCCTTATTGGTTCTCTGCTGATATGGCTTTATATTTCAACTACTATATTCTTCAAGCCTACAACTGCAGTTCTTATGCAGACTTAGATAATCGTTTCTCTCAACTTGTACTTCAATTCTCTTCTAAACAAACTGAAGAAGAGATTGCCAAAAAGCTTATTGTAACTGAGAATTTCGAAGCCCATTCAGGTACAGGTGGCGTTACTTTCACAACACGTGATGGTCAATCTGTTCCTTCTTACCTTGGAATGGCTACATGGCAACCTTTGAAAGGACGTAAGGGAGGTATCGGAAGCTACCACATGGAGAAAGATTATGCAGCCAATCCTGTATATAAATACCTGCGCAAAGGTATTCAGTTGATGAACCCAGCTGTAAAATAATAAAACACAAACAACATGAAACATATATTTAAGATCTTCGGAATCGCTTCAATAGCATGCCTTACTTGGTCGTGTTCCAATGTCGATTATGACAATGTAGGCGATGAGAATAAGTTACCTAATGCCGCATATATTGAAGGAGCTGACGTCACTCCACTAAGTAAACTCACAGTAGATGGCAATGGCGGCAAAGGCTCTTTCACTGCTCGTGTGGCTAATAAACTAAGCGATGAAGCTGTATTAAAGTTTGCAATCGATGAGCAAGCACTCGCTGATTACAATGCTGCCAATGGCACAAACTATAAACTCCTGCCGGCAAAATATTACAGCTTGTCTGCCGAAACGCTTACGATTGGCGCTGGTAACGTGGCAAATGGTGCGATAGACATCAATGTTAAGCCCCTCGGAAGCGACCTTGATGCTTCTACAAAATATGCAATCCCCGTGAAATTAGTATCTACTGAGGGGGTGCGTCTATTGAGTTCAAGTGCAACTAAGATATTCGCCATCGACCGAGTACTTTATACTACCTCAATGCGTCAGCAAGGATTCTATCTTAAAACAACCTTCCCAACACCATACACGGGATTGAAAGAATGGACAATGTCATACGCAATTAAACTTGATCGCAATAAAGATAACCAGGCTGTACTATCACCTGACTTCTACTCTCGTGTCACTGCAGATGGTGCTTTGCAAATGAAGGTGGGTGAAACTGATGACCCTAAGGCTTTCGCCAAGACTAAATTGCAACCAGGAAAATGGTACTACATTGCATGGGTATATAACCGTCAACACGTAAAGTGCTATATTAATGGCGTCTTAGACAATGAGTTTGACGTGCCAAAGGTTGAGACTTTCACCAAGTTAAACATGAGTTGGGGTGCATTTGAAGGCTATGTACGTGAGATTCGCCTTTACGACAAAGCACTTTCTGCCTTCCAAGTGATGGACAACTTATACATAGAGACTCCTGATAACCCTAATCTCTTGTTCTATGCTCCATTGAACAAAAAGGTTGGTGTTAAGGATGTATCGAAAAACCACTACCCTATCAAGGTTTATGTAGCTGGTACTAACGATACAGAATATAACCAAAACCTAATCAATTGGAATGATGAAAAGTTCCCGGAATAAGCTCATTATTAAACGAAATAATATGAAAAATAACATATATATTATCGCATTAGCACTCGCAGCTACAGCCTTCACAGGCTGTAGTCACGACTATAACTACGATGGTGAATACGATATAGCTGGTTATTTCCATGGTTCAGACCCACGCAACAACCTCGTTAGCTTCGCTTCTACTACGCAGAAGTATGATAACGATTTTGCGGCTGGTATCTCTACAGGCCAAGATAGCCACACATTTACATTCACAGCAAACATCAGTCGCAGTCTAAAGAATGCCACAACTGTACAGGTTGCCTTCGCAGCCGATGCTCCGTTGTTGACTACTACCTATAAGGATTACAAGGTAGCTACAGCTGATCAGGTGACACTCCCTAATAAAGGAATCTTTGAAATTAGCAAAGAGTTGACTCAACTCAACATCCCTATCACTGTGAATGGCCTCAAGAAGATGGATAGTCCCACAGTAGTTCCAGTACGCATCACACCTACAAACGATGAGTTAAAAAGCCCGACAGGTACTCATCAAGACTATGCCTACATTCTCATCAACCCAAAGGAGCAGTGGATAGTAGCCTTAGAAGGTGATGGAGCTTCGGTAAAGATGGCTTCATCTGGCAATACTTATTCCTCAACCAACACTCTCTATGTAGATTTTGCCATAGAGAAAGCAATCGACCAAGACTGCAAAGTAGGACTGGAACGCGACAATTCAATCTTCAAGAGCGATGGCAATAAGGAGTTAGCTCCTGAAGGTATTACTGTCACTACAAAGGAAAATGCCAAAGGACAGCAAGAAATTCAGGCTACAATAGAATTGCAACACGCTGAGAAATTCACCAAAGCAGGTGAATATGTGCTACCAATGCGCGCCATATTCTATGATAAAGAGGGTAAGAAACACTACATTTCAGGTGGAGAAATACTGATTCCTATCAATGTAGTTGACATCGCTTTCGCTCATTCTTCAACCAGTCCATCTGGTACAGAGATTCCAAGTGAAGACTTCACCCTATCACTTTCAAATCCATTGCAATATGGTTCGATTGATAATCTCACTGATGGCGTAACCAATCAATATGGCTATATGCCTGAAGGAACAACCACCTTGTCTATTGATTTGAAACGTGCCACAACCGTAAAAGGCTTAAAGATTGGTATGTATATCCTCACCGGATTTGAATATTACACGAAATCTGTTAAGATATTCGGCAGTACAGATGGTAAAAAGTGGTTGCCATTGTCTGAAGAAATCAATTTCCAAGAACAGACATGGAATAATATCAACGCAACAAAGAACGTCAAGGTACGTTATTTGAAGCTTGAGTTTAACGTACAAGATTACCTTGGTTCGCTGAGTGAAATCAAGATTTTCAAATAGAAACAAGCTGTAGGCATAGCCCTACACACTTGAAAATAAACGCTAATTCATAAGAGGACGCGTGAGACGATAAGTTTCATGCGTCCTCTTTTCAATTCTAAAAGGATAGAAAAGTCTTAGCAATCTCCCTCTTTCAAGCCATGAAAGATATACTGATCTCAATCTAAACAAAAACAGAAAATCGCTGTAACTTTAATAGGTTACAACGATTTTCCAATGTAATTAAAAGCTCATCAACTCACATTGAGCATACTTTTAGTGGAGCTGGTGGGATTCGAACCCACGTCCGCACAAGGAAACCATACGCTTTCTACACGTTTATTCCGGCCTTCTTTTTCGTGCCATAGCAAGACCCGGACCACCAACTATGACCTTATCCTCTAAAGTTTCACGCATGAAACGAGGCATTCAAGCGCTATTTCCGATTTACCTGCACCGCTAAACCCTTAGATTCGGAACAACATCCTTGGAGCGATGTCTCGTCGCATCACCTTGTAACGCGATAAAGCCAGTAATCTACTATGCTTCGATTAGGCAGCGAGAGCGTAATTGTTTTCGCCAATTAATTTTTTGACTACTCTGATTAAGGAGCGAATAATCGAGGCTCCGCGTGCTTACGTACCATTTCATCTCGCCGTCAAATCCAGTCAACCCCGAGATAAACTGCCTGAGTATATACAACAGGCAACTACGAAGATTTGTCTTTTCTGTTAGAACTTTCTCGCCCTAATGAACGAGAACAATTCTCACATACAGACAAACTCCGCTGCAAAAGTAAGTGATTTTGAGATAAAAACAAAATAAATCGAAAGATTTTATCCTAAAAAGCTCTGTCTGCATCGCAAAGGAAAGGGGATTATAAACTGCCATAACCTGATTGAACATGCGCTATCTTTCGTGATTCTCTTTTGCACATTGCCTCGCCATCATCAGCAAAGCAAATTGCAAACTGCATCAAAACATCCCACAAAATGCCTCATTTCACGATGCATTCTCCGTCATTTTACCGCGTGAAATCATGCACTTTACTTTCCCATGTGACTTACATCAAATCATCTCTCAAGTTTTTTAGAAAAACCGAGCGATAGGAAACCTCATTCAACCGAAAAATAACAGCGATGGTTCTTGTCTCATCTCGCACACTGATTCTCGTGCGTTGCACCATGTTTTTGTTTGCTTTTCGAACGCAATATATGCTGAAGTGGCTCACCATTTGCTTGCGCAGCCTGCCAATGTTGAATCTTGTAAAGAATCCGACCCACAGCTTTACGATAGTCAAAGGGATAGAACAACGTCAAAACATACCAACGTTTATCCTTCCGAATATAATGAGAAGCAAACGCGATATCAGGCATATCTTGTAGCCGTCCGCGTTTAACGAAGTTGCATTCTCGATAGGTGTAGACACTTTCGGGCACCACTTTGCACTCCATAACGATATCAACGCCACTATGAAATCCAAACTGCACATGGCCGCATCCATAGCTTTCAACAAATTCTTGGCGTAAAAACGAAGGATATTCAAACTGATAACCAAAGTCGGAGTCTGTGTAAACACTAAACTGTTCGAAGTCCATCCCCTCCTTGAATCGTTGTTGTGGTGCTCGCCGATCGGGCACAATGAGAAACATAACGCCACAACAAGCAGCAACAAACAACAATATAAAAAGCAATAGTTTCTTCATTTCAACATCCCTTCTGCTTGTCTTCATGCCGCAAATTCCCGTCCATCGCATGACAATTTTTACCCCAATGCCATCTCGATACAATGTCCAACATCAGCAGCTTGCCATTATCGGCATTGCGAGCCCACATGCCTTTACGAATCAAAGCATTACATAAACGTGTATGAAAGTCCTTTGAATGAGCCATAAAAGGACGCAGAAAACTCAATGTAAAACTCCAATTTGCAACACGATAACTGCAAAATAAGTCTACAATCAACAAGATTTGTTTTTCCATTGGCTTGCATTTTATGATGCAAAGTTAGGCGGAGTGCATCATAAAACACAAATAACAAGGCTGACATTTGTCTGACAACAGGCTGACAAAGGCGGTTACAGCAGAAATGAAACGTTATAAACCTATCCCCTACTTCATTATTTCGAGCCGATAATCACGCCCACGTTCCGACGTGACTTTCAGTCTTCCTTCAACTTCAAGCACAGGTTTGATGCGTTTGATAAGCGTATAAAGTGTGTCGCTTGCATCGGGTTTCTTCGGCCAAAGGGCTTCGCAGATGTGCTGTTTCGTAAGCTGATGGCGTGGGTTTTGAAAGAACATGAGAAGCAAAGCATGTTGCATCGGAGTGAGTTTCACCGTTTGATGACTCAGCGTATAAAAGCGATTTTCGGCCTCAGAGAACATTAAATTTCCAAAGATTTGCATGTCATTATGCTGACGTTTGAAGTAACCAATGGAGAAAAGTGCCCACAACAAGGCCACTGCAGAAAACGAAAGTGGTAGTCGCTGGTCGGAGAAGGCAAACACAGCAGCCATCGAACAATTGGCAAGTCCCTGAAACTCGATGTCTGCTTTCATCCCTTTCCTGCGCATAGGTTGGGTAGAAAGTCTGTTCTCTTCATCCCCTAAGGCATAACAAACGATAGAGTTTTTGCGCAAAACAGCTATCCGAAGATAACTGCGATAGGCCTGAATCGTGTCTAAAGTGATAGCCTCATCATGTTTTTCTGCCAATGTTTGCCTCAATGCTTGATTCATATCGGCCACCATTTCACGTTCAGCACTGCGATAACTATGCATGCTCGACAATGCAGCACAAGCCACAATAATGATAAAAACGACTAAAGAATGATATGCTTTCATACGTTCTTCTCCTTCTTAAAGCCTGTTGTCATGGCTTAAAATACGATTACTTCTGTGCAAAAATAATGAAAAAACAGAAATAAACAAAATGAAAATACGATTTGTTTAAGGCTGTATAGAAATATAATCGATGGGAAACCTATACTCAAACGAGGGGACGTTTACAGAAATGAATAGTCAAATAGGACTTTATTTTATAAAAAAATCCTAAAAAATGGGTATTGTTTTATCTATTTTTAAGGTCTACCTTTGCACCAATATAATTATAGTCATGAAAAAGAAATCAATTTTATTGTCCCTCGTGGCACTATGTGTATCGGCCTTGTTCTCTTGTAGTGACAAGAACGATGCACCCTCTTACAGTTCAAAAGCATTGAAAAATGCAGAGTTAGTAAACGTCTTGAAAGCAAAGGGTTACACCTTTAATGAAAACGGTCAGTTAGCACTTAACGATCTTGTCAATAATACTACATCACTTGATTTGAGTGGAACGAAGTTGAAAGACCTGACAGAACTCGACATATTTCCCAATCTCCACGAGTTGAAACTCACTAATAATGGGTATGGTCCAACGTTTGATTTCACTAAACTTCCTGCTCAAATCACCGGTGTCGACCTGACAAATAACGACATTTATGATTTTGAAGGCTTAGTAAGTACTAAGGTTGAGAATGATGAAGTAAAAACAACCATTCTTAGACCATTGGCAAAACTCTATCTTCCGGCTACGGCAAAATATAATGTAGAAGACTTGATGCCATTCTACACAGAGAGCAAAGCTGAGAAGAAACAGGTTGACATGCAGATGATTAACGCTAAAGGACAGTTGGAAACCTATAATACAATCAGAGAAATTCCCGACGAATACTTCAGAAAATACCTTAAAACGGTATTCAAAGATCTGTTTGTTGACGAAACATCCATTGATATCAGCAAGCCTATGCCGTTGGAAGCAACGGGACAAAATGTGATGTTGAATGTTTTGATTCCATTTGAAGATATTAATAAAGTAAAATCTGTTGAGGGTATAGAATACTTTATCAACAATCCTTTCTACAAAACATTCGGAGTTGCTTTGAATTGTACGAACCATTGTTCCATAGCGTATATTGCCCCAAGAGCAAACATAAAAGCGTTAGCACTCACTAACATTGATACCAACCCAGAGTCAGACTTCACAAAAGCAACAAGTTTAGTAGCTTTAGACTTTACTCACAACAATACAGTTCAACGCTTAGATTTTTCACAAACATTAATCGGAAACCAAAAGGCTGAGGCTTTTGATGTGCTCTTCACCAACATTTTAGGTTTGCGAGATTGTAAGAACTTACAGGAAGTGGTCATTCGAAAATCTGGTGAAGGAATATTAAATAATCTGGCATTTATTGACTTGCCTAAGTTGAAACAGATTGATTTGAGCTTTGTAAAAGGCCTCCAAGACCTCATGTTACTCCGCCTACCGAATTGTAAAATAACTTATCCTACCACTTTAAAGTATTATTATGATGGTGGTGCTAATGAGTTGGTAGACCTGTCTGAAACGAATACTATTAGTTTAACGCTATCAGAAGATGTCTACAAAAAAGACGAGACAAAGGCATTTATAACAAAATACAATAAATACCTTGGGGATGGTTATGATGTTTGGAGTGAATACAATCCCTATAAATGGAAATAAACAGTTTTAATTTTTAGATTAACTTATCATGCAAAAAAGAATATTTTCGTTGTTGATGCTATTATGGTGCATCGTTTCATTAAATAGCGTTTACGCTGCTAATGAGGCTCATGTTGGAGACCGGGTGGCTTATTCCGGCACACTGACTCGCGTCTATATGAATGGCGAAAAGGTCTCAGGGCAAGCTGTAAAGGCATTTGTAACAAAGACATCAGAGCATACCTATACCATAGAGCTTCAAGAATTCAAGGCCGGAAAAATGCCGGGAACTATCCAGGTAATAGCAAAAGATGTCAGTGTTTCTGCAGATGGTTCGTTTAATATGCCGTCAATGCAGAATATTATTGTGTTGAAATTATTTGTTCTTTTTACAACTAAAAGTTCTTTCAACGCAGATCTTTCTGGGGCAATCACATCCGATGGTCGGTTGACTTTCACCGTTACATCGGTGAATGCAAAATATTTTGGAATTCCTTTCAAAGCAATTGTTACTTTCAAGGGACATCGATAAAATAATAGTTTGCGGCATTGCATGCTACGATGCTTTGTCGCAAATTTCGAATTTAGTAGTATTCTATTCAATGGTTTAATCATGATATATTCATATTTTCGCAGGACTCCGCTGTTTATTCTATCTTTCTTATGCATTTTCCTCACCGTTTCTTGCAGTTCAGATGAGGAACTGAAAAGGGCCGATGCCGACATTAAGTTGGTGAACGAGGCTAAATCTTTTCTTCAAGGAGATATTATCCTGAATACACAGGCTTTTATGGGTAATGTTGACAAGACCTTACTTCCAACAGGATGCCCTACAAAATTTAACTTTACCTGGAGTAATACAGACCCACAAAGCTTTACAATCTCGCTGTTAGACTTTACTGTTGGTAAGATGGGGATGATTATAAACTTCAACTGTGCGGTAAAAACGATACAGCTTAATTCTTGGGAAAAAGAAGAATATAAAGGGGAAGGTTGGATTAAGTTTTATGGTGAAAACGGCTCTGTTTCTGGAGAAGATGCGAAGGGAGTGCCATCACAAGCAATGGGAAGTGTCGTGAAAGGATATTATAATGTAATGACTCATCAGATAAACTTCATCGTCAATTACAACATGATGAATGTGCGTTCAGAGTGTTTCCTGCAAACCATTGACAAAAATCGCATCAAAACCTACGAAAAGGACTTTAAGAAATATGAGGAAGACCTCAAGAAATATAAAGAAGAGCATGGATTGTAGCCCGCATAGCAAAGCCTTGTAACATTGAAATGCGGGTGAAGCCAAGTGTTATCCGCATTTCTTTCCGCATAGAAGAAACGTAGATGAAAAGAAAAAAGCTATTCCTCACCTTGTTGTTCTGTTGGGGTTGCATGGCGTTATGGGCGCAACAGCAACTGAAATTCAAGGTTGAAGAGCAAGGAACGCAGCAACCTTTGGAAGGTATTTATATCTCTCTCACTCCAAATGGTAGCACAAAGGCGGCCTATACAGCTGTGACCGATGCTGCGGGCGAGGCTGTTTTTAATCTTGAAAGACAGGGCTTTTACCACTATCAGATTATTGCTGTAGGCTATGTTACAGCTTCAGGCGAGGTGCAACTGCCTCAAAAAGAGACGGTAAAGATTGCCTTGCGCGAGGATGTGATGCATCTGAATGACGTGGTTGTGACGGGTTCACGCACCGAACGTCCTGTGAAACTCTCGCCCATCACGACACAAGTGTTAGGTGGAAAGGCTTTAGTTGATGCAGGATATAGCGACCTTCAACATGCGCTCCAGCAGGAAACACCCGGCATGAACATTCAAAAGGTGGGTTTTGGCAACGAGATTTCGATGCAAGGGTTGGATGCGCGGCATGTGCTTTTCCTGCAAGATGGTGAGCGAATGACAGGCGAGATGGCGGGCAACTTAGATTATGAGCGGTTTAATTTGCACGCCATCGACCGCATCGAGATTGTGAAAGGTGCCAGCAGCACGCTCTATGGCAGCCGAGCTTCGGGCGCAGTCATCAACCTCATCTCAAAGAAAGCGGCGAAACCTTTGGATATTCAGGCCGGCTTTCGCTGGGGACAGATGAACGAACGCAACTACAAACAGCCCTCAAAGCACGACTTTCTCTATATGTTTGAGAAGAATAGCGACCGCCCCAACCTGCAAGCGTGGGTGTCTGCAGGCATGAAATATAAGGCGATTACCTCGCAAACCGATGTTTGGTATAGCTCGAGTGATGCGTTTTATCTTTACCAGGCCACGCACGACCAAAAGGTTTATACGAAAGAAGCCAATCCGTTTTTGCCGCATGATATTGTTCTCAACAGCGTCGTTGCACGTCCACCTATGGGCATTGAGGGTACCGAGCATGTGTCGTTGGCACAGAAATTTTACTTCGACCCTGTGAAAAACCTCTCGATGCAGGTCTATGGCACGCTGTTTTTTATGAATTCCTACGACCTCATTCAAGACCTTAATTTCACGCAGAGCCGTGATTTCATGACGGGCTTTAAAGCAAAGTATGATGTCAAGAATTGGTTTTCGGTGCAGTTGAGCTTGCATGGTGATTTCTATCAGCGATTTAAACGCCACGAACGAATTGACGAACGCAAGGTGGTTTATAAGAGTCAGATTTTAGAACCGCGCCTCTCGCTGACGAGTAATTATTTCAATCATCACAGTTTCATTTTCGGAATAGAGCACACCAGCGACGATTTAACGAGTGACCGCTTTGTCAATCGCAAGATGACTACACGCGCGCTGCGCGAAACCGAATATTTCTTGCAGGATGAATGGACGCCCACAACGCATTGGATGTTATCCTTGGGGGTACGCACTAACTTTTCAAAAGCTTTTGGTTTTATGTGGATGCCCAAGCTCGCAGCCAAGTACTCGCTGAACGAGCAATGGGCCTTTCGTGCCAATTATTCCATGGGCTATCGGGCACCGAGCATCAAAGAGCTGTTCTTTAACTGGGATCATCTCGGCATGTTTCAAATCCGTGGCAATGAAGAGTTGCGTCCCGAGAAAAACCATTATGTATCGGTGGGCACGGAATACAGCACCGAACGCTTCTTTATGAACGTGAATGCGTATGGCAATTTCTTTCGGAAAAAGATTGAAGGCGTGTGGCACATCTACGACATGCAATATAACTTTGAATACACCAACCTTCGCAATCAACGCATGTTGGGCGTTGAAGCAATTCTCAAATGGCATTTCATCGATGGATTTACGCTCAACGGAACGTATAGCTATGTGAATGTAAGTAAACAGCAAGGCATACAAGTTAACACCACATCGCCCCACGCTGCAACGGGAAGTTTGGACTATACGCTGAACCGAAAGAACTATCGTTTGAAGACCATTTTCAGTGCGTCGCTCATGGGGCAGAAGCAGTTTGACGTGCAAGACCGCGTTTGGGTGGATGAACACCACAAGAGTTACGATGCCTATTTCCGTTGCACCCTGCCCACTTATGTGCTGTGCAATTTGGCTCTGGTGCAGACCTTCTATAACAAAGTGAAGGTAACGCTCGGCGTGGATAACCTCTTTAACTATGTGCCCCACACGTTAGGTTCGGGCATTACGATGTTCAACGTGCCGGCAACATGTGGCGCAAGGGGTTATGTTCAAGTAGAATTTTTGATGGATGAAATCGTGAAATCCCTAAAACGTAAGCGATGAAAGCAATACAATGTTTATGGCTGAGCTGCGCAATGGTGTTGGCTTCGTGTGTGCATTATGATGCCGAACCTTTCAATGGAAAGACCCTTCCGCGCATCACGGGCTATTTAACGGGTGTGAGCAACGACTGGTTGTATATTAATTTGCGCACAGGCGAGGTGTTTAATCGCTATATGCCTGGCAGCGATATCAAAGAAGGTGAACAACATCATCATTTAGATTGGGATGTGGCTTTCTGTGGCTATCGGCTTCGAACCAACAGCGGTACGTCGGGCGAAGGGCTGGGGGGAGCGGCCGATTTGGGCTATGGCAACTACGATAAGTGGCAACATGTGGCGCAGTTGCCGGCCGGTTTGCAATGGACTGTCGACGACCATTCGGTGTCGATTACCTATTCGCGCAACGATTGGAACAAGTATCTCATCGCCCATCATCTTGACTTCAACGAGAATCCTTGGTTTGATCCCAACCGCGGACCTGCCACGTTGAAGACCGATGCCAACCCCTTGTTGTCGCAAGCGCTCACCTTCTCGGGACCACCTCCCGTCTATGCGCCCTCGTTTCACACCTATGTTGTGCGCACGGCCGATGGACAGCGTTATTTTAAACTGCAAATCATCAGCTGGTTTAAGGGCGATGTTGAGTTGGGAGACACGGGTGGACAAATCAGTTATTATTGTGATGAATTAAAATAGCAGCGTGCAAACGCTGTTCTAAAACCATTTGAATTATGAACAAAGAAAAAGAATCCTCCTCGCAATGGTATGTGAAACAAACCCTCGTGGCGTTTCTCTTGGTGCTTTTTGCCATGCCTTTAGCCCATGCCGCGATGATTTTAATGGAGAAATTGATGAGCGAAGGCAGTGTGCATGTGGCCGGCTTTCTGCTCGGATTGTTAGGCTTTGTGCTCGTTATTATCGGCGTGTTTGCCCGGGGCGACACACGACAAACGCTGTGGGGCTTGTTTGGTGGTCTGCTGTTTTGGACCGGCTGGGTTGAGTTTCTCTTTATGTATTATGCGCGGCGCTACGGTGTTCAGCCCGAGATAGAGCATGGTGTGGTGGTGACAAAACCCGAATATCTCATCCTGCCCGCCACGTTTGGCATGTGGATGATGACGATGTTGATGTATGTTTTCAGCACGCGCAACGGCTGTTTGTTTATCACTTGGCTGCAAAAGGTGCTGTTCAGAGGACGAAGAAACCAAATTGTTGTGCGCCCGATGACGCGCCACACGTCCATCGTTACCTTTATGGAAGTCAACATGATGCTGTGGGCTTTCTATCTGCTGTTGATGTTCTGCTACGACAAAAACTTCTTAGGCGACCATCATCCCGTCACGTTCTTGGTGGGGTTGGGCTGTTTGGTGGGCTCGGTTTTCATGCTCAAACGTCAGTTGCACCTTGCCGCTTGGGGCGCCAACATCCGCATGGCCATCGCCACAGTGATTGTGTTTTGGACGCCGGTAGAAATTCTTGGGCGCATCAACTTCTTCAAAGGATTTTGGGAGCAGCCCGAGAAATTTGTGCTTCCCATGCTGATTATCTTGACAGCTTTTGCGGTCTTGGGTGTTTATCTATGGCGAAAAGGTCAGGTAAAGCGATAACAACAGGACTTTTCCTCTACAGAAGTATCATAAACAAAGAAGTTTTCAAAGAAGAAAAAATCAGTGTAGTGTTATGAGATATATTATTGCTATGGACTCTTTCAAAGGGAGTCTTACCTCTGAAGAAGTAGGAAAAGCGGTGGCCGATAATTTGAAAAGCCACGATGAAGAAGCAGAAATTAAAGTACTTTCGGTCTCAGATGGTGGCGAAGGTATGCTTGATGCATTCTGCAAAGCCACACATGCCACACGACTTTCTGTACCTACTCGCGATGCTTTAATGCGTCGGATTGAGGCACAATATGCCATAACTCCTGACGGAACCGCTATCATAGAAGTGGCTCAAGCCTGTGGACTCATGCACATTGAACACGAGCAACGCAATCCCATGCGCACCACTTCATATGGTGTGGGCTTGCTTGTTGCAGACGCTTTGCGCCATAATTGCCACAAGATGATTATCGGATTAGGTGGTAGTGCCACAAGCGATGCTGGCATAGGGATGCTTCGTGCGCTGATTGATACCTTTGCTCCAGAAGATCATTTTAATGCCATTCGCCCCTTATTTGACAATTGTGAGGTAATCTTGGCAAGCGATGTAACAAATCCTCTCTATGGAATTAATGGCGCAGCCCATGTCTTTGCAAAGCAGAAAGGGGCTACTTCATCGATGATTGAGGCCTTAGATGCACGGGCTAAACAGTTTGCTTCGCACACAAAAAGAGCCATGGGATTTGACAAAAGCAGGCAGCCTGGAGCAGGAGCAGCAGGTGGTTTGGGCTACGCTTTCATGCAGTTTCTCAATGCAGAGATGCTATCGGGTGCCGAATTGCTTTTGCATTTACTCCAGTTTGATAAGCTGTTATCCCATGCCGACATCGTCATTACAGGCGAAGGCAAGAGTGATCGTCAAACGCTGATGGGCAAACTACCGGCTGTCATCATGCAACACGCCCGCCAACATCACCTCCCCACCCTATTGTTGTCTGGTCAAATTGAAGACCACGATAGTCTTATCACAGCCGGATTCAAAGCAGCCTGCGCCGTGACACCAAGCGATATGACACTTGAAGAGGCAATGATTCCCGAGAAAGCTAAGGCCAACATTAGGGATTTTCCCCTCCCTATTTAGGGAAAATCCTTTCAAACGATGTTTTATTTGTTCTACTTTTGTATCGTGAAGATTAAGCAATGAGTGCTTCAATGCTCACAATTTATTCTGTAACAAATAAAAGATCGGAATATGAAAAAGTTTATATTAGCCCTCACAATGCTGTTCACACTAATGGTGTCGGCAAGCGCAATGAGTTACGAACAGGCTCGTCAGCAAGCGTTGTTCCTTACAGATAAGATGGCGTATGAACTGAATCTCACAGATGAACAGTATGAGGCTGCCTATGAAATCAACCTCGATTATCTGATGAGCATCAATGATTACAACGATGTTTACAATGTTTATTGGACACAACGCAACTTAGATTTAAGTTACATTCTACTTGATTGGCAATACAGAGCCTATTGTTCTGCCAACTATTTCTACCGTCCTTTGTATTGGGATGACGGCTATTGGAGGTTCAGAGTCTATGCCCGTTACCCTCACAGGGATTACTTTTACTTTGGTAGACCAAGCTTTTATGCAGTGTATAGAGGCGGACATAGCTGGCGAATTAATGGCGGAAGAAGTTGGTATCGTGGTAGAGATTTCGGCTTCAGAGAAGGCAGACGTTACATAGGAATGCGTGACAACTTCAACCAAGGCAACTATGGTCGTGGTTTCAGTAGCCGCAATTTCGACAACTATAACAATGATAATCGTGTGTTTGGAGGCTCACGCAACAGCCGACTCTATGGTAATGACGACCGAGATAGTAGGGCTTTTGGAAACAACGATAATTCAAACTCACGCTATAATCGCCCATTTGACAATAGTCGTTCGCGCATATTCGGAGGTAGTGCAGCAACGGAGAGCCGCAGTAACAACACATTTAATAACCGACAAAGCAGCACTCGGTCTACTCTTCCAGCTGTTCCCAATCGCACTTTCGGAGCAGATCGTGGCAGCATGAACCAGGAACCAAGCCGCATTTTCGACCGCTCAAACAGCGAACGCTCGTTTGGTGGCAGTGCACCGACACGCTCATTTGGCGACAATGTGCCTTCACGTTCTTTCGGAAATAGCGCACCAAGCCGTTCGTTTGGAGGCGAAAGTGCTCCCACTCGCTCATTCGGTGGCGGCGGAACTACGCAAGGAAGTCATGGTGTTTTTGGCGGAAGACGATAAAAGAAGAAACAAAGACCAACACATTCTAAATTATACAATATATACAATTCAATCAAATGGGATTATCAGAGGGCTTCAGCCCGACGATAATCCCATATTTCTTAGCCCGCGTTGAAAATCATTTTAGAACATCATAACTGATAAATTCTGACCTCAGCATTATCCATTTTCTGTATTTCTCCCATTGGTTTATGAAAATAAACACTTTGAATGGCCTTATTGATGATGCCATGTCCCACGGCAAGCACCGTCTTGTTGGGATATGAAGTGCGAAGAAACTCCAAGAATTTTAGTGCACGTTGTTTCAAGGCTTCAAGGCTTTCGACATTCTCAGGCCATGGTTTGTCCTTCAAATCAGGAATAAACTTCCCCGTGAAATCCCCCCAATCACGCTCTCGAAGCAAAGGAGTTGTTTCGACTTCTTTATGATGTGGCGCAGCAATAATCCTACAGGTGTCGACAGAACGTTTCAAATCACTCGACACAAAGACATCTATCGGCTCATCTTTCAACTTGTTGCGCGTGGTCTCGGCTTGCTGAATACCGCGTTCATTGAGTTCACCTTGCAAATGCCCCTGCAGAATCTGTGCCGCATTATCAACCGTTTCACCATGCCGCACCAAATATAATGTTGTCATAACCAATTGATTTTTACTGCAAAAATACAAAAAAGAACAGACACATAGCAGTGAGTTCATAGTTTTTTCTTATCTTTGTCGTTGGATAATAAACAAGATATGAAAGTATTCAAGACCTCACTTTTCCGCGCCATTTGTGCGATTATTGTCGGCGCATTACTCATTAAATATCGCGAAGAAACCATGCAATGGCTAACCATCACCATTGGAGTTATCTTCTTTCTTTCGGGCGTTGTGTCGCTGGCTTCCTACTATTCGGCTCGCAAATCGGCTGGAGGTCCAGAGGTATACAACAGCAATGGCGAGTTGATTTCAGGCGGTCCACGCCCTGCTTTGCCTATCGTTGGCATAGGAAGTGTAATCCTCGGTGCTATCTTAACCCTCATGCCAGACACCTTTATCAATGGACTCACCTATATTATTGCCGCACTTCTCATCGTGGGAGCTATCAGTCAATTCATCAATTTGGCTTCAGCGCGCAAGTATGCTGACATTGGTTTATTCTATTGGTTGATGCCCTCTGTCATCTTGTTAACAGGACTTGTGGCCATCATCTATCCCAAAGCAATCGCCTCTGCGCCTTTATTTGTCATTGGATGGTGCATGCTAATATACGGCGTTGTGGAGTGTATCAACACCTTGAAGATACATTCTTGTCAGAAACAAATAAGCAAACAAGAGGCTGAAACGCCTGCTATTGAGGAACAAACGGAAACAAAAGACGAGCAACAACCTGCTGAATAAGCTCACAGGATGCAAGGGCTCTGCACACGATATGGCGCCACCGAACAGCCAAGGTCTTTTAGACGGGCTCTCGGTTTGCGCCATATCGCTTTTTCAGGGAAGTTTATTTTATGGATTATTGCTTTCCGATTCTATGCTTTTTGAATCGACTTTTCACCACCATTTTGTAAAATAAACAACCCGTTTTTTAACACTTCACAAAACGAGTAAATAGAAACGAAATAAGCGAAAAACACAAAACATCGTTCGATTACAAGCACTTTTCTCCCTCAAAATCCCTCTTTCAAAGTTCAATCTCAGTCATTTTACGCCTCTAAACCCATCATTTCATCACGTAATCTGCTTGAAAAGACAAGGCAAAATGGCACAGATTACACACTGAAACAACACAAATCATCGGCCTTTTTGCCCCATCGAAGACACTAAAATCTAATAAATTTTATAATCATCTGACTGCCAAAACTTTATCAACCCACGCCAAAACTCGCGTATTTTCAACGAAAAGAAGTTGCGGTTTGAATATGCACGTTATGCAAAGCCTATTGTAAAGATGTTTAATAGCTATCAACTTAGCATTGAAAGTCACTTTATCAAGGACAAACAAAGGGGCAAAGCAGAAGAAAAACAAACAGCTTTTCACTCGCTTGTAGAGGCAAAGTAGCTTCACTAAAAAGGGGCTTTATACACATCAAAAAGCTTTTTGTGCATATAATTTGGTCAATAACCAAAAATAATGTATCTTTGCGCGTACGCTAAAGTGAAACTATACACATACTTTATATACATTCTATGAAATTGAAAATCGTTGTACTTGCCAAGCAAGTACCTGACACACGAAACGTAGGAAAAGACGCTATGACGGCTGAAGGCACAGTAAACCGCGCAGCACTCCCTGCAATTTTCAATCCGGAAGACCTGAATGCACTTGAACAGGCCTTACGAATCAAAGACCAAAATCCAGGTTCTACAGTTGGAATTCTAACGATGGGACCTCCCCGTGCAGGTGAGATTATCCGTCAAGGGCTATACCGCGGCGCTGACGAAGGTTGGCTTTTGACCGACCGAAAGAGTGCAGGCGCTGACACTTTAGCAACATCCTACTTCCTCGCTAAAGGCATAGAGAAGATTGGAAACGTTGATATTGTCATTGGAGGACGCCAAGCAATAGACGGTGATACGGCACAAGTTGGTCCGCAAGTAGCACAGAAACTCGGTTTGAACCAAGTGACTTATGCCGAAGAAGTGGTTAAGATTGAGGACGGAAAAGCAACCATTCGTCGTCACATTGATGGCGGTGTAGAGACTGTTGAGACTCCACTTCCTGTGTTGATTACCGTAAATGGCAGTGCCGCTCCAGCTCGTCCATGCAATGCAAAGCTTGTAATGAAATATAAATATGCAACTTGTCCGATGGAACGTAAAGGCGATGAACCTTGGAGTTCGCTTTATGAGACGCGCCCTTATCTGACACTTGGCCAGTGGAGTATAGCCGATTGTGGAGCTGACTACGACCAATGTGGCTTGGCAGGTTCACCTACTAAGGTGAAGACGGTACAGAATATTGTGTTCCAAGCAAAGGAAAGTAAAACCTTAACAGGCAGTGACAACGATGTAGAAAGCTTGGTAAAGGAACTATTAAACGAAAAGATTATTGGCTAAAAACATAGGAATGGTTGGTTGAAGAACCTCAGTGTGTTGGACAAGCAAAGGTTGAATAAGCGGAAAAAACAAAGCCACGGGCAACCTTTTTGATTTATTCGAAATCTCAACAACATCTTCTTCATACCACAATCCTCATTCAAATTATGAACAACGTATTTGTATATTGCGAATTAGAAGAGACAACCGTTCAGGAAGTTTCACAGGAATTGCTCACTAAAGGTCGCAAACTTGCCAATAAACTTGGTGTAGACCTGCATGCAATTGTAGCCGGAAGTGGCATTAAAGGCAAGGTAGAAGATCAGATTTTACCTTATGGTGTGGACAAGTTATACGTCTTTGATGGAGACAAACTCTTTCCCTATACCTCAGCACCTCACACAGATATTCTCGTGAATCTCTTCAAAGAAGAGAAACCTCAGATATGTTTGCTTGGCGCAACAGTAATTGGTCGTGACCTCGGTCCACGCGTAAGTTCGTCTCTAACGTCTGGACTTACGGCCGATTGTACCCAACTTGAGATTGGAGATTACGACGAAAAGAAGACTGGAAAGCATTATGATAACTTGCTTTATCAAATCCGTCCCGCCTTCGGTGGTAACATTGTAGCGACCATTGTGAATCCCGATCATCGCCCACAAATGGCAACTGTGCGCTCAGGTGTAATGCAAAAGGCTCTTTATGAGGGTCAAAGTAAGGGCGAAGTAGTTTATCCTGACGTTGCAAAATATGTCCCAGAAGAAGATTATGTGGTTAAAGTCATCGACCGACACATAGAAGCTGCCAAGCACAATCTTAAGGGATCACCGATTGTTGTGGCTGGAGGCTACGGCGTAGGAAGCAAAGAAGGTTTCGATCTTCTATTCCAATTAGCGAAAGAACTCCATGGAGAAGTGGGCGCAAGTCGTGCAGCTGTTGATGCAGGATGGGTTGACCACGACCGCCAAATCGGTCAAACAGGCGTCACTGTTCATCCAAAAGTATATATCGCTTGTGGCATTTCAGGTCAAATTCAGCATATCGCCGGCATGCAAGATAGCGGCATCATCATCTCAATTAACAACGATCCTGATGCTCCTATCAATAAGATTGCCGACTATGTCATTACCGGTTCCGTTGAAGAAGTAGTGCCAAAGCTGATTAAGTACTATAAGCAGAACAGCAAATAAGGGGCCTCTCCCCCGGCCCCTCCCCAAAAAGGGAGGGGAGTAATGTGCTTTTCTATTGAATGAATACAAAGGAATAGTCTCTTAAAATCTCATGAAAAAGGTAAAGACTCCATTTGACTATATGAGTTCTTCGCCCGATCGTTATGCACTCTTGAAAGCATATGCCAGAGAGAACAGACAGAAAATGACTCTTGCTGAGACTATACTTTGGAATGAATTAAGGGCATTACCTAAAACATTTAAATTCAGACGACAGCATATTATTGGTGACTTTATTGTTGATTTTGTATGCTTAGATTTACATTTAGTTATTGAAGTAGATGGTGATTATCATCAAAAGTTACAGCAAACTCACGATGACATACTACGTACTGAATGCCTAAATAGACTGGGATTTAACGTAATACGCTTCACCAATGAACAAGTTATAGAGAATCTACAAGAAGTAATAAGAGAGATTAATAACATATTATATAATGAATAAAATAATCCATCACCAACCCTTTTCCGTCTATCAAGGAGATGACATGCTACTCCCCTCCCTCTTCGGGGAGGGGTTGGGGGTGGGGCTTTAGCTTATGTCAAACTATTACACCGACCATCCAGAGATAGGTTTTCATTTGAACCATCCTCTGATGAAACGCATTGTTGACCTCAAAGAGCGCGACTATGCAGACAAAGATGCTTTTGAAGACGCTCCCGTTAACTACGAGGATGCTCTCGAAAACTACAAACGTATGCTCGATATCACGGGAGATGTCGCTGCAAATATCATCGAACCAAATTCTGAAAGCGTAGACCTTGAAGGGCCACACTTGGAAAACGGCCGCATGCTTTACGCCAGTAAAACGGTTGAAAACATTGAGGCTACACGTCAAGCAGGCTTGTGGGGCATCTCCATGCCACGCCGATATGACGGTCTGAACATTCCAAACATCGTCTTCTCTATGGCTTCTGAGCTCATCGCTGCAGCCGATGCAGGTTTCCAAAACATTTGGTCTTTGCAGTCATGTATTGATACTCTCTACGAATTTGGTACGGAAGAACAACGCAAAAAGTATATTCCTCGCATCTCAGCTGGTGAGTCTATGTCGATGGACCTTACCGAACCAGACGCTGGTTCAGACCTTCAGCGCGTGATGTTAAAGGCTACTCAGGACGCAGATGGCACGTGGAGACTCAATGGAGTGAAACGTTTCATCACCAATGGAGACTCAGATATCCACCTTGTTCTGGCTCGTTCAGAGGAAGGTACACGCGATGGACGCGGTCTTTCGATGTTTATCTATGACAAAAAAGACGGTGGTGTGACCGTGCGTCATATCGAAAATAAACTCGGAATCCATGGAAGTCCAACATGTGAACTTGTATATAAGAATGCAAAATGCGAGCTTTGTGGCGACCGCAAGTTAGGCTTGATCAAGTATGTCATGTCACTCATGAACGGCGCTCGACTCGGAATTGCCGCCCAAAGCGTTGGTGTTGAACAAGAAGCATATAATGAAGCCCTCGCCTATGCTAAGGAACGTGCTCAGTTCGGCAAGAAGATTATCACCTTCCCTGCCGTATATGACATGCTCTCTCGCATGAAAGCAAAGCTTGATGCAGGTCGTTCGCTGCTCTACATGACGGCTCGTTACGTTGACATCTATAAGGCGCTTGAAGACATTTCGCGTGAACGCAAGCTCACACCTGAGGAGCGTAAGGAGATGAAACAATACACTCGACTCGCTGATGCCTTTACACCGATTGCCAAAGGTATGAACTCTGAGTATGCAAACCAAAACGCTTATGATGCTATTTCCATTCATGGCGGTTCAGGTTTCATTATGGAATACAAGAGCCAACGCCTCTATCGAGACGCTCGAATCTTCTCTATCTATGAGGGAACAACCCAACTTCAGGTCGTTGCTGCAGTGCGTTATATCACCAACGGCACTTATCTTGCCATCATGAAAGAGATGCTTGAGACTCCCGTTAGCGACAACTTGCAACCTCTAAAGGTGCGTATTGCAGAGTTAGTTGACCTGTATGAAGAGGCACTCAATAAGGTAAATAGTGATGAAAATCAGGAGCAACACGACTTCCTTGCACGTCGTTTATATGATATGACGGCTGAAATCATCATGTCATTACTGATTTGTATTGATGCAAGTAAGGCGCCAGAACTCTTCGAAAAGAGTGCAAATGTTTATGTACGCATGGCAGAAGAAGATGTCATTGGTAAGGCTGCATATATCAAAGCATTCAAGGCTGAAGACTTAAAGAACTTTGTTGCTGAAGAAACAACAGAAGAAACAGAAGATTAAGCGCTACTGATAATCAACAAAAGGCTACATCATGATGTGCATGGTGTAGCCTTTTTTATTGCCATGATGTTCCATATAGTACGGTCAAATGCCACGAACAAGAGATTGCACCATTAGCTTTGGCAGCCCCTATCAGCTTATTCTAAATTGCATGTAAATCTAAATCGTTTTGCATACTCAACCAAACCACTCCGCAGTTTCACACACCTTGCAACACATTAAGTCTCAAGTTTTTATGAAAAGAAACAGGACTTACACACGAAAGATTATTAAAAGTCGGCATAATTCACATCATTTCATGCCACAATTTGCGTCACTTTATCGTGTAAAATGAGGCAAATTATCAAGTGAAATGAATCAAATCGTGGCGTGAAATAAATCAAATCATCGTGTAGATTACTTCAGATAAACTCGCAAGGTAAATCAAACTGCATGAAAAAAGGTTGAAAGACATGGCCTTAAACAGCCATCGTCTTCCAACCTTTTATGGTTACTAATCGTAAGTTTCGATTAGATATTTGGATTCATTTCATTCCATTTGTCAACAGAAGGAACAATGCCGAGCTCAACAATCTCGTCACGCATCTTGCAAAGATGCTCGTAAGACTTCTGCAAACCATCCATTTCTTCCTTCGTACCTGTAGGCTCTGTGAAGTGAACACCAGTCTTATCAATTGTTGTTGGCATAGCCATCATAACGTTCTTGAAGCCAAGCTTGTCGTTGCATACATAGCAACCAGCTGGCAAAGTGAACTTCTCGCCGCCCATAGCAGCCTCAATCATCTTCACAGCATTATATGCAGGACTCTGGAAAGAGCTACGACCGCGGAGCTTAATGATGTTAGATCCGCCCTGAACGGTATGGTGTTTGATCTCTTCCCAACGTGTTTCAGAAAGATTCATCTCTGCCAATGGCTTACCATCTACCTTTACTTGAGAAGCGAATACAGCCATTTGCTCACCATGACCACCATAAGTGTGTGCGCCAGTAACCTTATCTTGCTGTACACCGAACTCCTCAGCGAGAGCCTGTTGCAAACGAGTTGAGTCGAGAGCAGCAAGAGATGTCAACTGATTTGGTTTCAAACCAGAGTGAATCAACGTTGTCAATGCAGTAACATCTGCAGGGTTGAAGATTACAACAACATGCTCTACGTTAGGACAATACTTCTTGATGTTATCACCAAACTCGGCAGCAATCTTGCAGTTTCCTTTCAAAAGGTCTTCACGAGTCATGCCTTCTTTACGAGGAGCACCACCAGATGAGATGATATACTTAGCGCCTGTGAAAGCCTTTTCAGGGTCAGTGGTGTAGCAAAGGTTAGCACCAGAGAATGCGCATTGTGCCATTTCGTCGTATACTCCGTGTACACCTGGCTCGAAAATATCATAGAGACAGATGTTAGGAGTAAGCCCAAGCATCAACGCACTCTGTACCATGTTAGAACCAATCATACCGCCTGCACCAACGATAACAAGCTTGTCATTCGATAAATACTTCATAATTGTAATAAATATTGTTTTGTTTAGAAATCTAATTTCTATTGATTTTACGACCACAAAGTTAGTAAAAATCCAAAGATATAATGTACTTTTTGAAGATATTATTTGTTGTTTAATCTTAAAAAACATATCTTTGTCATGTCGATTTAGCAAAACTAAGGATATGAAAACAATTGACCAACGACTTGAAGCTTTACGCGATGTCATGCGAAGTGAACATCTTAGTGCATTTATCTTTCCCAGTACAGACGCCCATAACAGTGAATATGTGGCACCACATTGGCAAAGTCGCGAATGGATTTCTGGGTTTAATGGCTCTGCTGGCACGGCAGTCGTGACATTGACCGGGGCCGCTTTGTGGACAGACTCTCGCTATTTCTTAGCCGCCGAGCAACAACTTGCAGGCACAGAATATGAACTTATGAAGCTCAAAGTTGCTGGAACACCAACAGTTTCTGAATGGATTGCGCAACAATGTGAAGCAGGAAGTGAAGTGGGAATTGATGGAACGGGGAGTAGTTTCGCGGAAACGGAAGTCCTTAAAGCCGAACTTCGGCAGCAAGGAGGAATGACATTGCGCCTTAACCTCGACCCTTTGGCGCGTATTTGGGATAATCGTCCCCCTATTCCTCAACATAAAATAGAACTTCATCCACTTGAATATGCAGGGGAAACTACGGCTTCCAAACTGGGAAGAATACGTGAAAGCTTGCGACAAAATCATTGTGATGGCATGCTGATATCAGCCTTAGACAACATTGCATGGACGCTAAACCTTCGTGGAACAGACGTGCATTGCAACCCAGTTTTTGTGGCTTATCTCCTTATTGAGCATGAAAAAACGATATTATTTGTTAATAAAGATAAGCTCACAACAGATGTTTCAGCCTATCTATCAGCGCTTTCGATTAAACTACTTCCATATAACGAAGTCGGGAAATACCTCAAACGCGATTACTTTGCCTATAATATCATGCTTGATTCTCACGAGACAAGTAGTTATTTAGTGGCTTGTGCGAAAGCAGGAAGAACTTCAGTTGTGTTGAAGACTTCACCCATTCCAGCAATGAAAGCCATAAAAAACAAGACTGAAATTGAAGGATTTCGTAATGCCATGAAACGTGATGGCGTGGCCATGGTAAGGTTCCTTAAATGGCTGATTCCTGCGGTTGAAGAAGGTAATGAGACTGAAATGTCGCTGGATAAGAAATTAACAGACCTCAGAAAAGAGCAGCCTTTATATCGTGGTTTGTCATTCGACACGATAGTAGGTTATGAACATCATGGTGCAATTGTACATTATGAGGCGAACGAAGCTACAGATATTGCCATCAAACCTCATGGACTTGTGCTTATTGATAGTGGGGCTCAATATCAAGATGGTACAACGGATATCACACGAACGATAGCACTTGGGCCTATCACTGAACTTCAAAAACGTATATATACCTTAGTATTAAAGGGGCACATTCAATTCGAAATGGCTCGCTTTCCCGATGGAATCAGTGGCACACAACTTGATGTTTTAGCACGTGAACCACTATGGCGTGAAGGCTATAACTACTTACATGGCACTGGACATGGTGTCGGTTCATATCTCAATGTGCATGAAGGTCCGCAACAGATTCGCATGGAATACATGCCCGCCCCACTTCATTCAGGCATGACAGTGACGGATGAACCAGGCTTATATCTGGCAGATCGCTTCGGTGTTCGTATTGAAAACACCTTGTTAATCACAGCAGATTGTGAGACAGAATTTGGCAAATTCCTGCGTATGAAATCACTAACGCTCTGCCCTATTGATACAAAACCCATCATTATTTCTATGCTCTCAGACGAAGACATCAATTGGTTGAACAATTATCATGCGGAAGTTTATGAAACGCTTTCAGCCGAATTAAACGATGAAGAACGTGAATGGTTGAGACAAGCAACGCGACCTATTGAACGCGAAAAGGCCTAACCATGACAGATTTTGCTTCCTTTCTGGTTTGAAATAAATTGAAAATGCAAGATAACTTGCTTTATTCTTAAATTTTGTAAAATAAGAACGACTAAATTTGCAGCGTTAAAATAAATTATCTACTTTTGCATCCGCCTTACAAGTTAAGGGCGTTTAGCTCAGCTGGTTTAGAGCATCTGCCTTACAAGCAGAGGGTCGGCGGTTCGAATCCGTCAACGCCCACCAACGTAAAGGGTGGTTACCAGAGTGGCCAAATGGGGCAGACTGTAAATCTGCTGGCTATGCCTTCGGTGGTTCGAATCCATCACCACCCACTCAATTAAAGGGATTTAGCAACGCTAAATCTCTTTTTTTGTATCTTGAAATCTTTCATATCATATTCTTTTTGTACCTTTGCGATATCATGGATTCAGTCTTATATATTAAGAATATGGTATGCGACCGCTGTAAAATGGCCGTTAATCAGGTGATGCACAATAACGGATTACAGCCCATTTCGGTTGAATTGGGCAAGGTTGTTGTTGCTCATTCGATTGATGTTCCATTGCGTTCACAAATCAAAAAGCAACTCGAAACACTGGGGTTTGAATTGCTTGACGATAGAAAACAGCAGTTAATTGAGCAAATAAAGACTGCAGTGATACAATTAGTCCACTACCATGACGGCATGACTAATACGAATTTGAGTGATTATCTCACATCAAAACTCCACAGCGATTATAGTGCCTTAAGCAAGCTTTTCAGTGAGGTTACAGGACAAACCATTGAGCGATATCTTATAGAACAACGCATTGAACGTGCCAAGGAGCTAATACGCTACGATGAATTGAGCCTTACTCAGATTGCATTTCAATTGAATTATTCGAGCGTTGCCCATTTAAGTAGCCAGTTTAAAAGCGTCACTGACATGACGCCTTCACAATTCAAAGCACTCAAAAATAATGCCCGACGCAGCCTCGATAAAATTTAACCAGCTGCCAACCACGACCTTATCTTTTCCAATATTGCTGCAACAAACGACGCCAAAACGATTGCTTTATACGCCCGAACTGCTTTAATTCCTCATCTATTTTATCCTTTCCAAGCTGCGAAATGGCTTCAGCTTGGTCGAAATCAAAGGTATCATAGCCTTCAGTTAGTACCTTAATAACGAGATCTGGATGTGTAAGTTGAATCTGATACTGCGTATTTTGCGCTATCATAATAGCGATTGTGCGCAACAACAACGTAACATAGTTGACATTAATTCCACTGACTTGCTTGACAATACGATTCATAATCGCTTCTGGTATCGACTTCTCTAACCTTTGTTTTACTTCGTCTTGTTTCATCATTAGTTCCTTACGGAAGTCATGAGCACTTACATCTACACCGAAAAGTAAGTCTCCCGGATGTCTAACTACCCTATTCAAAGGAAGAGAATTGACCAATCCGCCATCAACAAGTAACATATCTTCAAGCTTAACGGGATTGAAAAAGAGCGGTATTGAGATGCTCGCACGGATGGCTTCATAAAGACTTCCGCGATCAAAGACTATCTCTTTACCACTATTCCAATCGGTTGCTACGGCCGTATAGGGAATGGGAAGGTCTTCTATATTGACATCAGGCACAATCTCTTTCAGGGCATCTATCACCTTCACTCCTTTCACCAAATGACTCAAACTAAAGGAGAAGTCTACCAAAGAGAGTATCTTTCGGCGGTCAAGAGCAAACATCCAGTCCTTTACTTCGGGTAGTTTTCCGGCAGCAAACATGCCTCCTATGAGTGCGCCCATAGAACAACCGGCCACTGAAGTGATTTCATAGCCATGGCGTTCCAGTGATTCTATAGCGCCAATATGAGCTAAACCACGAGCTCCTCCGCCTGACAACACTAATGCAACGCTTTTATTCGCCATCATAATGCTTGTTTAATTGTCCTTCAATATGCTGCTTCACCTTATATATATACGCTCCTTTAAGCTGTAAAAAAGAAAAGAGTTGCAGTTCAACTCCATGGGGAATGAACTACAACTCCATATTTCTTACGTGATAATAAAACGATTAACAACAGATGTTATCCATAGATAACGTTGCCGTTCTCATCCGTATAATCATCCAAAGTCTTACTATATTGGTTCATAGCACGCAGACTCATACCCATGTTTGAGAAGCCTCCATCGTGGAAAAGGGTCTGCATTGTCACCTTACGGGTTAGATCACTGAACAAAGTTACACAGTAATCAGCACACTCATCGGCCGTAGCGTTGCCGAGAGGTGACATCTTATCAGCAAAATCCATCATGTTATCAATGTCCTTAATGCCTTTACCTGCAGTTGTTTCTGTAGGAGATTGTGAGATGGTATTAATGC
The DNA here is from genome assembly GCF_000477535.1 of Segatella salivae F0493. Lineage (NCBI taxonomy): Bacteria > Pseudomonadati > Bacteroidota > Bacteroidia > Bacteroidales > Prevotellaceae > Segatella > Segatella salivae. The sequence continues at coordinate 255,318 of NZ_AWGW01000007.1, forward strand.
GAACATTCTTCTCTCTGCCATAGATATAGCCGAAACTACGTGCTATACTTTCCAATAAACTCTTTGCATCGGCCATGTCGTTATAGCCAAAGAATGTGCGATGTGAAGCCACATACGTCAATGCAACGACTGAACCATATTCTGCAATTGCGTCAACTTTCTTTGCAGCTTGCAGCATCTTGTGGAATGAAATGGCTGAAATATCAAGCGTTTTATTTAGCCAATTGTAGTCAAGATCATCGTAAGTACGATGCTTACGAACGTTAGGACTCATCCCTATGGAATGGAGAACGAAGTCTATTTTGCCTCCCAATAGCTCCTGAGCCTTAACAAAAACATTCTCAAGATCATCGTAATTGGTCGCATCTGCCGCAATAACTGGCGCATTAATCTTCTTGGAAAGTTCATCAAGTGAACCCATACGAAGTGCCATTTCAGTGTTACTCAACACGAGAGTTGCACCTTCTTCCGCGCAGCGTTCAGCCACTTTCCATGCAATTGACATATCATTCAGTGCACCAAAAATAACACCACGTTTTCCTTTTAATAAGTTATAAGCCATAATTTTGTATTTAGTTAAACCGCTGCAAAGTTACGTTTTTCAATGAGAATAACAAAAAAAAATTGCACAAATCACGTTTTTTTGTGTAATCGTTTACGTAAAAATAGAGGCGAAAAGCATAACAGCAATCGCATTTTTCCCATGCAATAGATAAGAATTTGGTATTTACCGAAGTCGCAACGCCATAAGCATTATACCTTTGATAATCTATGCTTGACAAGCGAAAACGCTGTCTACCCTGGGTCGTTTGCCGTGAGTGGTAACAACACTATAGGCGTTGTACCTTTTATATATTAGCTTTTTATTGTGACATTCCACACAGAAAACGTACAACACCTACGGCGTTGACCTCCTCACTACACACATAACCTATGGTAGACTGACGCCAACCTTAGGCTGTCAAAGGTGCAACGTCTTCAGCGTTGAACTGCAATCACATTGCAAACAACGTCATTTTACACGATAAACAACGTCATTTTACGCAACGATTAGCGTCATTTCATCGTATGATTTGCGTCATTTCATTTTGTCATTTATTATGGTTAAAATAAAGGTCTATGGGATAATAAACCATTACTATATGAGAATTGTTCACTCATCCAGATTGTGTCTGTTTTCAACACCATAGGTTTTGCGTGCTTTATTGCCTAAGGTTGGCGAGGAGCGAGAGTGACTTTACAACATAAGCCAACCTATTAAATTATTCAAAATAATGATTATTCATCGTACACTTAATTGGTTTCAAGAAAAGAAACACTTATTTTTGCCATATAAAAACAAACATCTTATCCTCTAAACCGCAACATGAAAAAGAGTCTACTCACCCTACTCCTCGCCTCAGCAACAGCAGTTGGCGCAATCGCTCAACCTGCAATAGCAGGTTATCCCTATCAACAGGTGCCGTTTACAAGCGTTAAACTCGCGCCAAACTCATTCTTTGGCGAACGTCTGAAGGCTGCAAAGGAGGTGACTATCCCATTGGCTTTCAGCAAATGTAAAAGCGAACACCGATATGAGAACTTTGAAAAGGCAGCACATCCGAGTGATAAATACATCGTGCAAAAGTTCATGTTGTTTCCTTTTGACGATACCGATGTCTATAAAACTATAGAGGGTGCCAGCTACATGTTACAGAGTTTTCCCGATAAAAAGCTTGTAAACTATATCGATAGTATACTTACTATTGTAGGTAAAGCACAAGAAAACGATGGCTATCTTTATACAGCTCGCACGATGAATCCAGCCCATCCACACCCTTGGTCGGGTGGAAAAAGATGGCAGAAAGCAGAGGAATTGAGCCACGAACTCTATAATCTTGGGCACTTACTCGATGCAGCTGTGGCCCACTTTCAAGCCACTGGGTCACGCAAGTTCCTTGACATTGCACGACGATATGCCGATTGTGTAGTGCGTGAAGTGGGGCCAAAGGCGGGCCAATCTTGCGTGGTTCCGGGGCATCAAATAGCCGAAATGGGACTCGCAAAGCTTTATCTTGCAACGGGAGATAAGCGTTATCTCGATGAAGCTAAATTCTTTTTAGACTATAGAGGCAAAACAAACACACGCAACACATACACACAAAGCAACCTGCCCGTAGTCGAACAACGCGAAGCTTGGGGTCATGCTGTGCGAGCAGGATATATGTATGCCGGCATGGCGGATATCGCCGCACTCACTAAGGACAGTGCTTATATCAAGGCTATCGATAAAATTTGGAACAACATTGTAAGCAAAAAATATTATCTTACGGGTGGAGTTGGCGCACGACATGAGGGAGAAGCCTTTGGTGCTGATTACGAACTACCTAACCTTACAGCTTATAACGAGACGTGTGCAGCCATTGCTCAGTGTTATCTTAACCTGAGATTATTCATGCTTCACGGTGATTCTAAATACATAGATTGCTTAGAACGCACGCTATATAATGGCGTTATCAGTGGTATGAGCATTGATGGCGGTCGATTCTTCTACCCTAATCCTCTTTCTTCGGACGGCAAATATAAGTTTAATGCCGATGGAACAACAACACGACAACCATGGTTTGGTTGCGCCTGTTGCCCGAGTAACCTCTGCCGTTTCATTCCTTCTGTTCCGGGATATGTATATGCTGTGCGTGGGAATGACGTCTATGTGAATCTATTTATGGCTGGAGAAGCCGACATAAATGTAGGAGGAAAGCACATGAAACTCGTCACTGAGACAAACTATCCGTGGGATGGCAGGGTATCCATTCGCGTCAAAGAGTGCGGCAACAAAAAGGCTTCGGTGATGATACGCATACCTAATTGGGCGCGAGGTGAGGTCACTCCAGGAGGTCTTTACAGCTTTATCGACAAACAAGAAGAAGGTTGGAGCATTGCTGTTAACGGCAAAAAACGCTATCCAGAGACATGGGATAAGGGCTACTTTCGTGTCATAAACGTGCGCAAAGGCGATGTAATCACACTGCAACTTGACATGAAACCACGCATGGTTATGGCGGATAATAGGGTTAAAGATGACCGTGGTTGTATTGCTGTTGAACGTGGTCCACTCGTTTATTGCGCCGAAAGTGCAGACAACTTTGGTGCAAACACGAATCAAATCTATGTCAACAAGAAAGCTTCTTTCAAGCTTACAAAAGACTATTCAATAAAGAATACGGAAGCCGATGGAACGATTTTTAAGGTTGATGCCTTGCAAACAGAGGCACAACTATTGACAGACAACAGCGAGGGCAACCTGCAATTAAGGGATATGAAGCTTACCCTTATCCCCTATTATGCATGGAATCATCGTGGAACGAGCTGCATGAATGTGTGGTTAAAGACTACAGAACTGAAATAAAAAGGGGCATATGAAAGCATGACCTCAAAGAAAGAGCCTCTGACATTGATTGTTGTCAGAGGCTCTTTTCATCTCTATCATCTTATTTGGGGTGTAGAGTTATGCAGTGTTTTATGAATTATCACGCTGCTGTTTGTTTGAATCTGCAACAGGTTTAATCAGCAACGAGGCTGCAATACTAATCACTAAGACAGCCAAAATAATGACAAGTGACCACATCGCGTCTATCTCAACGAATTTATGAATGAGTAGTTTTACACCGATAAATAATAGTAAGACGCTCACACCTAACTTCAAATAGCGGAACTTATCGGCTATAGCGGCCAGGAGAAAGAACATTGCACGCAAACCAAGTATAGCGAAAATGTTTGAGAAAAAGACTACATAAGGGTCGAGACTAACGGAGAATACCGCAGGAATACTATCGAAAGCGAAGATTAAATCGCTAAACTCTATCACAAGAACGGTAACGAAGAGTGGCGTGATGCAAAGCAATCCTTTTACTCCTTTGCCTACCAGCTCGTAATCATTTCCCTTCTTTATTGCTCGAACAAAGAAGTTATCACCTTCAAATCTTGGGTAAACATGGAAATATTTCGATAGGAATTTCACCATGGGATGATGCTGCACGTCGATGGATTCTTGCTTGTTGCGGTCCCGATACATCTTATATGCACTATAAACTAACACAAAGCCGAAGACAATCAATACCCAATCGAAACGATTGATGATAGCAGCGCCTGCAAAGATAAATACAAAGCGCAGTACGATCGCACCCAAAATACCCCAGTTAAGTACGTGTTGATACTCGGTGTTTTTTACCCCAAAAGAAGTAAAAATCATCATCATCACGAAAAGGTTATCAACAGATAACGTCTTCTCTATTAAGTAACCAGAGAGATAAGAGATAGTCATATAATGACGATATGACTGTAAACTCGCCTCGAAATCATTAGGATTGAGCTTGAGATGTGAGGCATATCGCGATGCAACTCCTTGCAAATCGGCGTAACTATGAATGCCATGTACAAGGTCACCATAGTACCAAAGGAACGCAGAAAAAGCCAAAGCAAGTGTTATCCAGACAAGCGTCCACGTACCAGCTTCCTTGATTGACACGACATGTGCTTTGCGATCAATAACCAACATGTCAAGAATGAGGATGCCAGCAATAAAGACTATGAAGCCAATTAAAAAGAGAATTTCTGTTGAAAACATTATATTGATTTGATTAAACGAATCTTATGATATACTGATGTTATAGTCCAAGCAACGCCTTGAACTGGTTTTCTTTCCACAAAGCATAACCCGTCACACCAAGAAAGGCCAGAAACACGAAGACAAGGACAATCTTTTTACCTTGTGGACCAGCCTTTTCTATTGGCATAGTTGCACTTTGAAGCGTCGTAAAAGCAGGCGTAACTTCTTGCACTCTTGCGTAAGCTGCCTGCAAGTTTGCAGCCAAAGAGTTGTATGTATTGAACTGTAACTGCATGTCGTTCTCTAAGTCTTCCTGTTTACTTCGAACGCTTTCAAGAATCAAATCCTGATTACTATCGCTGAAAGAACCATAGAGTTGGCGCGCCTTTTCATAGCGACGCTTCGCTTCTAAGCATAGTTTCTTCGTATTTTCCAAGTCATTTCGCGCCTTGTTTGTACGATATTTCGTGATGAATTCTTGTAGTCGTGACTTCACGGAATCAGCCATAGTAGCCGATATTAAGGGGTCTTGATCTGTCACACTAATAGTGATTACGCCCGTCTTATCATCCACATCACAAACCACATTCTTTTGAATGGCCATCATGATTGCTGTTTGTTGCTTTGTCAAACGAAACGTATTAAGTCGCTCTTTCCTTATCGTGTCCTTCCCAGAAAATAGCGTTCGCCACCAAGGTTTCTTCTGATTGTAAAGCAAATAGTCGTAATAACTCATCATATTCTTGCTGTCTTTACGATGCACTTTAATATCAAAGAGACTACCTTTGAAGTCAACCGAGTTCATCAAATCAGGGTAAAGGTTAGGCGTAATGGCATCCATATCCTTGTTGTTACTACCTCCTAACTTCACACCGAAGCTCGAAGCAAGTGAGCTTAATGAGCCTCCTGAGCCTCCATTTAATGAGAGTTCAGGGACTAACATCACTTGACATTCATAATAAGGGGGCAGAGATTTTGTGATAATGGCACCTATAATAACTGCTGCCGGAATCCAAATGGCGTAGGCTTTCCAATGCTTTTTCAATGCCGAAAATAAGGCTTTGAAGTCTATAGAGGTTTCTTCCTCTTCCCATTGAGCATTATCTTGTTGACGATTTTCTTCGTTCATACTGGATGAAATGTTTTAAGTGATTTCGTGAATCCTTTTATTTTATCAAGTTACCTATTGTTGCTATCATCGTAGCAAGCGACGCAATACTCGTTCCTATGCTAAGAACATGAGAGAAACTATTACCATTTGACTTCGGCTTACTGGGCACAATAATCTCACATCCGGGTTCAATCTTGTGCTTACCAGCTTCACTTACACGACCATTTTGATAGACAATAAACGTCTTTGAGTGCTTAGCGCGCGTACCAAATCCACCTGCTTGATTGATGTAATACCTGTAGTTTCGTCCATCTTCATAAGCAACCGTGTTGGGATACATCACATCTCCACTAATCTTCACCGTTCCGTTATAGATCGGAACGACAAGTTTGTCGCCCTCACGAAGCACAAGATCGCTGTTCGACCCTGGGTTTTTGAGCGCTTTATCAAGTTCAATTCCAACGTAATATGTTTCTGCTGAGTCGAGAAGATTCGTGTTAACACTGTCTTTTCCGGTTTGATTGTTGACGACACGCATTACTGCTTTCATGCGAATTCGCTCGTCTTCATTAATCTTTCTCTCTATTCTTGCTCCATGAACATAAGCCTCTTGCGTGACTCCTCCAGCCATTTTGACAAGATCACTCAGTCGAGTGTTCTTATTATTCAGCGTATATGTGCCTGCGAAAATTACCTCACCACTTACTGAAACATTTCGTTGTGGCTGATAACCTGGGCTTCTTCGTACATAAACTTCATCGTAAGGTTGGAGTTTAAAGCCATTCGTTCCATCGATAACAAAGCCATCTTTCAGGGTGAAATTATATGTCTTTGCTATCTCGTTGGATGCAGTTGTTGCCGCAGGGTCAATGATTCGGCGTGACACATCGACTTTAGCTGTCGAGGCAGCATCGGTTAATCCGCCCGCTTGCATAATGAAATCTTCAATCGTTTCGTTATCCGCGTATTGGTAAACTCCAGGGAATTGCACCTCTCCATGAATCGTAATGGTGCGTGCAGTAGTGCGATCACTCTGGGTAGGAATAAAGAGAACGTCTTCGTTTTTCAATGGAATGTCGGCCACACTCCCATCGAGTATGCCCTTAACATCAACCGCAATAACCTCTAATGTGCGGTCTTTTTTCAAACGATGTAACACGGCATGCTCTGTGTAAGCATCCTCTGTAACTCCTTCTGCGTGCTGAATCAGCGAACGAACACTATTGATTTCTTTACCCAACTGATATAATCCTGGGCGGAAAACGGCACCTTTTATCTCAATCATATTATCGTAACGATTGAGTATTGAGTCTACACTGATCACATCACCATCGGCAACTCGGAAGTTATTCATTTCGAATTCACCTACATTATAGACTGACTTCTCGCGACCAGTTGACCTTAACAACCTCACCGATTTGCGGTAAGCATTCCCTGCAAAGCCACCTGCATAGCGAATGATTGAAGCCACACTTTCGTTCTTTCTCATTTCATACGTCATGGGACGCTTTACAGATCCGCTCACATCTACTAAGCAATCATAAGGTCCAACAACGATAACATCATTGTCTTGTAGACGGATATTGCCGGTCAATCTGCCATTTAAGATGTAATCATATACATCAACAACTGTCGCCAAACGACCGCTTCTATAAACCTTTATGTTGCGTAATGTTCCCAAACCATTAATTCCTCCTGCCATATAAAGGGCGTGAAAGACGCTTGCAAAGGCACTAATCGTGTAAGTACCCGGCACTTTTACTTCACCCATTACATTGACTATAATCGTTCGTGTCTGTCCAATTGTCGTCTTAATTTGGCTGCTACTGTAGCGAGAACCTAAGGTTCGACGTATCTTTGCATTAGCCGCTGCGACAGACATCCCACTTACATAGATTGGCCCATAACCCGGAACAGTGACTGTTCCCTCTGGAGAGACGGTCAAAGTCTCGGTCTTTTGCGACGCGCCGAAAATCTCAATAACGACTTGATCGCCTACTCCTATGGTATAATTTGTGGGAGTTGCGATGTTCATATTGGGCTCAAAGCTCAATAGTTTGTTGTTAAAGATGTCACGACCAAACACCTTTTTGCCTCCAGGCGATAACACTTCTTCTACATGATTGTCTATGTTTTGCTGCACTTGCACGTATTGTTGAGCTGCAAGTTCTTGCGATGTTTGGTCTAACTTCATATTTCCCGACGTCAGCATCTGCGGTTGTGAGTCGTTATCCTTACGCAAAACACCACTTGAAGTGACTGTAGTTGGCGTGCCATTCTTGGTCTGTAACTGACTCTGATATTGGTCTCTGACCCGTCGAATCTGGTCAATCTGCACGCCACGCTGCATAAGTTTCGTGACGATTTGCCCGTTTGAAGTACCCGCTTTGTGTTCTTTCTGGTAGAATTGCATTACCTGACTATCGCTCATCTGCGCAAAACAGCCTATGCAAATGATAGAGAAGAACACACAAAAGAGAATTCTTTTCATAGCTATATCTTGTATTTTATTTTTCCTTATGCAATAAAAAAATAGAGTTAATAGACCTATTGAAAGCCCTTCTAACACATCTTCTCAGCTTCTTTGCCAACGATTATCCCATCACAGCATCAACATCAGAAAACGAAAAGACACATTTCCCTCCTATTATATGGTGCAAATTTACAAAAAACAACGATTGATAACGAATTTATTGCTATCAAAATGCAAAATAATTTAAGCCATATCGCCCGTAACCTGTTTTGAATCATTGGCATAACCAGCTGCAACGATATCCTACATCAATACAAAAGTGCCTCTGCATGCAAGCTATTCTGTCTATCATAGGCTTCTTTTGTCACTGCAGTTCATGTAAAACGACCCAGGGTAGACTACGCTTTCGCTTGTCAACCATAGGCTATAAAGAGTACAACGCCTACAGCGTTGCCACCTCAATAAATACAAGGTGTGTAACTATTGCATGGGAATAATGCGATTAGTGTTATGCCTTCCCTTATAAACCCTAATAAATTCATAATATGAAATGACGCAAATCGTCTTGTAATTTGCCGTGTTTTACCGCATGAAATGATACAGATTGTCCATCAATTTGATGCAAATTACATCGAGTTTCAACGTTATTTCAAGGCACATTTGCAACAATTCTCATAACCTCCTGACTATCATTACGTTGCAAATCAGCCAAAATCAGCAATAATTTGAATAGAGAGAGCAACAGCTTTCAAATTCACTTGTTATACAATATGAATTGTAAATATAAATCATTAGATTTAACACATTCTCTTATTTGCATTATTACAAGAGATTAGTTGAAACAAAAAAAGTGTCTTACAGGAAGACTACAGCCTGCAAGACACGCCATCATGATCGCTATCATGAATTTTATTTCAATTCTATGGAAATGTAATCATTTTGATTTCCGTCTTTCTTCCCGGCGAGTTTCACGGCAGCTTTCGAGCCCCTTTTCATGACAATAACATTCTTTATCAAGTTAGGTGCAAGCTTATCTACCTCTATTTTCGTTGCATTCTTACCATTAATGATATACACAATGTGGTCTTCTTTGCGCGTTTTAATAATAACCACGCCGTTCTTTCCAGCCTCTCCATAAGATAAAGCCTCTTTAGAACCAGGCTTAAACACAGTCACCGAAGCGATATTGGTAAGGTCAATACCTTCCAATCCATTTTTCTTCTCAACACCATCTACGATATATAGCAACTTATCTTTCTTGATAACAAGCTTATATTTGCCTTTATTCTCCCCCTCATCAAAAATCTTTGGGATATCAATTTTCCAACCGTCAAGCTTCACTTTCAGGTTTTTCAGGCTGTCGGCCGTTGTTATCCGATGAACGAAACACTCCGTTCCAGGCTCTATTTTATAATCTAATATCACCTTATCCTTTAGTTGCGAACCATCAAAATTGGTTATTTCCCTCCCATCGATGATATATTTCTCGGTGGTTTTTGACGTTTGTGCACTGCTCGAAGCCATGAAGAGAGCGGCACAAAAGATTGTAATGATAAATCGTTTCATACTATATATTTTTAAAAATGAACTTCTATTAAAACACGGAGAAAGCTAAATTGCCCCGCTCCTGCTATCAAACTGCCAGTTCGTTTGCCAGTAGACACACCGCCATTCCTACTCATCTTCTAATGCAAACAGCTGCATATTGCCATCATTATCACACGGAATTGCTAAGAATTTATAAGGAGTTGCAGTATCAGCTGACACTATCACCGCTGCATTTCCTATCGGTATCATTTCTATTTCCTTATCTTTTTTAAGGGCAATATCAGCTAAATAACGCACTCTTCCTATCATTTCAGGAGTAGAAAGACGCTCTTTTATCGCCCTTTTTACCTGCTTAGGACTGACATTCTGTTTCGTTTTATATGGAGTTTTAGCCTTTATTGTCCTAAAAATAGAATCATTTTCAATCGCTTTTTGACTCACTGAATCTGGCGAAACAAGTGCCATAGCCTTTCCGGTGGTATGCTTTTCTATCGTAGAAAGCTTAGAAACAACTGCGGTTTGATTGGATTTCAGATAAAAACTAATTGTAAACAGCACCAGGATTGAGGCTGCAATGCCCGACAAATAAACGATAAGTTTCTTTGATTTCAGTGACTTTCGCCCCTGAATGATCGCTTCATACTCTTCAGAAAGGTCACTTTCGTACTCTTCTTCAAAGGCAAAAGTATTGTGAATGGTGTTGCATAACAGCGCAACCTCACGTTCGTCATCATCCGGTTGATGTGTAGCGAAGTAACCACTAAGCTCCTTTTCTTCCTCAACAGAAGTCTCTGCATTGAGAAAACGCTGTATTAACGCCATGCGTTCCGCCTTGTTATCTATCGTTGTTTGGTTCATCTCAATCGCTTTAATTGGTCAGTTATTTGTTTGCGGGCAGCCGAAATAGACGTCTTAATGCTTGTTTTCGGTCGGTTAAAAAGCAGTGCAATATCATCTAAAGTCATCCCTTCCACATTACGAAGATAAAGGATTTTGCGCGTGGCTTTAGGCAATTGATTAAACAACCGAAGGCCCATTTGCCCCCATTCTGTATCTTCCAACATGGCAGAAGCACTATCAGAGGCCATGAAATCTCGGTCAGAAAGCGACACGTTTCCTTTGCTTTTGAGTTGTCGATAGCGTGAAACGCAATGATTACGTGACATGCGATTAACCCACGCTTCAAGCCTTTCGACCTCGTCAAGTCGGTCACGATAGCGCCACAACAAGATGAGAACTTCCTGTACAACATCGTCAATTTCCTCTTCCATTTGTAGGGAAACAAAAAACCTTCTGACGATACTTTCAATCTCAGGTCTTGCAAGTTGTACTATATGTTCATAGGCCTTTTCGTCCATTTTCTACTGTCTGTTCATATAAATGACGTAAAAAATGCTCAAAAGTAAAGATGATTTTTGAAAAAAATAATAATAAATTGCTAAATACTTTGATACACTCCAGTATTAAAAATGAATCATATCCCCACGCAAACAAAGGCTAACGCCGATAAATAAACAAAGACTTTACGCAAGAACAGACGCATTTTTATGTCGTGATTCAAGGGTTAATAGGCCTCACGATACTTGTTTTCGTCTTTATCTTCAAGCATATTTAGATAACTTTGATAGCGACTTTGGGCGATAAAATGGTCGTCTATAGCCTTCAATACGGCACAACCTGGCTCATGAGTATGCGTGCAATTACTGAACTTACAGCCTTTAGAGAAGTGGAAAATCTCAGGGAAATAGCTTGTAAGTTCTTCGGGTTCCATGTTAAAAGTGCCAAAACCTTTGATGCCGGGAGTGTCAATAATATAGCCACCTTCAGGCAGTTCGAGCATCTCACTGAATGTCGTTGTGTGCATACCTGTATTGTGTGCGTCGCTGATTTCAGCCGTTCTAAGGTTTGCTTCGGGTAAGATTTTGTTGATAAGTGTGCTTTTTCCCACGCCACTATTACCGCTTAAGAGCGTTATTTTGCCTTTCAATAGCGCATGAAGTCCATCGACTCCCTCGCCAGTAGTAGCCGAAACCTCACGACATTCATAGCCAATCGTCTCATAAAGATGAATCATCGACTGCTGGTAATGGCGCTCATCATCCGATAAAATATCACATTTATTGAACACAAGTACCACAGGTACGCTATAAGCTTCAGCCGAAGCAAGGAACCGATCGATAAAGGTTGTACTGGTTTGAGGGTAGTTTACCGTCACAATTAGAAACGCTTGATCGACATTTGCGGCAAGAATGTGGCTTTGTTTACTAAGGTTTTGCGATTTACGTATAATGTAATTGCGACGTTCTTCTATGTGAGTAATGAACGCCGTTCCCTCTGAATTAAGAGCTATTTCCACATTATCTCCAACAGCAACTGGGTTAGTACTGCGGATACCTTTAAGGCGGAAATTGCCCTTAATCTTACATTCGACAACTTTTCCTGTATCAGTTTTGACGGAATACCAGCTGCCAGTGTTCTTTATTACTAAGCCTTTCAATGTGCAAACTATACGGTCATAATCTCCTTTTGCTTCTCATTGAGGAGGTCATCTATTCTCTTTATGAACTTATCATGTACCTTTTGAAGGTCGTTTTCGGCATCTTTCTCAAGATCTTCTGATAGTCCTTCCTTAATCGCCTTTTTGAGTTTGTCTTTCACTTCACCGCGAACATTGCGCACTTCGACTTTAGTGCGCTCGCCAATCTTGTTACATTGCTTCACAAGTTCCTTGCGACGCTCTTCTGTTGGCTGTGGAATTCCAAGACGAATCACCTCTCCATTGTTCTCAGGAGTAATGCCAACACCACTATCCATGATAGCTTTCTCAATGTCCTTAATGGCTTTTTTGTCCCAAGGACGAATGGCAATAGTACGTGCATCGGGTGTAGAAATGTTGGCTACTTGGTTTAATGGCACCTTACTTCCATAGGAGTCAACCTTCACTCCATCAAGAATTGCAGTGTTAGCACGGCCTGCTCGTATATGAGTTAGCTCGTCTGCAAGGTACATTGCGGCCATTTCCATGCGCTCTTGCGCGTCACTTAATGTTGCTTTTACATCTATCATATTTAATTGTTTTGGTTTCTATTCGACAAAATTAGATATTAATTTTCATTCTTCCAACCTTTTTCTTAAAATATTTTCAAGCTTTTCGAGATAGTAAGCATCAACAGAATCAAAGGCCGAAAGCATCTTGCTATCAATATCAATGACGCCCCAGACGTTGCCATTCGACTGATGAAGCGGCACAACGATTTCTGAACGAGACAATGAAGAGCATGCAATGTGCCCCGGAAATGCCTCAACATCGTCGACAATCAGTGTGCGGTTTTCCGCCCAAGCCGTTCCACACACCCCACGACCACGCCCAATGTGCATGCACGCTACAGTGCCTTGGAATGGTCCAAGCTGTAATTCTTCTCCATGAACTAAATAAAAACCTGTCCAAAAGAAGCGTTCGGGAAAGGCAAAATGAAGTGCAGACGCAACATTAGCAAGTACACTTGTCACGTTCTTTTCGCCCAAAATGAGTTGCGCTATCTGTTTACAAAGCGTCTCATAAGCCTGTGTTTTCTCACTCGAAGTCATCGATTCAGCTCCTTTTCTACAAGGTTTGTCAATTCAACAAACTGCCGAACACTGAGTTGTTCTGGCCGTTTCGTCATCATTTCTAACGTGAAGAACTCCGCACTTGCAGGCTGTTCTTTTGAAAACATCTGCTTAATGCTTACACGAAGCATCTTTCTTCGCTGGTTAAAAACAGTCTTAACCAATCGCTTAAAGAGTCTTTCATCACAACCAAGTTCTTTCACTTGGTTACGCATCATACGGATAACAGCACTCTTTACCTTAGGAGGTGGGTTGAAAACTGACTCATCTACCGTAAAGAGATATTCCACATCATACCACGCTTGCACTAAGACGGAGAGTATACCATAGGCTTTTGAGCCTGGTCCGGCAGCCATTCGGAGGGCCACTTCACGTTGAATCATGCCCGTACAACATGGAATCAAGTCTTTGTTATCAAGCATTTTGAAGAATATTTGCGATGAAATGTCATAGGGATAATTGCCAGTTAACACGAAGGGTTCATGTGAAAACACCTTGCAAAGGTCCATGCGTAGGAAGTCCTCTCCAATGATATTATCTCTTAATTCAGGGTATTTCTCATGCAGAAATGCCACTGATTCGCGGTCTATTTCGACCGCTTTCACCTTACGATTCTTCGTCACTAAGTATTGTGTTAACACGCCCATTCCGGGGCCAATCTCAAGGATTGGTATCGCAGGACAAGCGTCAACAGTGTCTGCTATGCGTTTAGCGATGTTCAAATCTGTAAGGAAATGCTGTCCAAGATGCTTCTTTGCTCTTACTAATTTCATGCAATATAGGATGTGTTATAGGCTACAAAATTAAACAATAAGCCTCAACCTTCAAAATAAAAGCATAAAAAAATAGCACATCAGAGCATGCTCCAATGTGCCATTTTATAATATCTAATCTAATAATTTGCTTTTCAATGAGCGGTCTTCGCTATTAGCGAAGCTTACCGCTTAAGTTAATTGCCTGTGCAACCATTACTGCAACAACGGCAAATGACATTAATGTTACCATAATCTTTACCTTTCTTTTAATTGTTATCCTTTAATTTTCACGATGCAAAGGTAATATGATTTTGATGTGTACGCAAACAAATCACACAATAACTACTATTTTCTTGTATTTTATTGACCTATATCAAACGCTCTTCTTTGCGTAGTGTTTTCTGGAAATACATCCGATATAATACCCCAGCTACCGTTAAACCAAAGGGGAAAGCGCTCCAAATGCCAACCAAACCACCATTGAACACAATGCCAAGTACATAGCCTAAAGGCAGTGTTATGACGAAATAGGCCAAGAAAGCTACAAGCATCAACGGCTTAACATTCGACAAACCACGCAAAGCATTGGCATAGTTGGCCTGCATACCATCGCCAAACTGATAGATGATAAATGGGATAATCGTCAATGAAACCATGCCAATAACTTCCTGAGAGTCGGTGAACAAGCCGCCAATTACATTGCGAAAACAAAATATCGGAATGCTAACGACAACGGCCATCAATAGGATTAATTGCATGCCTGCACGTGCGGTTGTGTTGCAATTTGCATAATCTTTCTGACCATGATAATAGCTAACACGAATCGCAACGGCTGCCGCCATACCATAATATAACATGTAACCAAGCTGACTTATGGTTAACATCACCTGATGGGTAGCCAGAGAAACCGTTCCAATCCAACCCACCATGACACTCGAAAGACTAAAAGCGGCTGTCTCCATCCCCATTTGTAAGGCCAAAGGCCAACCCTGTTTGTTTTGGTAAATAAAGTCTTTCCTGCTGACTTTTGCTTCAAACAAGCCCTTACGATAGGCCGAATAGCGACGCCGAAAGAATAAGATGACAAGCACAAATGACATGAAAACGCGCGACAAAAACGTTGAAACGCCTGCACCAAACAAGCCCCATTCAGGCAAACCAAGCTTGCCATAGATGAGTAAGTAATTACCAATGATGTTGAGAACATTACCGATTATCATCACCATCATAGGCACTATGGTCTCTGTTTTGCCGTCATAAAACTGCTTCATTGTATTGAAAAGTACGACAAAAGGGATGGAAACAAAGTTCACAACAAAGTAGGGTCGCATCAGCGAAAGCAACTCTTCAGGCTGTCCAAGACGGCCAATGTTGAGATAAAGTAAGCCCATCGCCAACATCAACACTAACGCAAGAACGGCTCCCGAGGCTAAACCCACCTTCAAAGCAGCCCCAATTTCGTCCTTCTTTCCCTGCCCATAGAGTTTCCCAATGATAGGCGTCAGCCCATAAGAAAAGCCAAGTCCGAAGAGCAAAGCAAGCGTAAACATGTTTGTTACGAAGCTCGCCGCAGCCAATTCTTGTAGAGAATGGTGACCAATCATCAATGTATCAGCAAACCCAAGCACAATAACACCGAGCTGACCAATCGTTATAGGCACGCCAATACGCACCAAATAAGGATACTGTGCAGTATACTTTTTGAGATAATCTAACATGTGTTTATTTGTTTCTACATTATAAATAGCTGCTATAGACGGGTATTTACGGTAACCGGTAGAAACGTCTGACCCATTACAGACCTATATAACAGCGTGGCAAAGGTAAGGAAAAAAACAGAAAAATGCAAGAGAATGAATGAAGATTTCCCACAAACTAAAGCATAAAACAAACGTCCATAACAAACCATAAACATCAAATCGCAAACTGAAGTTGTAAAGAAATACTGCTAAAAAAAGACGCTTTAAATCATGATGAAATAGAAAAAGAAACATGATTTCAATACAGCAATAAACCCCATTGCTTGACATAAGTGCGCCATTTGCCTCCCATTTTTCGGCCGTTTAAGTCATTTTACAACCCGCTTTGCCTTGAATCATACAACATTCTCCATCATTTTACACCCCTTTTTGATGCTCATCACCATGCCATTTGCGTCAAACAAGTCCATTTGCTCATGTCATTTTAGGCTACATTTAGCCTTTATTCATGCAATGCTTTCATTCTCAGCACCTTACAAACCTCACGTAAAACTCGCCTATTTACAGCCAACAGGCCTTTTGTTTTCAATAACCCCATTTCTCAAAGGCTATTTGTTAAGAAAATTACACCATTTATATCATCACACAAGAAATTAAGAATTGCGGTTTATTTAATTTCGTTAAACATCGTTTATCTTGCCATAGTTTAAGTGATTTTGTATAAATTTGTAACATTAAAACAATAAAGTGAAGAAGATATCAGCTAAATTTGTCAAGATTGTTTTGCCGCTGTTGCTCAGTGGTGCCATTCTTTATTGGATGTATCGGGACTTCGATTTCCACAGCATCAGTGATGTTTTGTTCCACAAGATGAACTGGATATGGATGCTCTTATCGTTTCCTTTCGGCATCTTGGCACAGGCTTTTCGCGGTTGGAGATGGCGACAGACGCTCGAACCTATTGGTGAAACACCACGCAATTCGACTGCCGTTAACTCCATATTCCTATCTTATGCCGTCAGTCTTGTAGTGCCTCGAATGGGTGAATTCGCACGATGTGGCGTGCTAAAACATTATGATGGCATTTCGTTTCCCAAGGCCATAGGAACCGTAGTGACTGAACGCGCCATTGATTCTCTGTTGGTTTTGCTCATAGCCCTCCTCACTTTTCTCTCCCAAATACCTATTTTCACACGCTTCTTCGCCAAGACAGGTACGCGCATTGATACGCTTTTTATGAGTTTTTCGCTTACCGGCTGGTTGGTAACAGCCTTGTGTGGCATTGCAGTTCTTGTGCTGTTATACTATCTTCTGCGTCGATTGAGCTTCATTAACAAGGTAAAAGGCACACTGAAAGGCATCTGGCAAGGGGTTAGTTCACTAAAAGATGTGCGCAACATTCCACTCTTTTTGTTCTATACATTGGCTATATGGGTGAGCTATTTTCTACACTATTATCTCACATTCTTCTGCTTTTCAGCTACCTCATCCCTATCACTTTCCTGCGCATTGGTAACGTTTATAGTCGGTAGTATCGCTGTAATCGTGCCCACACCTAACGGCGCAGGACCTTGGCATTTCGCTGTAAAGACAATGTTAATCCTATATGGTGTTGGCGAAACGGATGCGCTTTACTTCGTCCTTATCGTGCATACTGTGCAGACATTCCTCGTTATTTTACTTGGTCTTTACGCTTGGATTGCGTTGGCATTCACTAAGCGTCGTGCCACAACTTAACACTGATTATTCAATCATTTAAATCATTATATTATGAATGAAATTGCAAATCTACAGCCAACTTGCATCTGGCGAAACTTCGATGCATTAACAAAGGTGCCACGTCCATCAGGACATTTGGAGAAAGTTCAGCAGTTTTTACTCGATTTCGCAAAGCGCGTTGGCGTTGAAGCCTTTATAGATGAGGGCAACAACGTAGTCATGCGAAAGGCTGCAACGCCAGGAATGGAAAACCGAAAGACCGTACTTTTGCAGGCACATATGGACATGGTGCCACAGAAATCGCCTGAAAGCAACCATAATTTTGAAACAGATCCCATCGAAACCTATATTGATGAAGAAGGTTGGGTGAGGGCAAAAGGAACAACACTTGGTGCAGATGACGGCATTGGTGTGGCTGCTATCATGGCTATTATGGAGGCAACCGACCTTCAACATGGTCCAGTTGAAGCCCTCATCACAGCCGATGAAGAGACTGGAATGTATGGTGCCAACGACCTTCCTGAAGGCGAATTGCATGGCGATATCTTGCTAAACCTCGACTCAGAAACATGGAGTAAGTTTGTCATTGGTAGCGCAGGAGGTATTGATATCACAGCAACTCTCGACTACAAAGAGGTGGAAACAGACCCAGAAGACGCTGCTTTGAGGGTGACATTAAAGGGACTTCGTGGCGGACATTCAGGCTTAGAGATTCACGAAGGACGTGGAAACGCCAACAAACTCATGGTGCGTTTTGTCCGCGAAGCTATCGAAACATGTGAAGCCCGCTTAGTAACTTGGAACGGAGGAAACATGAGAAATGCGATTCCTTTCAAGGCAGAAGTGGTGTTGACAATGCCAAAAGAGAACGTGGAAGCAGTGAAAGAACTGGTTGACGAGTGGAAAACAGACTTTGAAGATGAATATAAGAACATCGAAAATAGTATTGAGTTTTTTGCTGAAGAGATAGAAACTCCGAAACTTGAAGTACCAGTTGAGATTCAAGATAACCTCATTGATGCCATCTATGCATGTCATAATGGCGTGATAAGAATGATTCCTTCCTACCCCGATGTAGTCGAAACATCAAGCAACTTGGCTATCATTAACATCGAAAATGGCAAGGCTGCCTTCAAGATTCTTGCGCGTTCGTCACGTGAAGACATGAAAGATTATATCGTAAAAACCCTCGAAAGCTGTTTCAATATGGCTGGAATGAAGGTGGAAACAGCTGGTAGTTATGGTGGCTGGGACCCCAATCCAGATAGTGAAATCCTGCATTTATTGAAGAAAATCTATAAGGAACAGAATGGTGAAGAGGCTGTAGTTCAGGTAGATCATGCCGGACTTGAGTGCTCAATTATCTTGGGAAAATATCCAGGAATGGATGTAGTGAGCCTCGGACCAACTATCCGTAGTCCGCACACTACAAACGAACGTTGTCAAGTTTCGACCATAGAACCCTTCTGGAAACTATTGAAGCAAGTGCTCATTGAAGTGCCTGTGAAGTAAGAACGCTATTCAAGCGTAACATAAATAAAGAGACATATTTTGCCACCTTATTATATATAGGGAGGTAGGATATGTCTCCTTTCGTTTACATCCCAAGCCAACGATGCCATGAATACTAACAAATTGCAATGGATAACAAATTTATCTAAAACACAAGCTAACTGACTTTTGTCTCTGTTCTTTTTATTAATTTTGCACGCGTATAGGCTTTTTTTAACGCAATGAATCGCATTTTTCATCACAAGATAACGCCCGTTGCCAAATGTGCAGTAGCATCATTCACGCTATTTTCACTTTGGTGTTTTTGGCATTTGCAGGCCTTCGCGGGCTTTGTGACGGCAGTTCTCGTTGTCTTAATGGTTGAACGAGTACTTCATACGACCTATACCTTTATGCAGGATGACGCAGGCAATGAGGTGTTATGTATTGAACGAGGTCGCCTCTCCCGTCGACGCATCATCCGAATTGCCGATATCGTTCAGATAACTCCACTGCAAACAGCCTTTGGAGCGAGCCAATATCTGCTCGTAAAGTATGGACCTAACCGCCTCATCAGCTTGCAACCTGATGACACTAAGGCTTTTTTGGCCGAACTAAAAACAAGACAATGAACTACATAAAATATCTATTTCTCTTGCTATCTATGCTTGCTTTGCCTGCATTTTCACAGATAGAGAACGAAACAATAGAGGATAATGATGAGAGTGATGTGGCAGATTCGGCCATGATTAGTCCGCTTTTGAACGACACTATCATTCGACCTTGGCCGCAAAATGTACAGCATAAGTTAACAAACTTACTTGAAAGTGACCTTCTAAAGACTTCACAATTGGGATTGATGGTATATGATCTTGACGCTGATAGTACCATTTTTGCGTACAACGAACGTCAACTGATGCGCCCAGCAAGTACAATGAAGCTCATCACGGCTATCACTGCAATAGACCAATTAGGTGGAGATTACCAGTTCAGAACAGAGCTTTGTTACACTGGAAAAATTGAAAACAATAAACTGATTGGTGATATTTATTGTGTAGGAGGCTTTGATCCGCGATTCAATACCGATGATCTTAACGCCTTTGTAGAAGCTATTCGCAAGATGGGAGTAGACACTATACAAGGCCATCTCTATGCAGATTTGAGCATGAAAGACTCAAAACAATACGGAGAAGGATGGTGTTGGGATGACAAAAACCCTGTATTGACACCGCTACTTGTAGGGGGAAAGGACATCTTTATGGCTCGTTTCCTTGATGCACTCACGTCACATGGCGTCTATGTTGATGCCACAATAGACGAGAAACGCAAACCAATTGATGCCTTTTGTATCGTCAATCGGTTTCATACTATAGACCAAATCTTGATGCGAATGCTAAAGGAAAGCAACAACCTTTATGCCGAAGCGATGTATTATCAGATAGCCGCGAGCACGGGAAATCACCCTGCTTCCGCAAAGAGTGCACGCAATGTAGAACGCCGTTTGGTAGATAAGATTGGCTTAGATGCCTCAAGATATAAGTTCGCCGATGGTTCTGGACTCTCCCTTTACAATTATGTTAGTGCAGAATTAGAGGTAAAAATGCTCCGTTATGCCTATAAAAATGATAACATACGCCATCATTTGATGCCGGCATTACCAATTGCTGGCGTTGACGGAACACTGAAAAAGCGAATGAAAGGAACCTTTACACGCGACAATGTAAAGGCAAAGACTGGAACGGTTACAGGCATAAGTAGTCTCGCCGGCTATTGCCAAGCGGCCAATGGACACACACTTTGCTTTGCAATTATTAACCAAGGAGTGATGCACGGACGTAATGGCAGAGCCTTTCAAGATAGAGTTTGCAACGCGCTTTGTGCTCCAAACTGATTTAAAACTTTACTTCTTCTACGGTCTTTACAATCGAATCGCCAGATGGAAGACGATAGAATCCAATGCGAACGACACGTCCAAAGTCGGCACATCCTTTTACTTTGATGTGCCGAGCCTTAGAAAAAGTAATGGTATCACGCTTACTTGGATAAGAAATTAATTGCAGAAGTTGCCGTGAACTGCCTTCTCCAATGAAGTAAATGTCCGTGCTATCAACTGCTGATTGCATTGCCGTTGAATCCTGAGATGTATGAGAACGACGAACCTTTTGACCGATAGTTGGGTCAAATTCGATGGCTGCAACAGTGTCACCTGGGTTGTCTACACGTGCAAATCGGCATGAAGTAGACGCCAACATGACAGCAACGACGCATAAAACAAATAGAAAAATCTTCTTCATATCACTTGCAAATTTAGCAAAAAATAATGATTTTATTCCATAACAACATAGAGAAAGCAGGCTAAAATGATTTAGAAAAGCTCACCTTTTGCTTTCAGTCGTTGTATCAAAACATTCATTTCAAGACTCATTTACCCTTAGAAGACTGCCAGTTTTTCTCCGCAATAACGACTTTTATGTCGCCATACGTGATATCATTCGAGCACTTTTCCTTAATGGTTTTCATGTCGGCACTCGTCCCAAGCATAGTAATGGCGGCATTAACCACCTTATATCTTTCTGCTCCTATAATGTCAATAGCCTTCAATTCCCCCTGTTCTACATAGTAAGCCAAATGATTTTCAATCGTTGAAACTGTCAAACTGCGTGCTACAGCAATATCCCCCACCGTCTTACCAGCGTCAAACATACAGCGCGAAACAAGCTTTGTATCTTCCCGTTTGGGCTTAGGAGTAGGCTCTTCTGCCTTTGATTTACGCCTGCGCCGTGACTGATTGCCTCGTGGAGCAACCTCATCAAGCGCATCAAGAAAGGCTGTTTGCCGAAGATTCAGATAGCGTTCGGCCTTGAAACCTCGTTTATAAACCTCATCAAGTAAGTAGTGTTTTGTCAAGAAAGCTAACAGAAGATCGTCAAAAGTGACTTGCAACCGCTCAGCACCATGCTTATTTTCCACCTTGATTTCAGCCGTTTGATCTAACAAAGGGCGTATATAGGTGTTCAACGTTGCATTAAAATAGCCCGCACTTCGCTTCACTCTGTCTAAGAATTCGACCTCATTCAGTTGGTCAAAATTAGATTGATTGATGACTGAAAGCCACTTCATTGCAACACTTCCGACTTGTTGTTGCATACTCTTTAATGTGGCCTTATGCAATAAAGTGAGTTTAGGATAAGCGTGAAGCCATTCTATCGCCGCCCGACAAAGCGCCTCTTCAGCCCGCAAAATGTCTGTAAATGTGAAGAGTTCCATCAGTAATTGCTTATAATAGTCCTGCTTATAAAACTCTAAAAGCCCTATACTGCGACGCGCTTCTGCCTCTTGTCGTGAGATATACTCCTTCACTCTTTGATCATTTATGATTGCTTTCTCATCGATACGAGAGGCAAGTACGAGGCCATTTAGCGTCTTACAACGGCTTAAAGCCACGTAAACTTGGCCCGAGGCGAACGACAAACCAGCGTCTATTATGGCTCGTTCGAACGTCAAACCCTGGCTCTTATGGATTGTAATTGCCCACGCTAAACGCAATGGATACTGCCGAAACACACCTTGGATTTCAGGCTCTATTTCCTTTGTTTCCTTATTAATCACATAACGAGTATTCTCCCATTCCTGCATCGTTACAATGATATCAAAGTTATCTTCGGGGCAATGTACGATGATATTCTCATCATCTATACGCTTCACTTGACCGATTCGACCATTATAATACTGTCGAAGTGGAGACGAATCGTTCTTTACAAACATCACCTGTGCACCCTCTTTGAGCGTTAAAACCTCACTCGTTGGGTAACTATATTCAGGGAAAGTCCCCTTGATTTCAGCCTGAAAGTTATATGAAGTAGATGAAAGCTGCTCAAGTTGGCTATCATTATAGTGATCAGCCATAGCGTTATGAGTCGTCAATCTGATGTAACCTTGGTCGGTCTTTGGATGGAAATCAGATTGATATCTGCCGTTCAACAGCTCCAGATCTGCAGCAGTTGTACACCCTAAACGCACATGATTCAAGAGCTCAAGAAAGTCATTATCCTGCTGACGATAAACGTGTTTGAGTTCTATTGTGACATAAGGTATCTCTGAAAGTGCATGACTTCCGAAGAAGTATGGCGTCGAATAATAAGGTCGTAACATGTTAGAATCCTCCTCAGTTACTACGGGAGTGAGTTGTTGAAGGTCACCCATCATCAACAGTTGTACGCCTCCAAACGGCTTCATTGGATTCTTAAAGCGACGCAACACGGCATCAATGGCATCCAAAAGGTCACTCCTTACCATACTAATCTCATCGATAATAAGCAGGTCAAGCGTTCTAATGATGTTACGTTTCTCCTTAGATACGCCATACTCTCCTTTGACTATAGTGTTCGGAATGTAGGGAGAGAACGGCAATTGAAAGAAAGAATGAATGGTCACTCCACGTGCATTGATGGCTGCAACGCCTGTAGGCGCAACCACAACCAAGCGCTTTTGACTCTTCTCTACAACGCTTTTAAGGAATGTAGTCTTACCCGTTCCGGCCTTACCCGTTAGGAAAATACTCGTTCCTGTATGTTCAACAAACTCCCAAGCTTGCTCTAATTCTATATTCGTCTGCATGATATTCTGTGACAATTCAAACTTTCTTTCACTACGAAATCCAAGGGGATTTATCTCACAAAGATACTGATTTTATCTGAAAAAAGTAGTAACTTTGCATGAATATGAAGCCAAATCCATCGCTTTTCACATCAACTTTACTCACGTGGTATAGCAAACATGGACGTCATTTACCATGGCGCACCACGCAAGATCCCTATGCTATCTGGCTTAGTGAAGTCATTTTACAACAAACGCGCATAGCCCAGGGCACATCATATTGGTTGCGTTTCATGGAGAAATGGCCGCATGTAGAAGATCTTGCGGCTGCAACTGAAGACGAAGTGATGCGTATGTGGCAAGGATTGGGCTATTATTCGCGTGCCCGAAACCTTTATCAGGCGGCACAACAGATTGTTACTTTAGGTCAGTTTCCCAACACTTTATCCGACATTAAGCGTCTAAAGGGCGTGGGAGACTATACTGCTGCAGCCATCGGAAGCTTCGCTTTTGGTCTTCAAGTGGCTGCTGTTGACGGCAACTTCTATCGTGTGCTGGCGCGTTACTTTGGTATTGACACGCCAATGAACACTCCCGAGGGAGTTAAACTCTTTGCCGCTTTGGCCCAAGAGCACCTTCCTGAGGGTGCAGCAGCTGACTATAACCAAGCTGTTATGGACTTCGGTGCAACGCTATGTACCCCAAAAGCTCCGCAATGTACAAGGTGTCCATTAGCCGAAACGTGTGTTGCGAGGCGCGAAAACAGAGTCGATCAACTGCCCGTTAAACTAAAAACACTAAAGGTACTGACGCGAAACCTCTCCTTATATTATATAAGGTGGAACGGGAAAACAGCCATTCATAAACGTGGAAGCGGTGATATATGGCAAGGATTATGGACAGTTCCCGAGTCCGAACATCTCACTCCACGACTCCGAAAAACTGCCGTTCTACTGCAAAAAGGGGTGAAACACGTGCTCACTCACCGCATTCTACTTGCCGACTTCTATCTCCTCTCACCAAAAGAAAAGCCTGCTTTGCCTGAAGATTTTATCTGGATAGATGAAAAAGACATCGAAAACTATGGCATACCAAGGCTGATGGAGAAGCTGATAAACCTTGCTCAACCCCTTCAAAGAGAAGGAATCAGACCATGAATGCCTACAAAGAAAACAGAAAAGCGCTACTCTACATCGTGTAAAGTAACGCCTTCCTTATCGTCAACTAAATTAATTCGTTTCAGAAATTCAGTATCCTTAACTTGTCAGTTAGCCTTCTCGGCCCTTAGACAAGCACAGGTATGTTTCCTACTTAAACTCATTCCGAATCTTCTCTGCTATTTCCTTAAATTCTTCTTCGCTTAGTTTCACATGATGTTTGAAGTCTACATCAGCCTCACTATTCATCGGAAGAAGATGTATATGCGCATGATTTACCTCCAAACCAAGCACTACTTCAGCCACCTTTTTGCATGGAAAGGCAGCCTTGATTGCCTTGGCTACACGCTTAGCGAACACCTGAAACTCAGCCAATTCATCATCATCCATGTCGAAGATATAATCTACTTCGCGACGTGGAACAACCAAAGTGTGTCCCTTTGTGACTGGATCAATGTCGAGAAACGCATAAAATTTGTCGCTCTCTGCACACTTATAGCTGGGTATTTCGCCTGCAGCAATCTTTGAAAATATCGTACTCATTGCGGTAATCTTTATGTTATTGCAAAGCTTAAGCCTCGATACTAATCTTATCTATGCGTAGTTTGATGACGCCACGCGGTATCTTTACCTCTACAACATCACCGACTTTATGATTCAACAAGCCTTGAGCAATAGGCGTCTTGATGCTGATTTTGCCCTGCTTTAGATTGGCTTCACTTTCACTTACAATAGTATATACCATCTTAGACTTATTAGACATGTTGGTCATCTCTACCTTTGACATAATCTGAACGGCATCCGCGCTTAAACGAGACACGTCAACTATCTTTGCTTCGGCAATGTCAAGCTTCATCTTATTGATTTTACTTTCAAGATGAGCTTGGGCTTCTTTGGCCGCATCATACTCTGAATTCTCACTTAAATCGCCTTTATCTCGGGCCTCAGCAATTGCGGCTGATGCCTTAGGACGCTCTATTGATTCGAGCCGTTTGAGCTCTGCTACAAGTTTGTCGTAGCCTTCTTGTGACATGTAAGCCATAATCTTTCTTGTTTGTTTAATATAAATTGAACGCTGTAAGAGTAAACAATAAGATAAGAATTCCGACATATTGTCTCTGTCGGAATTCCAAATCCTCTTTCTACTCTTTGTGTTTTATCTGCTGCAAAGATAGAGATTAAATCTGAATAAAACAAGTTTTTAAATATCTTTTGCGTAAAACGGCAAGTTCAAATGGGTTTGTTTGCGTACACAAAGTTGACATAAATCAATTAAAACTATTATAAATTACTTTTATAGATAATAGACTTGACAAGATTAGTAAAATGGAGTAACTTTGCAATGTGTTTTTCATAGTATTAGATTTAAGGTTAATAAAGATTGGGACTCAGCGGAGCCCCTTTTTTGTTTTTAGCCAGTTTGTAACGCCGAAAAACAGCAAACCCAAGAACTTTCAAAAGTCGTTTTAAGCAGAAATCATTTGTATTGTGAAGAGAAATCAAGCTAAATCACAAACAATAGTCCTCAAATCGTTTCATCAACTGCAACCATTGCCCCACAGCCTCATCCTACCTCATTCCCTACCCCCACACAACTTAGCTCTCCTCTCCTATGGAGGAGGTGGGAAAGGTGCAATCAAAAGCGAGGTAAAATGAGGCAGATTAGTGCACGAAATGACGCAAATTAGCGCATAAAGTGACGCAAATGACAGCATGAAATGACGCAGATTGCGACGGACAATGCTACAAAGCATAAAATAAAAGCCGTTTTCTGTCCTTACAACTTGCTGGAAACGGCCTTTCAACTTCTATTTTATTGATGTATAAAATGCTTTTATCCTACACTCCTTCTTTATACAAAAACACAAAAAACGCCCGCATTTTGTGCGGGCGAATGATTGAAAGCAAGTTTCAATATATTATGGCTAAGTTTGTAGTTTGCTTGCGCTCACACGTCGACTTCATTTTCATCATCCTTTAATCTTGTGCAATCAACGATAACATCTCAGGTAAGACAGGGCGCGAAAGGCATGTCATTGGCACACCATTCCGCCCATTTGAAGTCTATCTCTTAACGATTTTATTCTCTATTTTGATGCCGGCTGCACGTGTTTGTGAGGCACGACTGAAGACGATATCATTAGATTTTGCATAACTATAACGGGCAAGTTTGAAGTCGATAAACTCGTTGTTATTCACTCCTATCATAGTACCTTCAAAGCGGTTTGCATCAAGATAGCTCTGCATGTTACTTGTTTTATCGAGCAAAGTGATGCGATATTTCTTCTTAGAACCATCATAAGTGACATAGATATCGCTTGTAGTCTTGTCGATTTTCCATGTAAAATAGAGGGTTTGTGATTGCGTATTACCATTTGAAGTGGCTGTATCTATCTCACGACCACGGCCTTTCAGTCCCGTTGCATCATATTGATCGAACTCTAATTGTGCGTTAAATTGTGCGATGGTGCGTTGTCCGTTGTCGTCATTATACTCATATCTCATCGCGCCTTCCCAGTGTCCTCGCAGGGTGTTGGCTAAGTTTTTGAGGTATTGTACATCGCTATCTGTATTGCCATCTGAATTATTCGACCACCAGTCTTGATTGTCTTCATAGTATGTTGAGCCTGAACTACAGCTTGATAATGCTATGGAAACAGATGCTATCAACAGCAAAAATAAGATTTTAGTGAGCTTTTTCATATCCTAATTCTATTTTAATAAACAAATGATTTATCTTTTATTCAGCGAAGAATCGTTGTGGACGGCTTTCTGATTTGACTGCACTGCGACTCTTGGCATAGCCATAATAGCCATCAGAATAATAGTTGTTGTAATTATAATCGTTCCAGTTTGGCGAATAAGTATGGTAAAGTGTGATGGTCAAATCTTTGCCAGTGTTCGTTCGAATATATCCCGACAGACGGTCATCGCTAAGACTATAATTATAGATTACTATGTCAGTATTCTCTTCTATGAAGTGAATATAGATGTTAGAGTTCCTTACTTGCCACGTGATGTGACTCGCTTGATAGTCATAAGGGGCATTACTGTAGTAGTCAACCCAATAGCCATCGCCCGAGTTATAACCGCTATTGAACTGCACTTTGCTTTCCGATGCTTTATATTCACGGTCATTATATCTCGAAGATACATAGACATTGCCCTGCCATGTGCCGTTTAAGGTGGCAGCAACTTCGGCATCTTCGTCACAAGAAACCAAAGCAACAGAAAACATTGTGATAAGAACTATGGAGAATATTGTCGTAAATCGTTTCATAATAACATGAGTTTAATGATTACACTTCATTTTAATTTCACTGATACAAAAGTAGAATGATTTTATGAACCTTAAAATATAATTTCCATATTCCATGATAGGGATTTCCCTCTTTGATTGGGAGAAACGCGCTGAATGACGCTAAAAAGCAAATGACAAGGTGGCAGTTAGGAGACGAAGAAACACACATCGAATCTAAAATTGAGTTAACATTGAACGCCGTCTGATTGATATTCGATTATAATCACTATCTTTGTGAAAGCGTGTATGACAGAAATGACAATATAAAAAAGTGGCACATTATTTGTCGTATGCGAGATATTAGATTATAATTTGTATCAATAAATAATAAAATTAAAATGAAAACAGTTTATGATTTTTCTGTAAAAGACAGAAAAGGTGCCGATGTTTCACTGAAAGAATATGCCAATGAAGTACTTCTTATCGTAAATACAGCAACGAAATGTGGCTTTACTCCGCAGTATGAAGAACTTGAAAAGCTTTATGAAGACTATCATTCTAAGGGCTTTGAAGTATTAGATTTCCCTTGCAATCAATTCGGACAACAAGCTCCCGGCACTGATGAGAGCATACATCAATTCTGTAAACTCAACTACAATACAGCCTTTCCACGCTTTAAAAAGATTAAAGTTAACGGCGAAGATGCCGAACCTTTGTACAAGTTTCTAAAGGAACAGAAGGGCTTTGCAGGCTGGAATGAGAGCCATCCTATATACCCAATATTGGATAAAATGCTTTCAGAAGCAGACCCAAACTATAAGGATAGTCCCGAGATTAAATGGAACTTTACGAAGTTTCTCATTAATAAGAAGGGACAAGTTGTTGCTCGTTTCGAACCAACGGAGGACTTTGAGCACATCAAAGCAGAGATAGAAGCACTGTTGAAAGAGTAATTTTACATGATATAAAAAGTAACTTTACATTATAAAAAGAGTAAGATTACATTATAGAAAAAGTAACATTACGTTATAAAAAGAATAATTTTACATTATATAAAGAGTAACATTACGTTATACAAAGAATAATTTTACATTATAATTAGTACGAGAACAGCATATGGAACATATAAAATGCTTAATTATTGGAAGTGGACCTGCTGGATATACTGCAGCAATCTATGCTGGAAGAGCTAATCTTCAACCCGTAGAATACTGTGGAATGCAGGCGGGAGGACAGCTTACTCAGACCACAATTGTAGACAATTTCCCAGGTTATCCCAATGGTGTTGACGGCAATCAGATGATGATTGAGCTTCGAGAACAAGCCAAACGATTTGGTGTTGACATGCGAGATGGCGAGATCATTAAAGCCGACTTCTCTCAAAAACCCTATGTGTTTACAACCGATCGGAACGAGGAAATAGCTGCTGATAGCGTTATTATTGCGACAGGAGCAACGGCAAAATTCCTTGGACTTCCTGACGAACAGAAGTATATGGGGCAAGGAGTCAGCGCATGTGCAACGTGTGATGGTTTCTTCTATCGCAAGAAAGTGGTAGCTGTTGTAGGTGGAGGTGACACGGCATGTGAGGAAGCTCACTACCTATCGGGACTCTGTTCAAAGGTATATATGATAGTGCGCAAGCCCTATTTGCGTGCTTCTGAAGCCATGAAACGCCGCGTTGAAGCTGCCGAAAACATTGAAATCCTCTATGAAACCAACACACTTGGACTCTATGGAGACAATGGAGTTGAGGGCGCACATGTGGTGTATCGTAAAGGCGAAAGTGACGAACGGCAGTATGATTTGCCTATAGATGGATTCTTCCTTGCCATTGGTCATAAGCCACAAACAGCCATTTTCAAAGACAGTATCGCGCTTGATGAACAAGGATTCATTAAGATTGAGGGCCAAACGCAAGCCACAAATATCGAAGGAGTGTTTGCAGCCGGTGATGTATGTGACCCTCATTACCAGCAAGCGATTATCGCAGCAGGCACTGGAGCAAAGGCCGCCTTGGATGCACAAGCCTATTTAAGCGAGCTGGGTGAATAGAACTCACGACGCGGTTTGAGGCAGATTACGGTGCAAAGTGCATCGAATTACGATGTAATTTGCGTCAAATTGTCGCATGATTTGCGTCATTTCATGGCGTGTTTTGTATCTAATTGAAACACAATTAGATACTACTTGCGACAGAGGTAGAGTCCAACGAAGGTCAAAAGTCCGTTGACCATCAACAACTCATAACCGAATTCATACCCGGTTGTTTGTCTTGTTATCGTCTCGATAGCAAAGCAAATGACCGGGCTTATTATTGCTATATAAGGCACATAGTGGTCTTTCACCTGCCAACGCGTAAAAAGTCCGAAGGCAAACAGTCCGAGAAGCGGACCATAAGTGTAGGAACAAATGATATAAATGGCATCAATCACACTCGTAGAATTTAGCGCTTTGAATGCCAAAATGAATACTACAAAGAGCAAAGCAAAGCCAAGATGTGTGCGCTTTCGAAGTTTTTCATCGTCTTTTTTCTCCATAATGTCGACACACCATGTGGTGGTTAAGGCCGTCATAGCACTGTCTGCGCTCGAAAAACTGGCTGCAACAATGCCTATAGTAAACAACACTATTACGAGTGAACCGAGGCTTCCTGTGGCAGCAAACATAGGTAAAAGGTCATCGGTTGCACATGGAATCGCAATGCCTTCTCTATGGGAAAGCATCATCAAAAGAATGCCAAGAGACAGAAAAAGCAGGTTAGCCGGCACGAAAGCTAAGCCATAAGAACACATATCCTTTTGCGCTTCACGCAGCGATTTGCACGTAAGATTCTTCTGCATCATATCTTGATCCAAGCCCGTCATTACGATAACAATGAATATTCCGCTTAAAAACATCTTCCAAAAGTTTTGCTTTGATGCCCAGTCTTGCCATATAAACACACGACTATGACTATCATTTGCTATCGCCGTTACAGCCTGATTAAGGTTCAGATGGAGGGCTGTCATGACATGAAAGATGATTAAAATCAACGCTAAAAACATGCAAAGGGTTTGAAAAGAGTCTGTCCATACGAGCGTTTTTATGCCTCCTTTACGTGTATATAGCCATATCAGACCAACCATAAAGACTACCGTCACAAGGAAAGGGATGCCTAATTGGTCGAGAACAAAACGTTGAAGAATGATGCAAACCACATAGAAACGCACGGCCGCTCCAATGAGTTTAGACAACAAAAAGAATGAAGAACCGGTCTTATATGCCCGCTGTCCAAGCCGAGTTTGCAGGTAAGTATAGATTGTTGTGAGGTTCAATCGATAGTAAACTGGCAGTAACACGAACGCCACTATCAAGTAACCAAAGATAAAACCAAAACACATCTGCAGATAGGTCATATCGATTTTAACCGCCATTCCAGGCACACTGACAAATGTAATCCCCGAAATCGATGCACCTATCATGCCAAAAGCCACCATATACCAAGGCGAACGGCGGTCAGCGCGATAGAAAGTACTGTTTGTTGCACGTCTACTTGTAAACCTACTAAACACAAGTAGTATACAAAAATAAGCTAAAATTGTAACGATTATAACCATGATGACTGCAAAATTAATAAAAAATCATTATTTAATTACGCTAAAAGTTTCTTTTTATTACCTTTGTATGATAAAACGATATGAGACGACTCATCATATAAAATGAATTTATGAAACAGAAGAAATTTATCTTACAGGAACATGATATTCCTAAACATTGGTATAATATTCAGGCAGATATGCCCACCAAACCTATGCCGCCACTGAATCCTCAGACGCGAAAACCACTCACAGTTGACGACCTTAGCCACATCTTTAGCAAGGAATGTTCACGTCAAGAGCTTGATACTGTGAACCCATGGATACCTATTCCCGACGAGGTTAGAGAGAAATATTCGTATTATAGAGCCACACCCTTAGTGCGAGCTTATGCACTTGAGCAGGCGTTGGGCACCACTGCACACATCTATTTCAAGAATGAGAGCACGAATCCCTTAGGTTCTCACAAGATAAACTCAGCCATTCCGCAGTGTTATTACTGTAAAAAGGAGGGCGACACTAACGTCACAACAGAGACTGGAGCGGGTCAATGGGGCACGGCATTAAGCTATGCTGCCAAGCTATATGGACTCGAAGCGGCCGTATATCAGGTGAAGATTACGTTACAACAAAAGCCATATCGTTCTATGCTTATGCGTACGTTTGGTGCCACAGTTGAGGGTTCTCCCTCGATGTCTACACGCGCAGGGAAAGACCTTATCACGCGAAATGCAAACGATCCAGGCTCATTAGGCAGCGCAATCTCTGAGGCAATAGAACTTGCAACGACTACACCGGGGTGCAAATATACGTTGGGTTCGGTGATGAATCATGTCGGATTACACCAGACAGTCATTGGACTTGAGGCCGAGAAACAAATGCAAATGGCGGGTGAATACCCTGATAAGGTTATCGCATGCTTTGGTGGTGGCAGCAACTTTGGAGGCATTGCATTCCCTTTTATGCGTCATATCTTCGATGGAACTCACAAGGAAACAGAGTTCATTGCGGCTGAACCAGAGAGCTGTCCTAAGCTTACTCGTGGCAAGTTTGAATACGATTTTGGAGATGAAGCGGGCTATACTCCCCTACTTCCTATGTACACTTTAGGTCATGATTTCAAGCCCGCTAACATCCATGCAGGCGGACTTCGGTACCATGGAGCGGGTGTAATCGTCTCTCAACTCATTAAAGATGGTTACATGCATGGCGTCGATATTCCGCAATTAGAGTCGTTCAAAGCGGGCTTACTCTTTGCACAAACCGAAGGCATTATACCCGCTCCAGAGAGTTGTCACGCTATAGCGGCGACCATACGCGAAGCAAACAAGGCCAAAGAAGAAGGCAAGTCGCCCGTCATTTTGTTCTGTTTGAGCGGACACGGGCTTATAGATATGCCAAGCTATAATAGCTATATCAATGGCGATTTGCATAATTATAGCTTGAGTGATGAGGAGATTGAGGAGAACTTGAAGCATGTTCCAAAGCAAGCATAAGCTCGCTTCGTGTAATAAGATAATAAAGAAGGAGGGCAAGATAAAAGCACTTTATAAATCAATAAGATAGCAACAGAAAAGCCGTTTTCAGCAAGTTATAAAGACTGAAAACGGCTTTTATTTTATTCTTTGTAGCATTATCAAATGCTATCTGCGTCATTTCACGCTGTCATTTGCACCATTTCATGCGCCAAACTGCCTCATTTCATGCGCTCATCTGCCTCATTTTACATTGCGAATCCTTAGGCTTTTATCTCTCTTTTGCCGTCATTCACTTAACCATCTGAGACACATGCTGTTACAAGTATAAATAAAGTGCACACTCATTCGACAAACCTTGAAAGATGAATACGCAAGCTTCATGTCTTAGTTAATTCCCCATGAGCGGAAATAAGAACGCACTTCTTGAGCACTTTCGTGTTCAACCTTGTGCTCAAGCTCGTCAGGTAGATTACAGAAGAAGTCGATTCCTGTTAACCTTTCCAGTTCATCGATGTTGACAACATACTGTGAAAGCCGGTCACTTGAATGGTTTTCATAGAGGTGTTCTACCCAAAAACCAAACGCATGATAACCTTTTTCATCTTTCATTAGCACTGCCATGAAGAAATAACGAGGCACAATGAAGCCGCTCTTTGTATGGGTAAGAATTTGTGAATCTTTATCAATCGTTCCACCTTTACATACATAAACCACCTCACCACGATTGGCATTGTTTTGTATGCAGGCTTCCATCTTCTGCCAAATACCAGCATTAAACACATGAACTTGAGGCTGCATATTCGACATATAGAATGTTTGTTCGTTGGCTTCTTTGGCATATATACGGTCTTCTGAAGCGCAAATGTGGCCCCGATCGAAGTAACTATTGGGATAACCAGGATAGTGGCTTCCACTAAACTCCCCTCGAACAGGCGATTGTTCGTTGGCAGGAATCTTCGGATCTACCTGAAATGGGTCGCTTCCCCATTTCGTATTATTCCATTGTTTGCGGTTCCAACCTTTCTTGTTATTGGCACTTGTTATCTCATAACAACTCCAACGCTGCGACCGTTTGGCATGATCCCATTCCAAAGCATAGGTCATTCCATAAGCCGAAGTGCTATGAACAATAACTTCACTCGTACCTCCTTTCAGCTTAGGAAACTCCAAACGAGTGACTTCTGCAGGCCTTCCGATAGCGAGAACATTGCGATTTTCGTTTACTTCGGATGTCTTTCCACCACCATTATTGATGTCATTTTCATGATCAGTTCCACACGAAGTAAAAGCAAAAACAACTGAAAAGAGAATAAAAAAAGAACGATACAATCTCATTATATTAGTTTTTTGTGCAAAAAAATGCGTTCAAACGTATATGCAACTACGTTTGAACGCACTCTCAATTTGAATATATACTTTGAAAAGGATATATTTACTTCTTCAACTTACCGTAGCGGTTCATGAAGCGGTCAACGCGACCTGCAGTATCAACAAGCTTGCTCTTACCTGTATAAAATGGGTGAGAAGTGCTTGAGATTTCAATCTTAACTACTGGGTAAGTCTCGCCTTCAAACTCTACAGTATCATTTGTTTTAGCAGTAGATTTTGTAAGGAACATATCGCCGTTGGACATATCTTTGAATACGACGGGGCGATAGTTTTCTGGGTGAATACCTTTTTTCATTTCGTTTAATATTATAGTTTATAATTCTTTTCCTATGTAACAGGCTGCAAAGTTAATGAAAACTTCGCAGCCTGCCAAATTATTTAAAGCTTTTTAGAAGCCTTAGTTAGCGTAAGTTATGGTTATAGTTTGCACACGAAGCTGTACACCTCCACCTGTGGTTCCATTGAAAACATTGGTATAAACAGCCTTCTTGCCTTCGAAAGTAATGGTCGCTTCTGCATTACCTACATATTTATCACCTTTGTAAGTGTCGCAAGTGAAGACAATCTTTGCAATGGCTTTCTTGCCTTCAAAAGTCATCTTATTGTTCTTATAGACACGAACGCCCTTACTCTTACTCATAAACACGGGAACATTTTGTTCGCCATTGCCTTCAAAAACAACTTTCGAGCCATCGCTAAATGTTACGGTCATCTCCTTCTGATTATCCGAAAGATTAGCTGCATTCAAATTAAGTGTCACCGTTTCAGTGCCTGCTGTAACTGCAGAATTAGTCAAAGTAACCGTTGTTCCATCAATCTTTAAGCTGCCATTTGTAGCTGGAGTGGCTGGCGTTGTCGTCGTTCCAGGCTGCAATTCTGTCTTTCCATTAACAGAAACCAACTTGTTTTCCTTATCCATTTCATTAGTAACCGCACCAGTCTTACTATTGGTGTATGCCTTAATCACACCCTGAACAACGACGGTTTGGCCTACTTGCAGGTCGCTCTTCCCACTGAATTTAGCGCCATTAAAGCTCTTTCCGCTAAAGATTTGGAGCTCTTTTCCAGGCTGACCATTGTCAGATATATAATAGGTGAGGCTGCCAAACTTGGTATTATAATATTCAACCTTGGTGATAACTCCCTTTACATAAACCTCGTTTTCAGTTGCTTTTCCTGTAGAAATGAGTTCTAAGGCCTTGTCAACAGAATAAGGATTGCTTGCAGAATTATCGGAAACAACTGGTGTTGTATTACCTGCAGTCTGGCCATTGAGTGAATATATATAGGTGGCTCCCTTGCCGGCAGTCTCTGGAGTGTTGCCCTTATAGTTCACAAATGGGCCATAAACAACAACTTCATCACCCTCTTTAAGTTCTGTTCCAGTAGTAAACGGCTTTTTACCCAAATATAAACTTTGATAAATGTAGAGCTTTTGAGTGGCATCTTTGCTATCAGCAATGTAGTAAGTGGCATTGCCAAACTTATTCTTTCCATTGTCTTTAATCTCTACAATCGTACCCTTTACGTACATAGGAGCTGTATTTTCATCAGCCTTTGCAGCCTTAATGAGTTGCATTGCAGCTGCAACATTGTAAGGTTCAGCCTGAGTTCCACTACCCGATGGCGTGCCAACGACTTCTGGTTTAGTAGTTTGCTTACCATTATTTGGGTTATCATAAGGCTCGGGGACATCTGAACAACTCACAAAAGTCATAGCAGACACAGCCAAAGCAAATAAAGAATATAAAATCTTTTTCATAATTAAATGTATAGTTTTGAGTCTTATTGTTTAATTTATTGTACGTATTCTACGTCCTTTGCCGACCGGATTATCACCTGCCACTTATTATTATAACGTGTGAAGATGCCCGTGATGTTCACTTCGCTCTTAGGAAGTGTATCAGCTGCAAAGTCTGCATAGGTGCTCGTGCGAACGACAAGATTATTGGCATTGATGCCTTTGAGCGCACGTTCACAACTGTTATTGTTGACAACATCCTTTTTATTGGCATAATCTTTCTTACCACCATCTTTGAAATAAACACCTTTCAACGTCATCAACTTACCGCAATTGTCAGCTAAGTAATCGGCATCAGCCACCTTACTCTGGTCAAACTCAACAGGAGTTACAGTCTTGTTGTGGCCAGTATATGTGAAATGTTGATCCCAACGCATACGAGACATACGACTAACTGAGGTTTCTCCCTTTGCACTTTCATAGAGAGTACCTATCTGTGGCTGGTATCCGTAGTTGCCAATATATAGGTCTTTGAGATTAACGAGTATCTCTGTACCAACTGGAAGATAACCATTAATGCCACCTTCACTAATCGCAATGATGATAGCTCCAGTGCCATCGTCGAGAGAAATCTGACTAAACAGATTACCTTCTATATCATTCCCTGTGACAACGGCTTTGATTTGCTCATCATCAGTGACTTGAACATAACCATAAGCAGAGGCTAATGTACTGGCATATTTGGCTTTAAGTTGTGCAATAGTCAATACATTTGTCTCTTTAATTGCAGCGTTTCCGCGTGTATGTTCGGTATTAGGAGTGTCCCAATCATCATTCATACAGCTCGTAAAAACACTGCAAAGCAGAGCCAATATTATAAAACTTATCTTATTCATACTATCTTCTTTTAATATCATTAGAATCTATAAGCTACCTGCAACATTCCATTTGTGCCATAGACATGGTACAATTTAGGATTCTTTGAGAAGCGATATGTGCGGTCACTTGTTGTACCATCCGTCTTGATAGAATAGTCACTGCGACTCTGTTCATATCCACCTGTGATAATCTTTTGGTTGTTCAAAAGGTTTGTTACCATGAGGTTGAAAGACAAGGTGCCTTTCTTCAAGCGAATACTCTTACCAATACTTGCATCAAGCATAAAGCCTCCTTTACCTTTATCCTGTGGACTGACGATATAATTACCCTTTGCATCGGTCGCACCTATAGCCTTCAGAGCAGATGCATAGCGGTAATAAGGTGAGTAACCCAAATAGATACGGTCGTAATAATTACCGTTTACGTCTATAAACCAGCCTGCCTGATGGAAGCTAAGTCCAAGGTTTGCTGCTGTCAAGGGAGTGCCATTCTCTCGCATTCCCTTTACAATGGCTTCGTCATCATTATAAGTTCCTTGTGTAGAATTAAGGTAACGAACGTGTGCATTGCTTATATTCTTCGCCTCACTTATCGTGCCAAGAGCCTTTAAATCAAGGAAAGAGGTGAGCTTAAACTTCATACCTAACTCCACACCATAATAGACTTTATTCAGTTTAGTGAGTGAGTTATAAGAGAAAGAATTAATATCATCGAAGTAGAAACAAGTCCATTCGGTCGCATTATTGACGCGACTATAGTAACCACTCAAGTTAGCATGCAACCAAGAAGTACTGAACTGATAACTCAATTCGCTGCTAAAGATCAGCTCATTCTTGAGGTCTTTCACGAAATCATTATTCATTTCAGGAGCTTGAAAGGCTACATACGCGTTGGGAGCCTTAGCTTCATAGCCCACTCCAAGAGACAAAACACTACCATTACTCATGTCAACTGAGCCCGCAAACTTAAAGCCTCCGGAAAGGAAATTGGCTGTCTTGCTCTTGCCGAATGAGTTATTTGCAAACAAGCCATTACGCATTTTACCATCTCTATTCATGCCATCATAGCCCACTTTTGCAGCCAAACTATAATGTAAAATGCCAAAGGTCTCGGCATAATTTGTCCAGAGATTTGTACGAAGGACATTGATATTATAATCATAACCGAATTTATCGCCTTTGCCAACAAGTGCATTTGGGTGATTGAGATCATACTGAACAGCATCTGAATTCTTTGCAAACGTACCTATCGCATAGTTATTTACGTTGTGGAATGACGTTGCTCCCAGCATATCATCCATGGTTTGATAATGAAAACCCTTATTTCCAGCTACATTGAAACCAAGATTCCAAGTGCTCTTTTCTGTCAGATTCTTCGTTAAAGTAGAAGCCAATGTCAGATAAAGATTATTGTTGTGACGTGCTTGTACATAGTACATAGCATCTGCTCCCTGTGCACTTGCACCACGGTTAGCTTCATACAAGCGATCCCAATCTATCTGACGGTGAGCCTTACTGCTTGAAAGCCACTCGTAAGCTGTCTTCCAATCGGCCAAAGCTTGTGGCGTTTGGAAACGTGATATGTTACCCCATACGTCGTAAAAGTTACTGGGTAACACCTTATAATAATCTGGTTGTGGGTTGTCTGCATTATTATAATTGAGCTTGGTGCTTTTGTAAATGCTGTACTTTCCAAGTAGAGTTGTCGTCAGTTTTGACTTATTATTAATGGTCCAATCCCACGTAAGAAGAGCTGAAGGGGCAAAATCTGTGACAACACGAGAGTTTCTTCGTTTTCCATTTTGATATCCCCAATAAGGATTATAGAGGTAGTTGTTGGCGAGCCAAAAGCTTTCTTGCGTCGCAGCTCCTTGCGTTCCACGCTCTGTTGGATTGCCCCATGTGGCAAAGGAAAGGCTGTGGTTACCAAGTAGTTTCTGTACACCCACGAAATAAGACAAAGCATTATAGAACGTACCTTCTACGTAACCACGATTTGCCCAGCGATAAGTGAGGTTACCACTAAAGGCCCATCCTTTTGCATTGAAGCCGCTATTATAGGTATACATGCCTCGAAGCGTGTAGTTACGATTGGCTGCTGCCAAGCTGAAACGATGTCCAACAGCCATACTTCCACTACGGAAATTGTAGTTATTACTACCTGCCATGCCTGTCACACCATAGTTGTTGCTTTCAAAAGGAAGTGAGAAGTCTACATTACGAGTTACTTGATTGAGACCACCTACAGACGAAAAGCTGAACTGTCCGCGTTCAACATCATTGACAGGTGCACCATTAATATAGATTTCATTATACTTCTGATTGAATGCCCGATAACGAAATCGCATGGGAGAAAACAGATATCCGACCTCGCTGGCATACGCATTGGTGGCTGAATTGAGGATAGTGACGTTCTGAGTCATGTTATCATCCTCGCCCAACTGTGCTTCAGTGAAAGTAAAAACGTTCTCATCGGTCGGCTTATTCGGCTGCTGAGAGGTCGTATTCTGTGCGAACATTGTCGTCGAACAGCAAAGAACCATCACTGCTAATGGGAGATATTTTTGCATAAAGAGTTATTTAATAAACATTAATGTTACGTGCAAAGTAACAAAATTAATTCTAAAGTAAAGAGTATTTTCCATTGTTTTTTTTATTGAAAGCACACGACTTGAATTATTTTGCGTACTTTTGCAAATGGTAATTCCTATGAAATGAACTCTATATTAAATTGGGACAACACTGTTTTAAGTATAAAAATGAAAAGACAACTGATTTTATTGGCAATGCTCTTTGTATGTATTGCCTCTATTGCACAAAAGAAATTCTCTGTTTATGCGATTGGTTTTTACAACCAAGAAAACTTATTTGACACCTGTCATGACGCTGGAAAATATGATCAGGACTTTCTTCCTACAGGCTCATATCATTGGGATGGGCTCAAATATAGCCACAAATTACACAACATGGCACGTGCTCTTGCCGACATGGGAACCGATGTTCTACCCAATGTTGGCTGTGCAGTAATAGGATTAAGTGAGGTTGAAAACAACAAGGTTTTAACGGACCTAACGGCTCAACCCGAACTAAAAGCACGCAATTATCAATTCTGTCATATCGAAGGCCCAGACAAACGAGGCATTGACTGTGCATTAATCTACAACCCTTCTCTATTTACTGTAGAGACGCAAAGACTTGTTCCATATCGCAATAGCGCTGAACAAGACACCTCGTTTGCCACTCGTGGTTTCCTCACTATCACTGGAACACTGGCCAATGAGCCTGTAGCTTTCGTCGTATGTCACTTGCCAAGTCGCTACAACGGGTCTTCTTATAGGGAATGGGGAGCTTCACAAATCAAGGCCGTTAAAGACTCATTGCTTGCTCTTAACCCTCAAATCAAAGTGTTTGTCATGGGAGATATGAACGACGATCCTACTGATAAGAGCATGCATTCGACGCTATCTGCAAAGGAATCTGTAGAGAAAGTAGAGGCTAATGACATGTATAATCCATGGTATAACATACTCAAAAAGCAAGGAAAGGGAACCTTAATGTATCGTGGTTCGTGGAATCTCTTCGACCAAATCATCATGACTCCCAACCTAATTAATAAGAAAGGTCAACGCAACTACACTACACTGAAGTTCTGGAAGAACCAAATTCAGCGCATGCCTTACCTCTTTCAGCAAGAAGGACAATATAAAGGCAGCCCGAAAAGAACCTCAGCTGGTGGTGCATGGCTTGACGGATTCTCCGACCACTTGCCTGTATGCGTCTATTTAATTAAAGAACAACAATGAGCAATACGCATCAAAAAGTAACGCCAACAACCGAGAATCTCGAAATAGAAACACATCCTTTCGAGCCTTGGTTGCCTAAAGATGCTCACCTATTAATATTAGGTACCTTCCCACCTGCACCCAAACGATGGTGCATGGAATGGTATTATCCTAACTTTCAAAACGATATGTGGCGCATCTTTGGATACATATTCTATGGTGACAAGATGCACTTTGTAGACCAGGAACACAAGACTTTCCACGTCGAAGCTATCAAAGCGCTTCTTAAAGAAAAGCATGTTGCCATCTTTGACACGGCACTTCGAATCAGAAGAACTAAGAATAATGCCGCTGATAAGGACCTTGAGATTGTCGAACCAAGTAATCTTGACGACATGCTTCGCGCCTTACCAGAGTGTAGGGGCATTCTGGCTGCCGGACAACTTGCAACAGAAGTCTTCACAAAACATTATGGAATAAAGGCTATTCCGAAGATGGGTGAGTATACAGAATTTACCTTTGAAGGACACAAACTGAAGCTATATCGCATGCCAAGCAGTAGTCGTGCCTACCCCATGAAATTGGAAAAGAAAGCTGAATACTATCAAAAGATGTTCGAAGAACTATAAAACCCCGCTTCTATTGCCACCGAAAAGGCGAATGAATCGAAGCATAACTATAAATAACTGATTATGAATTGTGAATTAAACAAGATTACTATCATCGGCATTGCCGGTGGAACTGGAAGCGGAAAGACTACCGTTGTGAAGAAGATTGTAGAGGCTTTGCCTCCTCACTACGTAGCCGTTGTGCCATTAGATTCCTATTATAACGACACATCTCATATGACAGAAGAGGAAAGACACGCTATAAACTTCGACCATCCCGATGCGTTTGACTGGAAACTTCTGCACAAACAAGTGAATGATTTGCGTAATGGCAAGGCCATTGAACAGCCCACTTACAGCTATATTCAATGCAACCGACTCCCCGAAACAATTCATGTCGACCCCAAACCTGTTATCATTATCGAAGGAATCATGACGCTTTTAAACAAGAAACTCCGTGACTTGATGGACCTAAAGATATTTGTTGACGCTGATCCTGACGAGCGATTGATTCGTAATATCCAACGAGATACCATTGATAGAGGCCGTACTGTGTCGATGGTTGTAGACAGATATCTCGAAGTTTTGAAGCCAATGCACGAGCAATTCATTGAGCCAACAAAGCGTTATGCAGACCTAATCATCCCTCAAGGTGGTGAGAATATCAAGGGAATTAATATCCTTTGCAACTATATCGAAGGGCTTGTTCCGAAAGAATAAGCACCTTCTCGCGCTTCCTTTTATGGGGAAACATAAGACGTTCCAACATATTATATAACCCATTGACTATCAGTGCGTTTACTAAAGGATAAGTCTTCATAAAACAATCTGCGTCAAATTGGCGCGCAATTCCTATGGAAACACGCAATCATTACACCCATTTTACACGATGAAATGGGGCAAATGAGTGTGTCATCGAAACGATTTTATAGGATAGATTGCTCCCTTCAACTAAACCACTTGTTGCTTTTCTGCGTCTAATTCATTAGCCTGCTTCAAATCATCTGCAGCCCCTTGTTGGTCGCCTAAAGCCTGTTTGACAGCACTTCGCTCCCGAAGCACATCACTATTTGAGGCATTTTGTGCAATAAATTGATTATAAAATTCAAGGGCATTCGCGTGATGTTGCCGCGCGTTTTCTATGCGAGCTTTCAACAATAAGGCATCCGATAGCGTGATTTTATGGTTTAACACCCACTCCACATCAGCCTCAGCACCATCTAAATCGCCCATTTTCAAGAGCAATTCTCCACGAAGTTGATATGCCTCTGTATAGTTTTCATTCAGCAAAATCGTTTTTGTCAGCATGGCTAACGCATTGACCGAGTCGTCAACGCCTAAGCAGGCACGGGCATAAAGCAGATTAATCTCCACATTATCCTTATCCAACAATTTGCCACGCTCACACGCTTCACCCATTGCGGTGTAGTTTTTCATCTCGCAAGCTACCTCAGCCATGCGAATAAAAACATTGATATTACCGGGTTGAATCTCGGCAAGTTTCTGCAATTCTTCATAGGCTTTAGCCAACTGATTGCAACCAACGAGCGCATTAGAGAGAGCAAATCGCACCTCAAAGTCATTCTGAATTTGTAACGCTTGACACAAAATGTCTACAGCTTCTGACGGATTTCGTTCATTAAGCGCACGCAAACCATCACGCTTTAACGCCTCAAAATCGGGTACTTCACCTTGTCGTTGTACCTCCTCTTCAGGCGTTGTATTCCCTCGAAACAGCTTTTTTAAGAAGTTCATTGTTGTTGAATCAGCTTGTCATAAACTTGATTTGGGAGAACATCTGTACGCTCCCAACGTGGCCAACTGTTATTTTTCAT
This sequence comes from Segatella salivae F0493, assembly GCF_000477535.1. Lineage (NCBI taxonomy): Bacteria > Pseudomonadati > Bacteroidota > Bacteroidia > Bacteroidales > Prevotellaceae > Segatella > Segatella salivae. Next base: position 298,595 of record NZ_AWGW01000007.1, read on the forward strand.
ATACTCACCACCCACTTTTCGGTCTGCCGAAAAAAGGAAACGAGCATTAAGATAGCCGTCAGAACCATCCTTAGCTACTATGAAACAATAGGCTTCTCTGCGGTATCCTACAACACTATCTCCGTTTTTTAACACCGTGTTTAGCCAGTCTTTTTGGGGTACAACAGCATAAAGGATTTTAGCATTTGGGTATCTTTTCGTGAAAGCCTCACGCGAAAGACGCACCAATTCGGCATCATCGGCAGCATGACCACTCATAAACAAGTCGAAATTATATATCGGCATATACTTCTTTCCGTCTACTTCCACTAAGTCAACATCCTTTTGTTTCGATGAAATTTCATTGATTCCAATCTTCTCTCCGATATCTTTTCCCGTGTCACTAACCTGCTTTTTTGCCTTATTCCATATCGAAGTAACTTTCTTTACGAATGATTGCTGCTGTTTGTTCCTATTTTTTTGTGCATTCATTGGCAAGGAAACAATCAACAAAGCCAATGTCATCAGCACAAGATTCTTCTTTTTCATAAGCTCTCTTCTTTGGTTATTTATCACAAATTTATGGCAAATCAGAATAACAACAAAATTATTTCAGTTTATTTAAGGATAGCCGTTATTTTTAAAAATGTTATAATAAAAAAAACTAACTAAGTGCTTTCATTCTGCTTTCATTTGCTATCTTTGTCGCAATGAAAAGAATATATGTCATTATAATCGCGCTAATCTGCGTGCTATCTGCCCAGGCACAGACGCAGATTCATGAGGGACCACTTCATAGTTTCGATGCTCCTCGCAAGGGATGGCTACTTCCTGGTGACACAATATATACCGATACATCAAAGGTTGTCTATACAGGTGAGTCGATAAGACCAGAGCTTTTGCAAGACAAACAAAATGAAGTTGTCGCACCAAGTGTGCTTACACCTTATCTATATGATTATGGTTGGGGACTCCACAAAGGGCTAAATGTCTCCGTAGATCTATCTGCTTTCGCCACATTTGGTAAGAACCTACCCCATCACGGCGGTCTTGCTCAACGCCTAAGCGCCACTTATCTTGCCCCCATTAGCAAAGATCAGAAGCTTTGGTTGGCTGCAGGTGGCTACTTACAAAACATGAATTGGGGCGGAGACTCTTATCGGGATGGAGTTCTTTACGCTGCTCTTGGCTATCGTTTCAATGAACATTGGGAGGCATGGGTATACGGACAAAAGAGTATTGCCAGTAATTATGGCCGCTATTATAACCGATATGGCTACATGGGATATGGCTTTCCAGGACGCTTCGGCATGTATTATCCGATGTCATCTGGCATAGGTATGCCTGGAGCGGACGTCATTGGAGCAGCTGTTAAATATAACTTTAATCCCAAATTCAGTATCCAACTCAACGTGGAAGGCGTGTGGTATCACAACCAAGGCCTACAATATTTCGACCAATACAACTATCCTACTCCACGATATTGATAGAGTTTGTACCACAAAATAAAAGAAAAGCGTAGATGAAATCCATGAAAGGACTCTTCTACGCTTTTCCTTTTAGGTCATCACTTAAGCCATAAACTTCAGTCTTAAGCTATTCAATACGACACTAACACTTGAGAATGCCATCAAAGCACTGGCCCACATAGGCGTTATTTGAAAGCTAATTCCAAAGAGATATAATGCTCCTGCGGCCATAGGTATACACACAACGTTGTATATAAAGGCCCAAAACAGGTTCTGTTTTATCATAGAAACAGTGCGTCTACTCAATTGAATGGCCTTAGGAATAGCCCTTAAGTCGTCGCCCATTAGTGTCACTTGAGCCACATCCATGGCTACATCTGTGCCACGACCAATAGCAATACTGACGTCCGAAAGAGCCAAAGCTTGTGTGTCATTAATGCCATCTCCCACCATGGCTACAGTCATTCCTTGACGTTGAAGCTTACGAACGAGGTTCTCTTTATCCTGTGGAAGTACCTTACTTTTATAATGTTTTATACCAGCTTTTGAAGCCCAATATCGTGCGGCTTCTTCCTTATCACCACTCATCATATATATTTCTACACCATCATCTTGTAGTTCTTGCATTGCTTCTTGAGCGTAAGGCTTCAATGTTTCGCGTGCTTCGAGCGGCAGATTATCAGCTTTTGTAAAGTCAATATCCTTATTAGGAATCGTCAAAGTGCCGGTCTTATCTATCACCATTGCATTGACTTTACGCATCCGTTCCAAAGCCGTTGCGTCCTTAATCAACACTTTTTCTTGCGCCGCTTTACCTATTCCAACCATCAAAGCGGTAGGCGTTGCGAGCCCCATTGCACATGGACAGGCGATAACTAATACGGCAATAGCTGATAAAATGGCGTGAGGCAAGGCTGCATTTCCACCGAGAATCCACCATAAGAAGAAGGTAACGACAGACACACCCATAACAACTGGCACGAAGATTAAAGCCACTTTATCGATTATTCTCTGTACAGGTGCCTTACTGTTTTGTGCCTCTTGAACCATCTGAATGATGTGTGCTAACGCCGTGTTTTCACCTATTTGAAGAGCTCGCATGCGTAACTTTCCCTGGTTAGGTATCGTGCCAGCAAGTACCCTACTGCCTTGAATCTTCTCCGAAGGTGTAGGTTCTCCCGTGATCATACTTTCGTCTACATAGGCTGCATTGGCTTTCATGAAACTCTCAGCAGACACTACTTCGCCGTCAACGGGAATCTTATCACCAGCCCGAACCTCAAGAATATCACCCTTTTCTATGGTTGAAATGGGCACTTCTTCTATCTTTCCATCTTGCACAATGCGTGCCGTCTTGGGCTGAAGTCCCATCAGTTGGCGAATGGAAGAAGCCGTTGAATCTTTCGCTTTCTCTTCCAATAGCCTACCAGTAAGCACAAACGTGATAATCATTACACTTGCATCATAATAGGTATGCCACTCTATTCCGCGACTACCCCACACGCTTTCGCCCCAGAAAGTATTGAAAACACTAAAGAGAAAGCTTATCCCTGTCGACATCGCTACAAGCGAATCCATGTTCGCTGTGGCATGTTTCAGCTGCTTAAATGCCGTGACATAGAACGACTTTCCACAATAAATCATGTTGGCAAGTGCCAGTAACAACGACACTTGATTAGCCATATTGCGACCTCCAATCACAATCCAACGCATTGAGATTGCCATCACAAGGAGGGCAAAAACCCATGAAAGCAGAGCCTTACGACGCAGTAAACGATACGCGCGTCGCTCTATTTCATCCACACTTCTGTCTGCTTCAATAACAAGATCATAGCCTATATTGTTGACCTCTTGCTTCATTTTATCAAGTGAAATGACGTCAGGATTGAAGTCAACAAGCGCCGAACGCCCCGGCAAAGAGACCGAAGCGGAATTCACACCTGCTAAAGAACAGAGTTTCTTTTCTATGTTAGCAGAGCATGCCGAGCATGCCATGCCAACGACTGGAATTGTTTTTTTCATCGGCAAATGAATTAAATCTGCAGTTCATAATGGCCTGCTCCCTCAACCGCAGCCTTGAGATCAGCATCCTTTACACGGCTTTCGTCGTAGTCAACCTTAACATTTTTGGCCTCAATATCAGCCAAAGCACATTGTACTCCATCAAGAGATTGTATTGCGTTTTCTACGTTTGCTTTGCAATGCATGCACTTCATTCCGTTTACATTAAATGTCTTTGTTGTCATAATCTTATTGTTTTAATTGTTTTGTTCGAGTGCAAAGGTACGATAAAAAACAAGCTAACGTGTTACATAATCTTGGAAAAATGTTATAAATATATGGAAAACAACAGCACCACACCTACTGAACAAGGGGCGAAAATGAAGCAAACAAACTGACTCATAAACTGAAAATAAAAGATAAGCTGATAGTTATGATTTATCTTTACAATTGCTTTCAAATTACGAGCTTATTCTAAACGAACAGTCATCTCACACGAAATAAGGCCTAAAAAACCACACTTTACAATTCGTTATCAATCAAACAGTTATATAAAAACACAGGAAAAAGAGCATAAAATTACATTAAAACACATGGTGATTCCATTGAGATTGCAACATAAAAACAGTCAAATCACAAGGCCGTTTCAGTCATTTGGCATCACAAACTGCATCAAATGACGAGACAAAACACCTGACATTACACCACAATTACGACTTTTCCTCCAAATAAACACTATTTTTCGACAATCCAAACGCTATTTGGTGACTTCATGAAGTGTTAAAAATCAGGATATAATCTTTACAATATCACAGATTAAATGCAGGTAAAAAGAGCCGTATTTACACTCATTTCATCCCACAACATTTAGACTTTTATCCACGATTCTGACGCTGGAGAGGGTTTGTTTCCATGCGCATACCACTGCTGTGGGGCTATTGTGATGCCATCTTCTGCGTCATTCAACCATGCGCCCCACCACGAAAAAGAAGAGTTTGCAATGATATGATACTTGCAAAGTGCCATGAGTTGCATGTCACGATAAGCCTCTTTACCCTTATTCCAGTCTATATAGTACGGGCGATGTCCCTCACATAGCGGTTCAATATGTGTCTTACACCAAGCGATATCGTCTGAAAAGATAAAGTAACAAGATGGGTTTGCCATTGCATTCATTTGTGAAATGGCACGCTGATAATAGTCTATTCCACACGTGTTTTGATACAAAGGATCATTCAAATAGTCGCCCCTTCGAACATGAAGAGAAGCAAAGCGCTCATTTCTAAGCATGTTTTCAACGTGTCGATTGCCGTCACCCACGAACGGAGAGAACTTAAAAGCCTCGATAATCTCTTTGCGATAAGCCTTGAAATAGCGTTCATCCTGCCAATAACCATCATAATATCGGTTACCCTCAAGCATCAAAACGTCTGGTGAAAAGCTGCCATCAGCAGGCTCACACACCATGGTTTGTCGCCTCGGAAGCACTCTACTACCCACTCGCCAAAGCTGATAATGCGGATAAGGCCAAGCCAATCGCGCCACTTCTTGAAGAGAAGCAGCTCGAAATCTGCGGCCGAAAATCTCGTCAAGCAAATATCCTTGATGCTTGTTATACCCTCGAAAGCAGTTCAAGTCCAGCCGAATCTCCTCGTCTTTATATTGCTGTTGCAATGCAATGGCTAACGCATATTGAAACATTTGGTTGCCAAGTCCGCCGATTATCTTAATGATTTTCATGTCTATATCAATGAGTTCGTTTACGATGTAAAGCCTAAAGGAATTTGCGAATGGCTTTTCCTATAAATATAAATAAACGTATGCGCAAATGAGATGCATACATTTTACGCAATGTTTCATTGTCACTTTGCCTGACCTTTTGAATGTCAATGGTCTGCGAAATCTGCCCTTTGTGGCCATGATGTGACCGGATATAATTCGTCCTTAGATAGCGCACGTGGCTGGTTTGAAGCATTCGGTAATACCATTCATAATCAACGGCCCAACAAAGTGAAGGATTAAACAACTGCATTTGCTCCTTTTTGAAGCATAAACAAGCCGTAGGACCAATGAAATTGCAGGCAAACAAGGTTGTTGGGAAATGCAAAAGCAAGGGTGACAACACATGATGAAGCCACCACTTTTGCCGCCTTCCATCCACTGAAACATTGCTAACCACAACATCAACTTGAGGCAAAAAGGCGGCCGAAACACGTGTAAGGAAGTCATCAGATGCCATACTTTCGTCGTGATGTAGCACTATAATGTGGTCTCCTTTGGCTAAGGTTAGTCCGTGATTCCAGTTGTTTATCGCTCCGAGCGATAGCTGATTGCGATGATATTTCAGCCAAGGCAAATGCAGATGAGAAACATATTCCTCGATAACCTCATTGGTAGAGTCGTCTGTAATGATGACTTCAAAGTCACTGAAACGCTGGCGTTGGCACGAACTTAAAGCGAGTTTCAGCAACGAAAGGTTATTATAGGTGGGGATGATAATCGTGAAAAACATAATGACCTATGTGAAGTTATTCGTTCAACTTAGGGGAATCATCTGCTAAACACTGCGGTTCGCGCTGTTCTTTTGATAGATATCGTTCTGCCCTTTGCTGGAAATAGCCCTCATGATTGATGCCATAAAGGCTCAGAAGGAACAGACTTAATGAGAGAATATTATCCCAACTACCACCCCAAAAGAGGTCTAACGAAAGACTAAGGAATAGTCCTAACGTGACGGAATAGGTCGAAGAGAACCGCATTCTCGATAGGGTTTGCGCGATAACTGCCAGAAACAGCAACGTCATGGGGAGGCCAAAGCAGAGCATAATCAAAAGAATCGTCGACTCGGTAACACCAGACATGGCTAAGTTATGATAGCTAACCATCGAATGTTCGCTTAGTTCCTGAAACATAAATCCTATACCTGACAACGGATTTTCAGTGATTCTATCCAATGTGTTGTTCCATAATTGCCAGCGAAGACTGTTACTCAAACTGATGGTTCGCGTCAACCAAGTAGCCAAGACCACAAGAATGATTGTGCCAACATAGCCCATCTTTAACAACTTCTGACGCGAATAAAGTCGGAATTTGATGAGGATGACGACCGAAAACAAAGCAATATAGTAACGAAAAGAGCTTGCAAGAACGAGATTAAAGACCATCATCGCCAGCAAAAGTCTATGGAGATACTTGGGCAACTGACGCTCGTGGAGCGTGAAACAGAGTGCAAGAAAAGAGATACTCCCTGAATATAACGTGTTGTTTTTAATGCCAGTGAAGCGTGGAAAGAACTCTCCTATGCGCTTGGGAGGCAGAGATGACCACGGAAGATCAAAGCCAAGCATGAGTAAAAGATTGGAAATCAGGTCACCGATAAAGATTAAATAGACCACGATTTTCAACACTTGGAGTGCTTGTTTGCGGTCTTTCAAGCCGAGAAGTGCAAAGCAAAGGAGATAAAACTGCCCCCACATCATGAGTGATTTCATGCTGGCATCATTGAAAAACAACTTGATGAGCCCTATAAACAGCGTTCCTATACAAAACGATAAGAACCATTTCAACGCCTGAACATTATTGAAAAAGCACTCCGCAGAGAACAAAAGTATGAGTGAAAATGCCAGTAATGACAACGTCATTGCATTGTAACCAGCCAACTGGAACAATACAATCGTTGCACCAAACAACCAATATCGGCGTTCGATATGCATCAAATCATGACTAAATCTTACACTTGGCATAGATACTTATGATAATAGTTTTGAGCAAATATGACAACAAAACAGAGAGTGAAAGGCCTGTTGTTCCGGCACCTTTTCCCACAAAGAAGGCTGCAAATGCAATCATACTGCCTGCCCAAATCAAATTAATGACACACATACTCCACACATAATCCTTGCTATAAGCAGACATTTCGATGACATTAGAGACTGCAGAGAAGATGGTAGAAAGGGCAAGTAACACGAGCGGAAGCGTCTCTTTGTAATCTGATCCGTAAAGGTTCATCAGCTGATGACTAAGTAAGATGGTTACACCTGCAGCCAAAGCAGTGATGACAAAGATAAGAAACGTGTTTAGATTTAATGTCTTTTTGAACGTCTTTTGATTCTGAATGCTTGATAATATCGGTAGAACAATCTGACTAACTGCCGTGGGAATAAAGAGCAATATAACTTTAATCTGGTCGGAAGCTTCATAGATTGCCAACGCCGAATAACTCTCATGATGCACAAATATGGCTCGAATCACGAAGAAAGCTGGCGTGACACTAAGGGCTGAAATGGTAGCCGGCACACTGTAACGATAAACTAATCGCCAATCGGAATGAATGACATGACGATGTGAAAGGTCTATTCCTTTGCGATGAAGAAGCTTTTTTCCCGAGCTATGATTAAGCAAATAGAGCATCAATATGCCACTACCAAAGCCAAGAACTGCCCCATTCAAGCCCCAGAAATATGCTCCGACAAGCATCAATATGGATTCCGTGATACTGCCAAAGAAGGTGTTTTGTGCAATCTTATCAAAGGCTTCAATGCCTGATAAGACCCCATTCTCCATGCCATTCAATATCGAAAGAAAGATCATCAGACTGCCAAAGCGAACCGAAAGGCTTAGCTTGGGCTCATGAAGTAAGGCAGAAGAGATAGTATCGGCAAAGAGAAAGACGGCTAATGCAATGCATAATGCAGTGAGAAACGAAAAGCGTTGCGACATGAAATAAATGGAAGCAGCATGCGCTTTCTCTTCCTTTTGATACTGAGAGATATATCTTGTCGCCGTAACGCCTATGCCGGTAGTTCCTAAAACGATAAACATTCCGAGCGTAGAACGTATCATTCCGAACTCGCCAAAAGTCATTTTACCGAGGATTCTCGCACAAACAATGCCGCTAATCAACACACAAAACTTTCCAATGGCAGTGCCTGTCAACGACCAAAAGGCTCCCGTTGCAATACGTTTTGCAATATCCGACGACTTGATTTTACGCAGAAGGCGTTCCATTAACAATGATTCCAACAGGTGAAGTGTGTATCTCGGCTGCATGATGTTCTATCTTTTCAACATCATCTACTGTCGAAACACCATCTCGTAAGACAAATAATTGCAGCTCACTCACGTCTTCCAACAAGGCGACATCAGTCATATAACGTTGACAAGGACCATCAATGACAACGTAATCATACGTGTTTTTAAGGTCTTGAATGATGCTTTTGAACGACTCAGATGAAAGGAAATCAGCTGGGTTTTGAGCCAAACAATCTCCTGAAATGACATCAACCGGCTTAAGCAATGACGTCGAAGAAAGAGCTTCTTTCCATGTTGTTCCAACCTCAGTAAAGTCTTTTTGGCGCGCATTCTGCAAGCCAAGGAGCGACCGAAGGCCTTGTGTTCTGAAGTCACCATCAAATAATGCCACACGTTTTCCCATCAAACTGAGCGCCTTTGCCAAGTTAATGGCAACATAACTCCGTCCTACTTGTGGCGTGACAGCCGTCAAAAGCACTACTTGAGCGCCACTTTCGACCACCTGCATACGCAGATTTCGGAAGGCGTCATTATTCAAATCGCGGCCTTCTTTGCTCACCGTGACAACGCCATCTTTTACCCACGGCAGCGCAACCACCATGCTAACATCAGCTCCTTCGACCCCATTGAGCCCACGAATACGCCTGTTGCGGCTCTCCTTTACAAACAAAACAATCAGTGGAAGCACTAAGCCTATAAGGAAACCTGCTGCAGTTGTGCGCCCCTTTCGTGGGAAAACAGGTGCCTGAAGTCCCGATGGTGGTGTGACAATTCGCAGGTTCTTCGTGCCAAATATCTGTGAGATGCTGTTCTCTTCTCGCTTTTGAAGCAAATAGATATAAAGCTCTTCAACTACCTTTTGGCGTCGTTCCGTGGGCAGAATCTGCATAATTTTCGACGGAACTGAAGCCATTTGACTCGTTGAAAGGCCTTTTTCCGCACTGAGTTTTGACGTCTGAATCTGCAATTGTTCGACGCCTTGTTCGAGTGAATTTCCTATTGCTGAGCGCATGGATGAAATCTGGTTATCTAACGATTCAACAATAGGATTCTTGCCACTACTATTCTCTGCAATAGTGTTTCGCTTGAGAATAAGTTCGTTATAGTCTTGAATCTGCGAAGAGATACTTTGATTTTGTGGCAGAAGATTAGCCGGAAGGAGTTGCAGTTTGCCGTATTTCGGCATCATGTTTCGCATGTGTTTCATCACATAAAGCTCATTGTTGAGCTTCTGTAATGCCTCATCTGTCGTCGCAATTTGACTCAAAGCAGCCTTTGCATTCTCGTCATAATCAACTATCTTATGGGTCTCTTTGAACTTTGAAATATTACCATCGAGCGCACTAAGTTGCTTTTCCAAGCTTCCAATTCGAGCGTCAATGAATGATGTAGAGGCATCAATGCTGCTGTTTTTATCGGCTAACCACGACTGCTGATAAACCGAAATGAGCGTCCGAAGCACTTCATCCGCACGCTTAGCACTAATGTCTTGGTAGCTTAAATCAATGACAGAGGTTTGGTCATCGACAAGATTTATCTTGATATGTTTTCCTAAACGCTCAGCAACATCATAGAGTTCATATTTTACAAGCTTGAATTTCAGCTCGTCTTTTCCCTGAAAAGCCTTGGCAAAAGCGGCGTTTTTCACTACAGCAATGCGTCCAAGTGGTGTCTTAACCAGCTCATTTACATGCCCCGTAACAGTCTCTTCAAACTCCGTTTTATTGCGTTTGAAGGTGGAAAGTGACAGACTTCCGTCTTTCTTTAGCAGCAAAATACAACTCGCTTTATCGTCATCTTTCAGGCCAGGAAACGTCACCATAACAGGCATTTCGTCTTTCGTCAGTTCGCGACTACCTATCCATTGCGGACTAAAATAGCCTGTCATGAGTCCCAATCTCCTTACAACCTTCTCCATTGTCGCCACAGATTGAAACACCTTTAGTTCGTTATTGACATTTGAAGTGACATTCATCAGCCCGAGAGATGAGAACATACTGAGACTGCCTGCATTCAAAACACCACGTGAAGTGTCGTCATCTTTAATCATCACTTCAGCCGAACGCTCGTACTTAGGCATTGCCATTAGCACGAAAATCAAGCTGAACAACGTGGTAAGAAAGGCTGAAACAGCAAACCAATACCAATGTTTTCGGCAGCTGATAACAAACTGATGATAGTTCAACGGACGTTCTTTTCGAACAACAACACGCTCACATTCCTTGATATCCATAGCCATTATTTAAAGATTAACACGGCAATTGTTGCCAAGACTGAAGCGATAGAACTCCAAAAAGCAAAGTTACTTGTGTTGTTACCATTGACGGTTGACTGCCTAATCTTCATGTTATTAGACTTCACATAGATAAGATCATTCTGATGAATAAAGTATGCCGGCGAGGTATAAACATCCTTTGCATTGCTCAAATTGACGATAAACACCTGCTTGCTTTGACCATTATCACGAACTACAACGACGCTATCGCGCTTGCCATATAGGTTGATATCTCCTGCGTCTCCTAAGGCATCAAAGATTGTTGTCTCATCTTTCGTGATATATTTTCGCCCAGGAGAATTTACTTCGCCAAGCACATTGTAAGTCAATCCCATGTAGTCGACGGTCACAGTAGCATCTTTCAACAAACCACTTTCAGCCAACTTCGTTTTGATAAGCTGTTCAGCCTGCGCACGAGTGAGGCCTGCCAAATGGATTGTTCCAAGCAAAGGAAAGTCTATATTGCCTGAGTTATCGAGCGTATACCCCACAACATATTGGCTACCTTGCACCGAACCAGCGTTCAAATTCGTGCTAACGGCATGGTTAAACAGGCTATTTAACTCCGCAATTTTGCCTTTAACAATAACCGAAATCTTATCTTGTGGTTCGAAAGTTACAGTGCCATTAGTAGGCAAACTGATTGTTTCGCCATTCTTTAAGTCCTGTAAATAGTTATAATTCTTAGGCGTACAAGCAGCTAAGAACGCACAAATCAGCAGTGCAAATAAGGTGTTTATCTTGATGTTATTCATACTTTCTATTTGTATTATAACGTTCTTGTGCGCGTGATATTTTATTTTCTACAACTTTTTTCGTTGCAAAAAGCCTCAACGATAAAAGCAGATGATAAAATGATATGACGCAAATGAGCGTGTGATTCGGCACACTTTACCGCATAAAATGACGCAAATCATGCGATGAAATGACGCACATTACAATTCAAATCATGGGAGGTTATAATGCCTTTCGACCGAATGCTTATAACCATTTGAATGACAATGGTTTATAAGATGACAGAAACAAGAATATTGTTTGATTAAAAAGCTAAAGAGAAGCGAGTGGCGTTGTTTTTACAAATAGCCTGTATGATTCAGCGCTTACATTCAGTTGTGGCAGCTATGCGAGCCGCATTTTACAATAAATAGTGTGATTTGCTTATCATATTAAAGCCACTTTCGCCCCGAAAAGAGAGCGAAAGGGCTCGCAAACTCACCTATTAGTGGTTAATTTAGCATGGAGTTTTAGAGGGGATATTCGTCAAACGCGTAGAGAACAGTAGACAAATAACGCTCTCCAGTATCAGGGAACAACGTCACGATTTGTTTGCCTTTGTTCTCTGGACGATGTGCAATCTCGGTGGCAGCAAAGGCAGCTGCGCCCGAAGATATACCCACTAAGAGACCTTCTTGCTGTGCTAACAGGCGACCAGTAAGTATGGCTTGGTCGTTCTCTACTTTGAAAACTTCGTCTATATAAGCACTATTGTAGGTGTCAGGGATAAAGCCTGCGCCGATACCTTGTATCTTATGAGGTCCACTATTACCACCACTTAACACTGCAGAATCAGTGGGTTCAACGGCTACAATGCGTACATTGGGGTTCTGTTCTTTTAGATATTGGCCGATGCCTGTAATCGTTCCACCCGTTCCAACGCCTGCAACAAAGATGTCAACTTGGCCATTTGTGTCACTCCAAACCTCTGGACCAGTGGTCAAATAGTGTACTCTTGGGTTGGCCATATTCGTGAATTGACCGAGTATTATGCTACCTTCGATGCTGTCACGAAGCTCTTCTGCCGCCTTGATTGCACCCTTCATGCCATCTTTTCCGCTTGTAAGTTTCACCTGAGCACCATAAGCTTTCACCAAAGAACGACGCTCTACGCTCATCGTTTCGGGCATGGTGAGGATGAGACGATAGCCTTTCACGGCTGCCACTAAAGCCAAACCAACGCCTGTGTTGCCACTCGTTGGCTCAATGATTGTAGCTCCCGGCTTGAGTTTTCCAGCCTTTTCAGCGTCTTCAATCATTGCCAAGGCAATGCGATCCTTAACACTTCCGCCTGGGTTAAAATACTCAACTTTTCCTATAATAGGCGTATCGACACCACGAAACTTTGAATATTTCGGGAGTTCTACTAAGGGAGTGTGACCTATAAGGTCTGTTATCTGTTTATAAATCTTTGTCATATTTCCTGTACTTAATGTTTGTTTAGCTTAAGAGAGGCTATAAAAAGCCTCCCCTTTCCTTTCATTTACTTTACTGCTTCGAATGCCTGATCGAGGTCATCAATAATATCTTGGTAGTGTTCTGTACCTATTGAGAGACGTATAGTGCTTTCAAAGATTCCCTGATCTGCTGCTTCTTCGCGGCTAAGTTCAGAGTGAGTGGTAGACAAAGGATGTATAACCAAGCTCTTAACATCAGCCACATTAGCCAGTAAAGAGAATATCTTTAGATGGTCGATAAAGTCGAAAGCCGTCTTCTGATCGCCCTTAATCTCGAACGTAAAGATGCTTCCTGCACCATTGGGGAAGTAGCGTTGGTAGAGATTATGATTGGGATGATCGGACAAAGCAGGGTGATTAATCTTCTTCACCAAAGGTTGTTGCTTCAGATAATCAAGCACTTTGAGCGTATTATAGACATGACGCTCAACACGAAGACTAAGCGTTTCAAGCCCCTGTAGCAAGATAAAAGCGTTAAAAGGAGATATCGCTGCGCCCTCATCACGTAGTAACAAGGTGCGAACTCGAGTCACAAAAGGTGCTGGAAGGTCACCAAACGTAATGCCATGATAGGAAGAATCGGGCTCAGTAAAGCCTGGGAAACGATCTCCTTGGGCTTTCCAATCGAAGGAACCACCATCAACAATGACACCACCTAAAGACGTTCCGTGTCCACCAATGAACTTCGTTGCAGAGTGAACAACAACATCTGCCCCATGCTCTAAAGGCCGAATGAGATATGGAGTGCCAAAGGTGTTGTCGATAACCAATGGTAATCCATGGCGATGTGCTATCTCTGCACATCGTTCTATGTCTGAAATGTTAGAGTTAGGATTACCTAACGTCTCTATATATACAAGCTTTGTGTTAGGCTGAATGGCTGCTTCGAGCGCATCATAATCGTCAGGATCGACGAAGGTTGTAGTGATTCCTTGTCGCTTTAAGGTATGAGCGAGGAGGTTATATGTGCCTCCGTAGATGGTTTTACTGGCTACAACGTGGTCACCACTAAAGGCAATATTCGTGATGGTATACGTCACTGCAGCAGCTCCAGAGGCTAAAGCTAAGCCAGCAACTCCCCCTTCCAATGCAGCAACTCGCTCCTCAAAGACAGCTTGAGTGGTGTTAGTGAGACGACCATATACATTTCCTGCATCTTTCAATGCAAAGCGATCAGCAGCATGTTGGGCATTATGGAACACGTAAGATGTAGTTTGATAGATTGGAACGGCACGTGAATCAGTGGTTGGATCGGCTTGTTCCTGTCCTACATGAAGCTGTAATGTTTCGAAATGGAGTTTCTTTTCGTTGCTCATTGTCTAATCCTTTCTTTTATGATGTTAGTAATTATGTTGCAAAGGTAGGATTTAATTATGAGCTAACATATCGCACATTATAGGCATTTTGCATACCACAATGATGGTATCTATCATCATTTCATTGCAGTTCTCGCCTTGATTTGCTCTTGATAACGAACCAAACGCCCGTGAAAACCAATACAACTGCCACGGCCTGTAGCCATGTAAAGACACATAATCCCACTGCAAGACTGACGGAAACTGCCACAATCGGTTGCACATAATTATATATACTGACCACCGTAGGACGTAGATATTGCTGGCCAACCATGGTGAGAATGTAACTCAAATACGTACCAAAGAAGACGACAAAGCCTGCTTCTAATAAGCTCATTCGAGGCACATCGCTCCATTGAACGCCTGAAACATGCGTGAAAGTAAAGGGCCAAATGAACATGGTTGCCCACAGAAACATCCATTTGTTGACGGTAAACACCGAGTAACGTTTAATGAGTTTATTAAATAAAGAAAGGTAAAGTGCAAAGGAAAGTTGGGCACCTATGCACATCAAGTCACCGCGAATGTCTCCTATTTTATCACTAATTGCGGCTGCACTCGTTAGTACAAGCGTCACAGCTCCACAGCAACCAATGAATACTCCGAGGGCTTTTTGGAGTGTGATTGGCTCTTTCAGGATGAGAAAAGAGAGCACCATAGCGAATATCGGCATTGAAGTTGTGACAATACTTGAATTGACTGGCGAAGTGATGCTTAGTCCGATAGTATACAAACACTGATTAAACGTAAGTCCAAAGAGGCCTGCTGCACCAAAAAGAAGCTTGTCACGAAGAGGTACTTTCTCCCGTTTGAAACACAAAGCAGTTAGCCAAAAGAGTACCATTCCAAAGAAAACACGCAGTGATACCATAGTAATCCCATCGATACCATGGCTCATTGCGTCCTTACCTAAAGGCGCCATAAGTCCCCAAAAGACTTCAGCCATTAACATACTCACATGAGATCGCAACGGAAGATTATGCCGAATATTCATTTCTTTCTATCATTTCTTGCACACAAAAGTATTAAAAAATGTCGTTACTACATGCTACATCGCATTTAATTTATTATATTTGCGCTATAGATATCATAGGAAATGAAATACGCAGACTATATAGAACAGATAGAGATTGAGTCACTTTGGAGTGGAACAAAGCACATTTTGTGGAATCTTGACCGCAAGGTGAACATCCTAAGTGGTATCAACGGCGTCGGAAAAAGTACGATATTATCGAAGGTTATCCGTGGACTTGCCCAGGGAGGAGAGTTCCCCAGCCACATGTTAAAAGGCGTTCGACTGCGTGTTCAACCGTCAGATGCCAAGTGGATTCGATACGATGTGATTCGTTCTTTCGACCGACCGATGGTCAGTAGTGACTCACTTGCCCAAATGGAAAACCTGAAAACAGAACTTGATTGGCAGCTATTTGTATTGCAACGGAAGTATCTTGACTATCAAGTTAACGTCGGAAACCGCATCATTGAGGTGCTACAGCGCGGAGGAAATGACGCAACTGAGCAGGCACAAAGCATCTCTCAAGGGAAGAATCTGTTTCAAAACATCATCGATAATCTATTCAAAGAGACGGGGAAAAGTATCATTCGAAGTGAGAATGAGATTCGTTTTACCCAACTGGGAGAAGTGCTTTCACCTTATCAACTGTCAAGCGGTGAGAAGCAAATGTTAGTGATTCTGTTGACCGTTCTTGTCGAAGACTGTAAACCTTACGTGCTTTTCATGGACGAACCTGAGGTTAGTTTGCACTTCGAATGGCAGAAACAACTTATTGATCTCATTCTACAGTTGAACCCAAATGTGCAACTTATCTTGGCAACGCATAGTCCGGCAGTCATCATGAACGGCTGGATGGACCATGTAACTGAGGTTACCGACATCACATTATAAAAGACATCAGCAGACAATGGGACGCCGATTGAGAGACAATATCACTTCAAATTACTTCAAAGCAGCTAATCGTTTGACTTCAAAATATGCCAAACGAAAGATTGTTGCCTATGTAGAAAGCTATGAAGATGTGTTCTTTTGGCGTACTATTCTCAGTCAATTTGAGACGCAAGAGCGCTTTTTTGAGGTCATGCTTCCTACGCGATCAACTCATTTAGAGCGTGGAAAGAAAGCAGCAATCAGCAGTCTTCTTGAAGCCGTTGGACAGGATATGATAGCTTGTGTGGATGCCGATTACGACTATTTAATGCAGGGTTCCTCGCCAAATTCACGCATATTGCTCTATAATCCCTTTGTGTTTCACACGTATGCATACTCAATTGAGAACCTACAATGCTACGCTTCATCTCTTCATAACGTTGCTGTTGCTGTGTCGTTAAACGACCATTCGGTGTTTGATTTCAATGACTTCATGAGACAATATTCCGAGATTATATACCCACTTTTCGTGTGGAATATCTGGTTTTATAGGTCTACTCACTATGGAGAATTTACCTTATCAGACTTCAATCACGCAATAAAAATGGGCGAAATCAATATCGATTACCCCGAGGTCACACTCGAACAACTGCACAAAAAGGTGGAAAAAGCGGTTGAAAAACTAACACTTCGCCATCCCGATGCACGTGAAAGCTATGAAGAAGTGAGACAAGACATGGAGCAATTGGGCGTTCATCCCCATAATACCTACCTTTATATACAAGGTCATCACCTATTTAATCACGTCGTATTACCATTGCTTGAGCGCGTGTGTAGTAGGCTTATGCGTGAACGCGAAATAGAAATTGGCCGCCAATCTCTGCATAATCTTCAGTATAAAACAGAGATTTCAGCTTATAGAAACAGTGTTGGTGATGCCGAAACGATGTTGAAAAAGAACCTCGGATACATGCTTTCGACACAATATAACCAAATACTTGAGGCATTGAAAGACGCTGGACAGCAGAAGTTCTCAGCCACATCAATAACTCATGACAACCAAAATAAAACAAGAAAAGATGAAGAAGATAAAAACAGGTAAGCCACTTTCTGAACGCGAAAGTGAGTCTTTGAATCTCTATCTCAATGAGATTGGAAAGGAAGAACTTCTTTCTGACGACGAAGAAAACAAACTTTCACAGCAGATTCAGCAAGGAGGCGCGAGCTCAGAACGTGCCATCAACAAGCTGACTTCTGCCAATCTACGCTTTGTTGTGGCTATAGCGAAGCAGTATACTGACCGCGGTGTAGCCATTCTTGACCTCATTAGTGAAGGCAATATCGGCCTAATGAAGGCAGCAATGAGCTTTGATGGCAGTCGCGGTCTACGCTTTGTAGGCTATGCCGAGCCTTTCGTTCGCCGAGCAATTGAGGCAGCTGTCAACGAACAGAGTGGCATATTCCGACTTCCAAAGCATGAAAATAGCCCCGAAGAGAAGGCTAACAGTCGTGCTTTTTCTGTTGATGCACCCTTAGAAAATGGTAAAAACATGAGCTTGCTCAGCGTACTTTCCGACCCCAATGCAGCGCGTCCAGATCAAGAAGTGCTTGAAGCGTCGGTCAAAGAAGAGCTTATGCAGGCCATGAACATCCTCAATCAACGTGAGAAAAACGTGGTAGAAGCGTTCTATGGGATAGGCCAACCCCACCTCACCTTTGCTGAAATAGCTGAGAAAATGGGGCTAAAACGTGAGCGAGTACGCCAGATTCGCAACAAGGCTGTACGCAAACTAAACCGCAATACGACTTCAGATATGCTCAAGGCCTACCTTGAATAGGCCATACCTACTGCCTTCAGATCTTTTCGTATGACGTCGCATCTTGACACGTAATCGGCAACTTGCGATGGATTTTTACGGATATAGCCCAGCAATTCGTCGTAAGCTTGCTCACAAGCCACATCATTTTTAATGGCTTTATAGTGTTCTTCTTCATCATAAAACCACCAAAGTCCATTGCTTGTTATACTGTTCAACACAAAAGCTCGGGCGTAAAGAGCCTCTTGGCGCAGGGTCTTCTCCTGTTTAGCTACGTCAAGATATGTCATTGCTTGTTGTGCAAAGTCCTTTTCCCAGGCCCGAGTTGAATCATCATAAAGCTTATCATAATGCGTCAGATACCAGCAATCGCCATAACAAGAGGCTTGATAATAGCGCACAGCAAGCTGTAATGCCAGCCCAGGACGCGTCGCATCGTTGGCTAATTGATAACGTTGTTCCAAACGACTCATGTCTTCACAGAATGTAATCTTCTGATTATATTTCAGCGAAACCTGTTCAAGTTCCTCGTCTATACCAAGATTATAGATGTCCTTTACACGCTGTTGGAAGAACCAACGCGGCTTTTTATAATCCCGATGAGCCATATATAGTGCGATACCAAGGCCGTTCACATAAGCCAATGGCACCTTTTTCAACACGGGTAATGCCTCTGAAAAGCGTCCCTCGGCAATGAGTTTGGTTCCTAAAAGGTCATTAAAATAGCTTGGATTCCGATACTTATTTTGCTGCAAAATGAATTGAGCCAGCACATCGTTGTCATGTTTTTCATGCATGAAAGCAATATAACCACGCAACTGATTCGCCGTCATCGAGTCTAAACAACCAAAGTATTCGTCATAGTTTGCATATCTTGAGTAACCTGGACTATAGGTATATTCATGATTATTCTTGGGAAGTCGTCGACGCTCTAACATGCCTTGAGCGGCTGCAACCATATTAAGATTGTGACGCTTAGCATAATATGCTATGATATTCTGCGTCACAACACGATCGAAAACACGTGAATAGTAATTCATGTCCCACGAATATGGCGTTCCTTTACTATTGAGAAAGCGTAATTCTTTGACGATAAAGTTGGCATCAAATGGTGCACCTTCTCGCATCAAAGCCGTTGAAGCAAGGAAATGAATGGTCCGAGCATTGTCACATTCAAGTACAGTTCCCTTCATCGTCATAGCCAAACGGCTCTTCAATTCGGCTGCTTTTATATCACCAAGTGTATAGGAAACCATCGCTGAAGCGGCTTTCCACAGCGCGGGTTCACTACTCTTTCGCGATGCAACTACATGTTCAGCGAAGTCTATAAATGCCTTAGCTTCTACCTTCTGTTGCGTGTTATCAGCATCTACATAGTTATACATCCAGTCGAGATCTGCATTATCTTGAACCGTATTTACATAGTTTTGAACGAGCCAACGCAATACAGGAGAGTTGGGATTCTCATGATAAATGACTTTAATTCCATCCAATTTCTGGAAGTTACGAGCAGCCCATTGAATGCTGTTTACATCCTCTTGACTCACATAAATGGATAGCGCTTCGTTACGATGCCCGCTGTTCAACAATGCATAAGCATAGATATTGCGACACATTTCTTTATATATTCCAACAGGAAAACGGCTTGCACGCGTGTTCCACACACTTAGAATACCCTTGACATTGGCTTCCAACAGATAGCAACGCATCAGCAACAACGTGTATTGTTGAGTTAAACGACTCCCCTTATAGTTAAGAGCGGCATTGCGCATACGTTGTAATTGTGCTTTCTCTAACGCGACTTCAGCTTTTGAAGGATAATCCCACTGCTCACTTTTTCGCACACATATTTGCTGATATTTAGCGATATTGCGCACATAAGCAAGCATTTCGGCATCGTGTTTTCGCCGAGCTGTCTCAACGAGTAGGCTACAATCGTTGTCAAAGAAACCTTCTTTCTTGCCCGTATATGCCTGCCAATACTTATACAACGGCGTGACAAAGTCTGGTGAAGTGATGCCAGTGTCGATCTCATTAATAACGCACATCATATAGAAATTATGTATGATTGGCTCAGGACCACAGGCAAACGAGCGCAAGGATAGCATCAAAAGGAAGCTAAAAAGCACGATAAATCTCTTCATAATCTTTGGGGGAATAATTTATAATGTGATTGGGACTAAGGTCATAAATGATAGTTTCGTCACGCAAACTTGGCCGTAAATCTTCGATGGTTGGCTTTACTTTGAGCACATCTTCTATGGTAGCTTTTCTCACAACAACGCTGTCTCCGGGCAACACCGGAAGGTCATTGTCGGCATGAAGTATGCCCTTATAGTGACCATTTCTAAACAAAATGCGATAAGAAAACAAGGGATAAGCAGGAGAAAGGGGCAAAGAATAGTTCTTCAAATACTTCAAATAAGGCATTACATCCTTTAGATCGAGGATTGGATGTGTGCAGTTTATGTCCGTGAAATCCCCCGTATTATACATCATCAACACGCCTTTGTCAACGGGAGGAACATGTTGTGACAACTGATGCAGACGTATTGTAGTCGATAAAGTGATATGTTTCTTAACGGCAAGATGATGAAGTTGCGTCAGAAAATCATAGTAATGAGCACGCGAACTAAGGGTCCAATCACAGTCAATCTGAAGCTCTTTTGGAGTGAGAATATCATTAGTTTCGCACATTTTTAATACTCTTCGCAATATATTTTGTGCCAAATCACGTCCATTAGTGCCTGATTTCATCACATCATTAGTAATAAAAACAACAGGAATTACTTCTAAATGATGGGGTAATTTGGCTGCGAATTGCAGCGTTGCATTAGGAGTTGGATTACCTTCGCGATTCAAAACAACGTCAAAAAAACGTAAGTATAGCTTATTTAATCCCTTTACTCGGTTTGCAACAAGAGAGTCATTGCGCCATGATGTGCTCCAATAATAAGCACTTCTTAACGCATGTTGTGTCGTGGATTGATGCTTACAACCTGTTAAAAGCACCAAAAACAAAAGAAAAACCAACTCTCTTCTCGCTTTCATCTACGGCGGGTTTATAATTGCAAAGATAGGAATTATCCATAGAAAAAACTCCTATGAATATGTTAAATCTTTAACTTTGATAACCTATCTTCATAAAATGAACCCACGAAAGCTATCAGACTACTACACCGCCGCTATCCAACACACAAGAGGACTAATGCACTACAACTTGTGAGAAAACACAAAACATAAGTTCTTAGGAATCAAAACATATTTTGATGCAAAGCATAGCTCCTTGAGATTAATAGCTAAGTTGCGCGCTATTTGCACCAAACAACCACATAAAATGACTGAAATTGTCTAATGAAATGAATGGAATTGCAAGATAAAATGACGCACATTGTATTGCAACAACAAAGTGTCTGAAAATCAACAACATACAAACGTAAGCGAGAAAGCAATTCAATCAAGAGAGAAATCATTGTGAATGAAAGCCTCATACAAATTGTTTATGCGCATCCTCCGAATGTGCTAAGTGCTTATTTTATTAGTCGTCTACACATAAAATAAAAGGCTACAGCTTTTATGCTGTAGCCTTTCACCTTATTATATATAGGATATATGCTCGTGTTATGTTCTACTTTTTATACTTCTCTGCCTGCTGTTGTATCAAAGCGGCATCGTTAAAGTAGTCTATTTGCATCGCTTTTCGAACCTCATCCATGGTTTGTGCTGCGGTTTCCCGAGCCTGTTCACTACCCTTTTTCAAGAGGTTGAAGATCTCAGGAATATCTTGTTCAAACGTATGGCGACGCTCGCGAATAGGATCAAGCATGCGATTGATGACGCTATTCAAGAGCTTTTTGCACTTCATATCACCGATACCACCATGTGTATAGGCTGCCTTAAGCTTGTCAAGATTCTTGAATTCGGGCCAGAAATCAGCGAAATCCTGATCGGTTGAGAATGCATCGAGATAGGTAAACACGGCATTTCCCTCAACATGACCAGGGTCATTGAGGTTTACATGCGTTGGATCTGTATACATACTCTTTACCTTTTTCCAAACCGTATCAGCGTCGTCACTAAGATAAATGCAGTTGCCGAGGCTCTTACTCATCTTCTCTTTGCCATCTGTTCCAGGCAAACGGCGTGCTGTTGCATTCTCCGGTAACAGGATGTTTGGCTCAACAAGCACTTCACTATACACCTGATTGAAACGTCGTGCGAGTTCACGTGTAAGCTCAATCATAGGCTCTTGATCCTCACCTGCAGGGATAGTGGTCGCCTTGAAGGCCGTAATGTCGGCAGCTTGTGACACAGGATAGCAGAAGAAACCCATCGGAAGATTAGCTTCAAAGTTACGCATCTTGATCTCAGTCTTTACAGTTGGGTTGCGTTGTACACGCGAAACAGAGACAAGATTCATCAAATAAGTAGTCAATTCGGCCAATTCTGGAATCTGACTCTGTATATATAAGGTGCAAAGTTGAGGGTCAAGACCAGCCGAAAGATAATCAAGGGCCACCTCAATGATGTTCTGTCGTATCTTCTCGGGATTGTCTGCGTTGTCTGTTAAGGCTTGAACATCGGCCATAAACACAAACATTCGGTCGTAGTTTCCTTCGTTTTGTAACTGCACACGACGTCGAAGACTGCCTACATAGTGGCCTAAATGTAACTTACCTGTAGGGCGGTCGCCTGTTAATATGATTTTCCCCATAATTAGAATTCAGCTGTTTTAGGTGTTCTTGGGAACGGAATTACATCGCGAATATTCTGCATTCCGGTCACGAAAAGAATGAGACGTTCGAACCCTAAGCCAAAACCGGCATGAGGACATGAGCCATATTTGCGCGTATCGAGATACCAACTATAGCTATCTTTCTCCATTCCTCGCGCCTTAATCTCAGCCACTAACTTGTCATAACTCTCTTCTCTTACCGAGCCACCGATTATCTCTCCTATGCGAGGGAATAGCACATCAGTGCCTTGCATGGTTCTTCCGTCGGCGTTCTTCTTCATATAGAAGGCTTTAATCTCACTCGGATAGTCGGTCATTATGACTGGACGCTTAAAGTATTCTTCAACAAGATAGCGCTCATGTTCACTGCTTAAGTCCATTCCCCAGCCTGTAATTGGGAACTCAAATTGATGTCCCTGCTTAACAGCTTCTTCGAGAATGTGGATGCCTTCAGTGTAAGTGAGGCGCACAAAGCGTTCTTTTACCACCGATTCTAACGTCTCAAGCAACGTCTTATCAATCATCTTGTTGAGGAACTCAAGGTCATCCTTGCAGTTATCAAGTGCCCACTGCACGCAATACTTAATAAAGTCCTCTTCCAAGTCCATGAGTTCATCCTGTTCTAAGAATGCAACCTCAGGCTCAATCATCCAGAATTCTGCGAGATGTCGAGGCGTATTACTGTTCTCTGCACGGAAAGTTGGGCCGAAAGTATATATCGCTCCGAGTGCGGTTGCACCGAGTTCACCTTCCAATTGACCAGAAACCGTGAGGTTAGTCTTCTTTCCAAAGAAGTCCTTTTCATATGGAACCGTGTCGTCTTTACCCGTGCGTGAGAGATCAAGCGTAGTCACTTGGAACATCTCTCCGGCTCCTTCTGCGTCGCTTGCAGTTATGATTGGCGTATGGAAATAATAGAAACCATGGTCATGAAAGTACTTATGTACGGCAATAGCCATGTTGTGTCGGATGCGGAATACAGCCCCAAAGGTATTCGTTCTGAGGCGTAAATGCGCATACTTTCGCATATATTCGAAGCTTTGTCCTTTCTTTTGCATCGGATAATCCGATGGACAAAGGCCGTAAATCTCAATCTCCTTACTTTGTATTTCAACAGTCTGGCCAGCACCTTGGCTTTGTACCAATGTGCCAACTACACTGATACAAGCACCCGTTGTGATGCTTTTCAGTGTATCGGCATCCATAGAAGTCGAATCAACGACAATCTGAATGTTGTTTATTGTAGAACCATCGTTGAGTGCAATGAAATCAACTGCCTTGCTGTTTCGATGGGAACGAACCCATCCTTTCACGTTAATATCCTTGCCATATTCGGTGCATTGCAATGCATCGATAATCTTTGTTCTTTTCATTTTCAATGTTTCTGTTACTCAAACATACCGCTTCGAAGCATATCTACCTCTTGTTCGGTGAGGAAACGCCAGTCACCTCGTCTCAAGTTTTTCTTCGTTAGACCAGCAAACTGCACGCGATCCAATCGGAGAACTCGATAGCCAAGGCTTTCAAAAATGCGGCGAACAATGCGGTTCTTTCCACTATGTATCTCAATGCCTACTTGCTTTTTATCTCGCTCATCAGCATATTCTATGGCGTCAGCATGTATCTCTCCATCCTCTAATTCGATACCACTTGCAATCTTTTGCAAGTCATCTTCTGTGACGTTTTTATCGAGATGAACATGATAAACCTTCTTCTTTAAGAACTTAGGATGGGTTAGTTTGCTCGCAAGGTCTCCGTCATTGGTTAACAAGAGCACACCCGTCGTGTTGCGATCTAACCTTCCAACAGGGTATATTCTCTCTGGACATACGTCCTTAACTAAGTCCATTACCGTCTTACGTTGTTGCGGATCATCACTTGTTGTAACGTAATCCTTCGGCTTATTTAACAACACATAAACCTTCTTTTCCAATGAAACGGGCTGATCATGGAACTTTACTTCATCAGCGCGTAGCACCTTTGTACCGAGTTCTGTGACTACATTTCCGTTAACAGTCACTACACCTGCCAAGATGAACTCATCAGCTTCGCGACGTGAACAAACTCCCGCATTAGCCAAATACTTATTTAATCGTATCGGCTCATTAGGGTCTATATGTGTCTCTTTGTATTCAATTCTCTTCTTAAGACTATACTTTGCATTCGGATCATAGCCTCCTCTGTTGTTATTATAGCCTCGATTGTTGTTATAACCTCCTTGTTGTGGGCGACCATATCCACCGCGATTATTTCCATAACCGCCTCGGTTGTTGTAGCCACCAGGCTGTCCATAGCCTCCACGATTATTGTTATAACCTCCTCGATAGTTATTATATCCACCCTGAGGACGACCATATCCGCCCTGAGAACGAGGCTGATAACCACCTTGTTGATCGTCAGGATTGTTCGTATAACGGGGGCGATAACCTCCTTGTTGAGGGCGATTGTAACCGCCTTGCATACGGGGTTGGTAACCGCCTTGCATCTCATCGCCTTCGTTATTGTAGCGAGGATGATAACCACCTACCTGAGGACGGCCGTAGTTTCCTGGGCGATTGTTGTTATATCCGCCTTGAGTGCGGCCGTAACCACCTTGTCTTGGTTGATAAGAACGCTGTGGACGTTCATTGCCTTGCAAGCCACTTCCGAAGCCCTCTGGACGGAAACCACCTTCTACTTCGTTAGTATTCACGTGGTCAGTACTATATGCTCGTTGACTATGTATACGTGGACGTTGGGGACGTCCTGTGGCATGATAGCTACTGGAATAGCTTCCTCCTTGACGTGAGTAGCCCTCACGGGTGGTCTCATTCTGTTCTGTTGACAGATCTTGAGTCTTGTTTTCTAATTCTGAATCCATGTTTTTTAATTTTAATTTTCAGCCTCGCGGCCGGGTTAGTACTTTTATTTTAAATCATTATTCATCATTCATTGTGCATGCAACAGGCATATTTTTAATGCCAACATACTTCTTTCTGTTTTAAGAAAAAGCCTCTATTTTTTCTTTATCTCACCCATTCTCTGTGGTAACAGAGCCTTATTGGGCTGCATTATATACCTGTATAATTCAAAGGAGTGATAGCCATTAACTCCTCTTTCACGCTATCTTTGACATCCAAGTCCTTGATAAACTCATGAATAGTCTCTTCCGTCATCTTCTTGTTTGTACGAGTTAATGCTTTCAAAGCCTCGTAAGGATGAGGATAAGCCTCACGTCTTAGGATGGTTTGTATAGCCTCTGCGACTACTGCCCAGGTATTATCGAGGTCCTCTTTCAACTTTTCTTCATTCAAGATTAGCTTGCGCAAACCCTTCAAAGTGCTTTGAATGGCAATAACACTATGGCCGATTGGCACACCAACATTACGTAAAACTGTACTGTCAGTCAGGTCACGTTGCAAGCGACTTACTGGTAGTTTCTGTGCCAAGAACTGCAGAATGGCATTGGCAACACCAAGGTTTCCTTCGCTATTTTCATAGTCAATAGGGTTCACTTTATGGGGCATTGCACTTGAACCTACCTCACCTGCTTTAATCTTCTGCTTGAAATATTCCATTGAAATGTACATCCAGAAGTCGCGATCAAGGTCAATTATCACCGTGTTTATACGTCTGATTGCATCGAAAACTCCACCAAGATGGTCGTAGTTGCTTATCTGAGTAGTCCATTGTTCGCGTTCCAACCCAAGCTTTTCACTAACAAATTGGTTACCAAACGCACGCCAATCTATCTGCGGATAAGCCACATGATGTGCATTGAAATTACCCGTTGCACCTCCAAACTTCGCTGTATATTTACAAGCTTTCAGTGCATCCAACTGCTCCGTAAGGCGGTAAACAAACACCATTATCTCTTTACCCAGACGTGTAGGAGAGGCAGGTTGTCCATGTGTTTTAGCCAACATAGGCACCGCTTTCCATTCTTCGGCATATTGTTTCAATTGTTCAATGAGCTCTTCCACCTGAGGAATATACACCTTCTCCAATGCTTCTTTCAATGAAAGCGGCACACTGGTGTTATTAATATCCTGAGAAGTCAGTCCAAAATGAATAAATTCCTTGTATGCATCCAAGCCACCAATCTTGTCAAACTCCTCTTTTATGAAATATTCTACAGCCTTAACATCGTGGTTAGTGGTCTGTTCTATCTCCTTAACTCGTGCAGCCGACGTTTCATCAAAGTTGCGATAGATGTCCCGCAAGCGTTCAAACAGCGCATGATCAAAGCCTTTCAATTGTGGCAAAGGCAACTCACAAAGCGTGATAAAGTATTCAATCTCAACACGAACTCGGTAAGCTATCAACGCATATTCAGAGAAATAATCGGCAAGAGGTTCTGTTTTTGCCCGATAACGGCCATCAATTGGCGAGATAGCGGTCAATGCATCAAGTTTCATAACTATACAATTCAATGATTATAATAACGCTACAAAGTTAATGGTTTTAGCTGAATTATCAAGGAGGTTAATGATAAATAAGATTAAAAAGCAAGCTTTTTTGTTTCAAAACGAAGTTTTTTGCATAAATCTCAACTATTTTTCCATAAGCCAAACGATGTTTGCCTATACCACAATTCGAAACACACCATTCATGCAAACGATTGCAAGCATGCCACAGAACAACCCTGCTCGTCCCGTTATTTTGTTGTATTTATTCCTCAAAATTTAACACTTCAGAAAGCAATCAAATAGAAAAGAAAATCCCGAATTTATTGGTTTTTGGCACAAAAAAGAAGAGAAAATAAGCTAAAAGCTATGCTATTCGCTTGCAAAATGATGCAGTTCACCGCGCTAAATCCTACAAACAACCATGCGAAATGCCTCAAATAACAAGATGAATTGATAGGAATTACAACTAAAAATCATGGCATTTTGCACAATTCTTCCATATATTTCACATAATCATCTGACTGACAACAACTTACCAAACCACTAAAAAGAGCGCGTAATCCAACCGAAATCTCTTTGTGTTTCAAATACGCTCGTTTTCAGAAAGCTATTGTAAAATTAAATCATATTCATTAAAACAAAGTCCACAAACAATACTTTCTCCATGCAAAGCCACACGAAACATCCATCAATATCCCTCAAACAACACGCAAAAAAGGTCCAAACAAGTTTCCTTGTTCAGGCCTTCCATAAAATACTTTCATATACTTTGCGAAGAGAATATTATCGTATCTTAATTCAATACCACTCGCAACATAAAATCAAAGCATAACAATATGATATCATTAGCATTTCCTTAGTGACACGATTCTCTTCATTCTATCTCACCAAAACCTTCTTTCCATCGTGAATATACACGCCATTTTGTACAGGCTTTTGACTGAGTTTTTGTCCTTGAAGCGTATACCATCCATGCAAACGAACGTCAGTTTCTACGCCGTCTGCTATCAAATTGCGTACCGAAGTGACCACATCGGGCACCACAGATTGTAGTCCTTCTATCGTATAATAACCGCCATTAACAAACGGCATGTCTTTTGTTTGCACAGTCTTTGTACCATTGTTATAGCTGAAAATTATGCCTTCATTGTCTCCACTGACTGCTTTTCGGTCGTTATTCCCCATCGTCCATTTGAAAATGCGGCGTCCATTAGGCAACAATCTAACCAATTTACAGTCGCCACCAGGCCAAGTTCCCTTCGTATAATTTGCTGTTTTATCCCAGTTCCAGCATGAAATCTTCGAAGGAACTCCCCAACTTGAGGGTGCTTCAAAGAAGGCACAACGTTCATCTTTGTTTGCTTTTAGTCCGCCAGGCAACGTGAAACTATATGCTGCATCGTTGATATTCATAAGCTCACTAAAGTCAAGTCCCTTGCTAAGATAAAGCTCAAAGCCCTCACCTTTGAAGGCAAAGTTATAGTCGGTTGTAGGATAATTCACCTTCTTTCCAAGCAAAAGCAGCAGCTTTCCATGGCTTCCCTGCACGTTAAGCACGTAACCTTCGTCCTTCGCCTGACTGAAAAGAATCTGACTTTGGTTATTAATCCCAGCAATATGGCGGGCAAGTATCAACTGCTTTATAGCCTTTTTATGCTTTTGCCAATGTGGAAAGAACACGCAAGGAGTGCCGGGCATGGAGAGAATAAAAGCGTTGGCAGCCTCTACATAGCCATAAACAGGCGCATTACCATCGTCATTCGTATAGCGACCTGTATCGTGATTGTCTACAAAGGTGACTGCATAACGTGAATAATTTGGGTCGTTGCTTAGGCAGGCATCATTCAAACGACTCCACTTTCCGCTGTTAAACGCATCATTAATGCCATATTTTAGTGGAAAATCAAAGGCTGCACTCTGGACAACTCCATTCACTTTCGTGCCATTTATCCATGCAATCACCTTATCTTTTGCAGTGTCCCAGTATTCGCCTACAGAGAAACGAGGCTGCACTGCATGGTTATATATCCCCACAAATGAAGCTTTAAAGCCTTTAACCATATCGTATCTGAAGCCCACATAACCGAGTTCATTGAGCAAAAAGTCAAGATAGGTCTTCACATTCGCCTGGGTTGTGGCATTGGTATGGTCGAGATCACGGAATCCATCAAAATCATCTCCAGTATCAGCAGCCCCTCTTATCCTTCCCTTTACGCCCGAATCAGCATTTCTATTGGCTTCATCGGTGTTACAAATCTGGGTATAATTGGTGTTGTCCCACTCCACTTTATATTGCTTTCCGGTTTTAGTTCCCGTCACATTCTCCTGTGGAAAGTTCACCCAACTATTGAGTCCATTCTTATGATTGATAACAACGTCTTCAATAAATCCCGTTCCTTTCGAATGGAAAAGATTGATCATGTTTCGCAATTGCGTTTCCGTTCCCCAGCAACTGTTATGATTTAACCAGAAACATGGGTCGTAACCCATCGTCTTTCTGTGGCTTGTGTAGAAGTCGGCAGTGTTTCCTGAGTTAGGAATCCAAATCAAATTGAAATACTTAGAGAGTTCATCGGCCTCACTTGTTAACTTATTCCAGTTGGTGTCATCATAGCTATCCCAGTAGAATCCCTGCAACATTACACCATCATAACGCTCAGGCCATCCCTGCGCAAACGTGCAAACAGCCATTGACAAGGCACACAATAATAGATAAAAACGCTTCATATATTGATTGTTTTGGTTTATAATGCGAAGTTACGAATTATTTAATGGTAAAAAAAATGCACTGAAACACTTTATGATTAAATTCTATGAAAACGATTGCACAATATGAATAATAAGATGAACAATCAGAAAGAAAGTTATCAAATCATTCGATTTTCCTCACAAAAACAAAGGGATTGTCTCTTGAACCAACGAAGAAAATACGAACTATCAATGGCACCTAAAAGCTATTGTAAGTGGGTTTTAAGTATAAAAAGAGCAATAAAAGATTGTGAATAAAGTCTGAATATCAAAGAATTTCATAATAATTGGGTATTGTGTATAAGCATTTTTTTTCATAACTTTGCACAAAGTAATTACTTACAAGCATTATGAAGAATCAGAAGATCTATGAAGCTGATGATAAAATGATCAACATTATCCGCGACAACTGTGACATTTTGCAAAGTTTAGGAGGCTTCGGCATCAGCTTAGGCTTTGGAGATAAGACCGTGGAAGAGGTCTGTGAGAGTGAACATGTGGATACAAACACGTTCCTTGCCATAGTGAATCTCACAATCAATGGTTATTATCGGAAAGATGATGCAGATAATCTCTCGGTAGAAACCCTGTTGAAGTATCTGAAAGCTTCACATGCTTATTATATCGATTTCCAACTACCTTTCATGCGAAGAGAGTTGGTTGAGGCCTTAGATGAACGTGATAGTTTAGCCCAATTCATTCTAAAGCTCTATGATGAAAACGCATACGAGATTATGAAACATATGCGTTATGAAGAGAAAACGGTATTCCCTTATGTGGAACAACTATTGAAAGGTGTCGTCATGAGTAACTATGACATCAATACTTTCTCTCAACATCATCGACAAGTAGAGCAGCGTTGGCTGGAGTTGAAAAGCATTATTATAAAATATTTGCCTTCAGACGAATTGCATAACAACCTACTTACGGCTACACTTTACGACATTTATAACAGTGAGTCGTGGCTAAACCAGCACTCAATGGTTGAAGATCAAATCTTCATTCCAGCCATAAAACGACTGGAAAAGAGCTTGAATCAGCAGGGAGTTACACTGAATATATCGAAGATGATCAGTCCTTCTACCACGGGAGATGACCAATTAAGTCAGCGAGAAAAAGACATTATAATTGGTGTTGTGCAAGGAATGAGCAACAAAGAAATTGCAGAACATCTTTATATATCAGTCAATACGGTTATTACCCATCGTCGAAACATTGCCCGAAAGTTGCAGATTCACTCTCCCGCAGGACTCACAATCTATGCCATTGTGAATCATTTGGTTGACATTTCTGCTGTAAAACTATAATCCAAAGATATAAAATTATGGTGTGATTCGTTTTAACGTATCACACCATTTTTCTTTTTTCATCCCGAAATATCATTGCTTTCGGCACTTCGGACATAATCCTTTGACTACACAACTAATGCCACGTAACTCATAACCAGCAGGGAGAGAGATAATGGGTACAGGGATTTCATGCAGACAAATGGTTTTATGACAGCGCTCACAAAAGAAATGTAAGTGCTCATCTTCATCCACTTTGTGGTCATGACTCAGGCAAAGTTCATACTTGAGTCCCCCATCTCCGTCTTCAATAACATGTACAAGGTGATGTTCTTTGAATAACATCAGCGTGCGAAAGATATTTGATTTATCTATGGAAAGAATGCGATATTCAAGTTCTTTCACCGACATAGGACAGTCAGCTGAGGCAAGTGTCTCGGCGATAACAATGCGATTGGCAGTCGGTTTGATGCCATGCTCGGTCAAAAATGAAACACATTGCTCCTTTCCCATCGGTTTATTGTTTCGTTAATTGATTCACACTACTATCTGATGACGCTGAAAGCATGGCACGAACAGGCACCTGCTGGCGCACTCTTTCAATGTCGGCTTCCTCTCCAACGAGCCAAATGATGTCGCCTTTTCTAAACTTTCGCAATGGATCTATTAGCGTTAAGTTCTCTTGTCCCTCTTCAACGCCGACGACCATACAGCCATATTGGTCGCGGATTCCACTCTCTGCAAGCGTCTTTCCGATAAAAGGCGTATCGGAAGATAATATTAATTTGCGCAGTTTCATTTCCCTTTTCTCGACTTCCGGGTCTTCAGGCACGAGCTCAGTTGCCATCGCTTTGCTGAACATCTTTAGCTGTTCATCACTTCCAATGACTGAAATTCTATCGCCAGGGAATACAATATTACTTCCGTTTGGAATGTTTATACGTTGTGAACCGCGTAAAATGCTACTCACATGAACACCAAAGCGGTTACGAAACTGTAAGTTCTTTAGCGTTCGCCCCACCCAAATGGAATCCTCAGGAACATCAAATTCTCCGATGTGTATATCGCGATCAAGCAGTCGTCCCTCAAATAATGGGCGACGTTCTCCACTCACTTCTTCCGCAATCTCACGTGAACGAAGATTCTTTATGAATAATCTTTCGAGCTTAATACTGCGATGTTTCAAGCTTCTTGATAACACCATAGCCACTAAAGCCACAACAACAATCGTGATCATAAAGGCTACTTTGAAGCGAGAAAGATAGTTTACGATGTAGAAAATGAATAGGGCTGCAATGACAACTCGTACAATAATGGTAAAGGAAAGAGGCAAACGATTGAGCAAACTCTCTGTCCATAGCTGGCGAAATTCATCACTATGCACATTCTTCATTACCAAAGAACGAAGAAAAGGCGATATCATTAGCACCGTAAGTGAACCACATAAGGCGTTACCGGGCCAGTGTCCGAGTGCTGTTCTGCATATAGGAAGTGCGAAAGTCAACATTAACACCACAACAGCTGTAGAGAGAATACCATATATAATCGTATTAACGGCCATCTTCCTAAGCAGAATCTTCCATGTATTTTCTTCTTCATTAGAGTTCTGATGCACGTTTCCCACGTGTTTAAGTCTACGTGCCCACCGCTTGGGAAGATGCTTTTCGAGTCGCTCATAGCATGGTTCTGAGAAACGAATCATATAAGGTGTGAGGAACGTTGTTATCACTGAGACGGCTACAACGACTGGATAAAGGAAGTTACCAATAACACCTAATGACAAGCCGAGCGACGCAATGATGAATGCAAACTCTCCAATCTGCGCCATAGAAAAGCCACATCGCATCGCATTCTTTAACGACTGACCACTTAAAAGGAAACCCGCGGTTCCAAAAATACTTTGTCCAAGTAAGATGGTTAGCACTATAATGATGATTGGAATGGCATAATCAACGAGCACACCTGGCTGCACAAGCATACCAACCGACACGAAAAAGATTGCTCCAAAAAGGTTCTTCACCGGCTCAACCAACTTGATGATCTTATCCGCTTCAACCGTTTCGGCAATAATACTGCCCATAACGAACGCACCGAATGCACTACTAAAGCCCACCTTTGTAGACAAAACAGCCATCAAACAGCATAGTCCCAAGGCCACAATGACCATCGTTTCATTATTCATTAGCTTGCGTGTCTTGCGGAAAAAGAGGGGAACGAGGAAGATACCCACAACAAACCACAACACAAGGAAAAAGCCAATCTTCAGTATTGAGCCAAGCATTTCGCCACCATCTGGCTTATTTCCTCCCGCAATAGCACTCAACATAACCATCATAACGATAGCCAACACGTCCTCAAGTATAAGCACACTCATCACTAACGAGGCAAATCTTTGCTGACGAAGTCCCAGATCATCGAAGGCTTTATAAATGATAGTAGTCGATGACATGGCTAACATTCCACCGAGAAAGATACAATCCATGCGACCCCATCCAAAGCTATGACCGACTAAAATGCCAAGCGTCATCATGGAAAAGATTATCGTTAGCGCCGCGATTACAGGCGCCATGCCCATCTTAAGAATCTTTTTGAACGAGAAATCAAGCCCAAGTGAGAACAAAAGAAACATCACTCCGATGTCTGCCCACGTATGAATGTCGCCCTTATCTACTACAGACATAGTGTAAGGCATATGTGGAGAGACCAAGAAACCCGCCACAATATAGCCCAAGACAAGAGGCTGCTTGAGTTTCTTAAACACAAGCGTGACAATGCCTGCAACAACAAGTATTAACGCAAGATCTCCTATAAGTTTGGGTATTTCTGCCATAAAGATAAGATAAAGCCCACTCCGTGGTTTGCGAAATGGGCTTATATGATTAGATGATTAATCTTCAAAGTTACCAGTAATCTCACAGATACTAACGATAACATCAACCGCTTTCTGCATCACTTGAACTGAAACAAACTCGTGAGGACCATGGAAGTTCACACCACCGGCAAAGATATTTGGACACGGAAGCCCACGGAAACTCAACTGTGCTCCGTCAGTCCCACCACGAATGGGTTCCACTTTGGGAGCTACTCCGTTATCTTGCATCGCGCGAAGTACTATATCTATCACGTGCATATTAGGGTCGATCTTCTCTTTCATGTTATAGTATTGGTCGTGAAGTTCAATCCTTACGGTCCCCTCTCCATACTTATCATTCATCTTTTTGACACATTCTTCCATGAAATCTTTACGATCTTCAAACTTAGAACGGTCGTGATCACGAATGATATAGCTAAGTTTTGCCTCCTCAGTACGGCTTTCTATGCCAAGTAAATGATAGAAACCTTGATACCCTTCAGTGTTCTCTGGGATATCCGTTTCGGGGATCATATCGTTAAATTCGCATGCCAATCGGTTGGCATTCACCATCTTTCCCTTAGCATATCCAGTGTGAACACTCACTCCTTTGATATAAACTTTGGCGCCAGCCGCATTGAAATTCTCATATTCTAAGTCGCCTAAGTCGCCTCCATCAATAGTATATGCCCAATCACATCCAAACTTTTCTACATCAAAATGATGTGCACCCATGCCGATTTCTTCATCTGGATTGAAGCCAATTCGAATGTCACCATGCTTTATTTCGTCATGATCTCTCAAATAACACATGGCTTGTACTATCTCAGCTATACCCGCTTTGTCGTCTGCACCAAGTAGAGTTGTGCCGTCAGTAACAATTAAATCCTCGCCAACATGCGCCTTCAATTCAGGGAATTTCTCTACCGTTGAGAAAATACCCGGCGAGAGTTGTATATCTTTTCCATCGTAGTTGGAAATAATTCTGGCTTTAACATCCTTGCCACTTGCGTCAGGGCTCGTGTCATAATGTGAGATAAAGCCTATGGTTGGAGTCTTTTTCTTCGTGTTTCCCTTAAGCGTTGCGTAGATATATCCCATCTTATCCATCTCAACATCACTGAAACCTTCGTCTTCAAGCTCTTTTTTCAGATACTTGGCAAATACAAGTTGTTTCTCCGTAGAGGGGACACTGTCAGACTCTTCGCATGACTGCGTGTCGAATTTTGTGTAGTTGATAAATCTTTCTGTAAGGTCCATAGCTTCTATTTCAAATTTAATTGTGGAATGTTTTTTATCTAAATTCCACATGATTCATAACGCAAAGATACGATAATTCAAATAGATTGCAAAATAATTTGGCAAATAACATTTGCATAGTAAGTTTTTTATTCGTAATTTTGCACAAGTTTTGGCTCCGTAGCTTAGCTGAATAGAGCGTCAGATTCCGGTTCTGAAGGTCTTGGGTTTGAATCCCAACGGAGTCACTTTTGATAATTCATAACACACGATTTATAATTTATCATATCGGGAAACACTGGAGATTATGAGTTATTATCCCATAAAGTATGTATATTTGCAGGGCATAAGGCGATGTGATTTGCGTCATATCATGCTATAATTTGCGTCAGTTTACCGCGTAATTTGACGCAGTTTGTGAACCAATATGACGCAGTTTGCTTTCCTGTTGAATATGAGGCACAAAGAAAGGGAGTTTAGGTTGTTCACTGGCTCAATGGAAACGAGGGGCAATTTCAATTTAACCTACAAGTTTCTTTCGCCTTATCATTACGACAAACCAATAGGGAATAGCCGTAGAACACAGTTTAATCGACACATCATATAAAAAGAAAAACGATGGCAAAGAAAGACTATGTATTAGCCAATAAGCGTTGGTTGGAAGACAAAGCCAAAGAAGAGGGAGTAAAACCACTCTCAAACGGCATATATTATAAGGTGTTGAAAGCAGGCAATCCGAATGGTCCTCAACCCTCACGGCGTAGCATTGTCACTGCCCATTACACGGGTTGGACAATCAACGGCAAAAAGTTTGACTCCAGCCGAGGCTCTACTCCTTTTGCAATGCGACTGAGTGACCTTATCGACGGATGGATAATTGCCATGCAACAGATGCACATCGGCGACCAATGGGAACTCTATATACCAGCCGAAATGGGCTATGGTAAGTACTCCCAACCAGGTATTCCCGGTGGCTCCACCCTCATTTTTGAAGTTGAACTCTTAGGAATTGGGTAATCCTTCTCACGCTTTCATCATGTCCTTCAGCAATCCTTCGATACCATCTTCTATTAAATCAAGGGCTAAATCGAAGTCTTCGGGGCCACCATAATAAGGATCTGGGACACTCGTTGCACGTGGATGTGAGGTGAAAAAGTCGGCCATTCGAACCACCTTTTGAGCCTCTTCATCGTTTGATGCCTTTGAAACAATGATGCGATAATTGTCATTATCCATCACAACGATACGATCAAACAGCTTGAAATCTGACGTTTGAAACTGTCGTGCTTTGTGGTTAATCATGTAGCCACGACGCTCTCCTTGTCGGCGCATTCGACTGTCGGGGAGTTGTCCTACATGCCAATTGCCTATACCAGCAGAGTCTACTTCAAACCTGTCTGCAAGGCCTTTATCGTTGATTTTCTGCTGAAACACAGCATGTGCAGCAGGAGAACGGCAGATATTTCCTAAACAAATAAATAATATTTTCGTGCGAAATGCAGTCTTTGTATTCATCTTTTATCATTTAATTTTTATCTTAGTAAAAGATATAACAAAAAACTGAGAATGAGGGCAGAATGATGAAAAATCTATGAGAATGAGCGGATTAATTGATTTAGTTGGATTTTCTGTGAAGACAACAGATGCCACAAAAAGTCAGTTGAAGCAAGAGTTTCGTTACTATCCCGTTACTCTTTTCGCTGTCGAAGAGGTCTGAAAAGACCGTGAGGAAATGGCTGTAAACTATCGGAATACAGCGTTTCGGGAGGTAAAGTTAGGGTAATATCTGATGTTGCCTGCGGGAAAAGGACGAAAAAGACATGAAGCGGATGCGATTGCGCCGATGTGCTGCGGTTTGCTTACAGCCTTTCAGCTCTACAGAAACTAATTTTGCAATTAAAAAACGTAGAGTATGAGCAGAAGCACTTTCAGGGTGTTGTTCTACCTCAAGCGCAACGCGCCGAAAAAGAACGGAATGATTCCCGTGATGTGCCGCATCACGGTGAACGGAAAGGTATCACAGTTCAGCAGCAAGCTGGACGTGGAGG
This sequence comes from Segatella salivae F0493, assembly GCF_000477535.1. NCBI lineage: Bacteria > Pseudomonadati > Bacteroidota > Bacteroidia > Bacteroidales > Prevotellaceae > Segatella > Segatella salivae. The sequence goes on from NZ_AWGW01000007.1 coordinate 335,933, forward strand.
AAAAGATGTGGAACGTGGAACTGGGCAAGCTGACAGGCCGCAGCCTCGTGGCACAGGAGGGCAACCGTATGCTGGACAAGATACGGCTTGGCATCAACAAGGCGTATCAGGAAGTGTGCGACACCGACGGGTATGTCACGGCGGAGAAGGTGCGCAACGCCTATCTGGGGCTGGGTCAGAACCACAAGACCCTGCTGGCCGTGTTCAAGCAGCACAACGAGGACTATGCAAAGCAGGTAGGCAAGATGAAGAGCGAGCGCAGCTACTGGAAATACTGCGTGGTATATAACCACCTGTCGGAGTTCATCAAGCAGCGCTACAAGATGAGCGACATCGCCCTGCGTGAGCTGACACCCGCCTTCATCACCGACTTCGAGCTGTTCCTCCGCACGGAGAAGAACCACTGCACCAACACCGTGTGGTCGTACATGATGCCTTTCCGCAGCATCATCTTCACCGCCATCAACAACGGTTGGCTGGCGCGTGACCCCTTCTATGCCTACCACATCACGAAGGAAGAGACCAAGCGTGGCTTCCTGTCCAAGGAGGAGATTACGGCACTCATCAACGGCACGTTCAAGAAGAAAAGCTATGAACTTATCCGGGACCTCTTCATCTTCTGCTGCTTCACGGGACTGAGCTGGCGGGACATGTACAACCTGACGGAAGAGAACCTGCAGACCTCCTTCGACGGCCACCTGTGGATAAAGACCAACCGCCAGAAGACTGGCGTGGAGTCGAACATCCGCCTGCTCGACGTGCCCAAGCACATCATCGAGAAGTACAGCGGCATGGCAGAAGACGGACGGCTGTTGCCCGTCCCATGTTATGGGAACTGCAAGAACGGCATCAAGGCGATAGCCAAACTTTGCGGCATCAACAAGAACATCACCTGGCACCAGAGCCGCCACTCGTATGCCACCACCATCTGCCTCTCCAACGGCGTGCCGATTGAAACCCTGTCGAAGATGATGGGTCACACCAGCATCCGCAGCACGCAGATTTATGCGAAGATTACCGCCGAGAAGGTAAGCAACGACATGGAACGCCTGTCCAAGCAGATAGAGTCCATGGAGCAGTTCATTTGTCAGACCATCTAACACGGAACGCCATGAGAAGAACTATCAGAATAGACGAGCACGGCCACGTGCGCATGGAGGGCAACCCGCAGGAAGAAGTATGGATGACCCTCGCCGAGATAGCCGACCTGTTCAACCTCCCTGCCGCCACCGTAGGCAGGGAGATAAAGGGCATCCGCAAGACGGGTGTGTTGGTGGACTATGAGGTGTGCAAGTATATCAGCATGGCGGAGGGCTGTTCCGTGGACATCTACCACTGGGACATCATTGTCGCCTTGGCCTATCGGGCTAACACCTTCTATGCCCACGCCTTCCGCAAGTGGTTGAAAGAGACAGCGACAAAAGAAAGGGGAAGAGAAAAACACCAAGCCATCATCATTCCCCTGTGGACTTCTGGGAATAACTGAAAGACAGACATCACAAACGAAAAAGACGGACGGACAATCCTATCATCAGGGTTGCCCGTCCGTCTTTTTCGTTCCTATACATCCGCCTTGCGGTAGTTTGCCTCCAGCAGACGTTGTATGTCATACTCCCGATAGAGTGCCTTGCCGCCAAACAGGATGAATGGCAGCACACGGTTGTTGCGCAGGTTCTGCAAGGTGCGGCGGCTCACCTTCAATGCTTCCGCCACCTCCTTGTCCGTCAGGTAACGGTCACCGTTCAGCGGAGGAGTATATTCCTGCAGAAAGCGGTTTATCCTGCGATGGCTGTTTTTAAGCGAGAGGAGCATGTCCGCCACACGTCCCTGCTCCAGCGTGAGAATCTCCTGCTTCATAGGCTGGCCTCCTTACTGTCAATGACGAGGCTGGCCACGTCCTCCCTGCGGTAATAAAACTTCTTGCCTATCTGCGAGCAGGCAATCAATCTCTTGTCCCGCATCGTCTGCAAGGTTCTCGGACTAAGGCGCAGCAACCGGCATACCTCCTCGTTGTCCATCCACTTCGCCATGCGCCTGTCGCTTTCACGACCGCACAGACGGTTCACCTTCTCCGTCAGCGACGAGACATCCGCCATCAGTGCCTCGAACGCCTTTCTTTCAATGATTACTACTTCCATGATTCTGAGTGTTGCTGTGATTATCGGTGCAAAGTTACGCTGCGACCTCCTAAAACCACTCATTTCCAGCGCAGGTGGCAGCATGTGGAACCGATGGTTGAGCCATCCAAAGCCAGTTGCAAGAAAATCTTCTATGAGTCATCTATGAGTCATAAGTTCACCCTTTCCATACCCTGTAATTTTGCAGCAGAAACAAGAAAAAACAGTATTGATTATGAACGTAATAATGATAGAAAGTGCCGCCTTTCAGGAACTGGTCGGACACATCGAGAAGATAGCGGAGCACATCCGCAAGTATGAGGACAGACAGCCCGTGCAGCCACAGGAACGGTGGTTGAACAGCAAGGAGGTGACCGCTCTGCTCGGCATCAGCCTGCGCACCCTGCAACGCTATCGTGACGAGGGGCGTATCCCCTTCTCGCTGATGGGGCGTACCTGCCGCTACCGACTCACGGATGTGGAGCGCATGATGAAGGAGTGTTCCATGAGCGGCAACGCAGAGCGCATCGGTGAGCTGCACAGGCAGTATATGGTAAGGACAGGCAAGAAAACATAAAAGGGCAAGAAAATGGATACCTACAAGATAGAGCGGCTGTTCCACCTCCTCATGGAGCGGCTTGACAGACACGAGAAGATACTCGACGACCTGCTATACCGCAGCCAGCGGCAGTCGGCAGGTACGGAGGAAGGTACGGAGTGCAAGCTGTACAACGGCGAACGCCTCTACGACAACCAGGACCTCTGCCTGATGCTACAGGTGAGCAAGCGGTCGCTGCAACGCTACCGCACGTTAGGCATCCTGCCCTACCTCATGCTCCGGCAGAAGACCTACTACAAGGAGTCGGACGTGGAGAAGTTCCTCTCGGAGCATATTGACTGTTTCCAGAAAGAGAAGATGGCGGACTACAAGGCCCGCATCCGATAACAATCAATGTATCACAATTAAAAGTCAATCAAGATGGCAAAGAAAAAAAACGAAAAAGACGTGCTGATAGTCCGTGATGAAAAGACGGGCGAAATCAGCGTGGTGGCCGGATTACAGGCGGACGGCACCCCCAGACGCACACCGCCAAAGATGGAGAACGCACAGGATTTTCTGCAGTTTGACAAGAACGGCGACGTGCTCGACAATTTCTTCCGCAACTTCTTTCGGCAGTGCAAGGAACCTAGCCGATTCGGTTTCTACCGTATTGCGGCAGACCAGGCGGAGAACCTGCTCGGCGTGATGAAGGAACTGCTGAAAGACCCCGTGGCCAATGCCGACCTGCTCGCACCCCACAAAGTGGATACCTCTGCCTACGAAAAACAGGTGGCGCAGGAACAGAAGGCACAGGAAGAGCAGAAGAAAAAACAGAATCAGACAAACAATGTAGAACCCCAAAAACAAGAAAACATGGAACAGAAACAACAGGAAAACGTGCAGCAGAACGCACCAGAGAACAAACCAGAGAACAAACAAGAGAACAAGCAAAAGCAAGGCTACCAGCCCATCGACGAAAGCCGCATCGACTGGCAGGCTTTGGAAAAGAACTGGGGCGTGAAGCGTGAGGAGCTGGAGCAGTCCGGTGACCTGCAGAAGATGCTTAACTACGGCAAGTCCGACCTCGTGCGTGTCACGCCCAACTTCGGAGGAGAGTCGTTCAGCCTCGATGCCCGCCTCTCCTTCCGCAAGGACGACGACGGCAACGTGCGTCTCGTTCCCCACTTCATCCGCAAGGAGCAGAAGCTCGATGAGTACAAGGGTCACAAGTTCACCCCGGAAGAGAAGAAAGCCCTGAAGGAGACAGGCAACCTCGGAAGAATCGTGGACTTGGTGGACAAGGCCACGGGCGAGATAACCCCTTCTTTCATCAGCATCGACCGCAAGACCAACGAGATTACCGACATGCCCGCCGCCCGCATCCGCATTCCTGAACGTATCGGCAAGACGGAGATCACCCCTAGGGAGCGTGAGATGCTCCGTGCCGGACTGCCCGTCAAGGACAAGCTCATCGAGCGCAACGACGGCCGCAAGTTCGTCACCACCCTGCAGGTGAACGTGGAGCAGCGAGGCGTGGAGTTCGTGCCCGGCACGGGTAAGTCGCCCCGTACCGTGGAGGAGCAGAGCAACAAGGAATCCCAAAAGGTGGAACAGTCAGCACCGCAACAGGAACCCGGCAAGCAACGTCGCAATACATGGACCAACGAGGATGGCAGCATCCGCCCTATCACCAAGTGGAAGGGTGTGCCCTTCACCGAGGAGCAGAAAGCCGACTACGTGGCGGGCAAGACCGTCAAGCTGGAGAACGTACCCGACGACAAGGGCATACCCTCCACCATGTACCTCCGCTTCAATCCCGAGAAAGGCCGTCCCTATCGCTACGACACCAATCCTGATAATGCCCAGAAGGTAGCTCCAGCAAACGAGAGCCGCACGCAGGTAGCCGTCAACAGTCAGGGCAAGACCAACGAGGCGACCAAAAATGTAAACGAGCCGCTGCAGAAGGGGCAGACCGCCCCGAAGGATGATGTCCAGCAGAAGCAGGAAAAACGCAAGAGCAAAGGCATGAAGGTATGAGCCGGAGTGCCACCACTAAATCCATCATTATCCCGAACATGAGAATAGAAACAATAGGTAAAAACAGAAAAAAAGTAAATCAGTATGAAGACCATTATCGCAGAGAAGCCCTCCGTGGCACGTGAGATAGCCCGCATCGTGGGCGCGACCAAGAGAGAAGAAGGTTATTTTTCCGGCAACGGCTATGCCGTCACATGGGCCTATGGGCACTTGGTGCAGCTCACCATGCCCGAAGGCTACGGCATCCACGGCTTCGCCCGTGAGCACCTGCCCATACTGCCCGACACCTTTACCCTGCAACCCCGTCATACCAAGACGGAGAAGGGTTACAAGCCCGAACCCAGCGTCGTCACGCAGATACGTATAGTGGGCAAACTCTTCGAAGAGAGTGAGCAGATTGTAGTGGCCACCGATGCCGGGCGCGAGGGTGAGCTCATCTTCCGTTACCTCTACAGCTACCTGGACTGCCGCACGCCCTTTGTACGCCTCTGGATCAGTTCACTCACCGACAAAGCCATCCGTGAGGGGCTGCGCCACCTCGAAGAGGGCAACCGCTACGACCGCCTTTATCATGCCGCCAAGGCACGCAGCGAGGCCGACTGGTTAGTGGGCATCAACGCTACGCAGGCCATGACCATCGCCGCAGGCAGGGGCACCTACTCCCTCGGACGTGTGCAGACACCCACGCTGGCTATGGTGTGCGCCCGCTACTGGGAGCACAAACGCTTCACGCCCGAAGCCTTCTGGCAGGTGCATCTATCTACGGATGGCACAGGGGAACAGACGGTGAAGTTCTCTTCCGTGGAGAAATGGAAGGAGAAGTCCCCTGCGGAGCATATATATAATAAGGTAAAGGCGCAGTCCTCCCTGCTTGTCACCAAGGTGGAGTGCAAGGAGAAGGTGGAGGACACGCCGCTGCTCTACGACCTCACCACCCTGCAGAAGGAAGCCAATGCCAAGCACGGACTCACGGCGGAGAAGACACTGGAGATAGCGCAGAAGCTCTACGAGAAGAAGCTCATCACCTATCCGCGCACCGGCAGCCGCTACATCCCTGAAGATGTCTTTGCCGAAATCCCCAAGCTGCTCGCCTTCCTGGGCGGCTATCCCGAATGGATTGGCAAGGAGCCCCACAGAGACAGGCTGACCCGCCGCAGCGTGGACAGCAGCAAGGTGACCGACCACCACGCCCTGCTCGTCACGGGCGAGAAGCCCCTCTTTCTCTCCAAGGAGGACAACACCGTCTATCAGATGATAGCCGGGCGCATGGTGGAAGCCTTTTCCGACAAGTGCGTCAAGGAACTCACCACCGTCACCGCCCTCAGTGGCGAGGCGGAGTTTGCCGCCAAGGGCTGCGTCATCCGTCAGGCGGGATGGCGTGCCGTGCTGGGCGAAGAGAGCGAGGAGCAGGTACTTCCGCCTTGGAAGAGCGGCGACACCCTTGCCGTATGCGGCATCAGTCTCACCGAGGGTAAGACCAAGCCAAAACCCCTGCATACCGAAGCCACCCTGCTCTCAGCGATGGAAAATCCGTGCCAACGAGAGCAGAACCAAACTTGTTTGGATATGCCGAGTGCAGCCGGATTTGGCGGAACGCAAACGGCAGGCAAGGACGTGGAGAATGAGGAGGTGCGCCAGGCCATGAAGGAATGTGGCATCGGCACTCCCGCCACCCGTGCCGCCATCATCGAGACCCTCTTTGCCCGCGGCTATGTGCAGCGTTGCAAGAAATCGCTCGTACCCACCGAGAAGGGGCTGGCCCTCTACTCCGTAGTGAAAGGAATGCGCATCGCCGATGCCGCCCTAACGGGAGAGTGGGAACGTGAACTGGCACGCATCGAGCGTGGGGAGAAGGAAGCTTTCGCCTTCCATGAGGATATAGAGCGATACACCACGGAAATCACCGCCGAACTGCTCTCCTGCGACAAAATCTTCGGGCACAAGCCCTCCGGCTGCACCTGTCCCAAGTGCGGCAAAGGGCAGATGCAGTTCTACGGCAAGGTGGTGCGTTGCGACAATCCAGAATGCGGTCTGCCCGTGTTCCGTCAGAAAGCCAACCGTGACTTGAAGGACGAGGAAGTCAAAGAACTGCTCACCGCCGGGAAGACCTCCCTGCTGAAAGGCTTCAAGAGCAAGCAAGGCAAGAGTTTCGATGCCATTATCGCCTTTGATGCCGACTTCAACACGGTATTTGTCTTCCCCGAAGTGAAAAACAAGGGAAAATATTCCCCGAAGAGGAAATAAATGAGTACCTTCGCCACTGAATCAAAGTCGAATCGTTCTTGTTCTTCTAAGACCGGACTGATTTACTTTGGATTTAGTGGTGGCACTTCGGGAGGGATACCCGGAGTGCTTTTTTCGTATGACGGGCATGTCATACATCTGTGGTGAAAGTCCACGCGGGGCGTAGTTGCCAACGAACCCCATAGCGACTTGCAAGTTTCGAGTGGTGACGCTCGGGAGAGAAGAAGCAATAGCGAAATCGTGGCCTGACGAACAGAAACATGGTACTAAGGCGCATCAAGCGGACAAGCTGGCTAAAGACAGTGAAGCTCCTAAAGGCAACCGTAACCTTGTTGCGTAAACCATGCAGGTAAACGAGGAAAGATGTATGGCTTACCCCGCGAGGCCTCGGCAGTCCGCAAGGATAGTAACAACGAATGTCGAGGAGTCAGCAGAGGCCGAAGTAGCCGACCGCGTGACGGTCAAGGCGAAGGGCCGAATCGTGCATTGTCTCACAAGACAATCTGTGTATTTGGAAACTGTAGTAGTCAGATGACCGAAGAGGAACTCTCTTTTCAAGACGATAGGGCGTATCCCGACAATAGAGAAGAAGTGACGATGTCCAATATGCGGAGTCCAAAAGGGACAAGATAAGCCCGAAACCGCCGTATGCCGAACGGCACGTACGGTGGTGTGGGAGGAAGGAAAACGAAAGTAGGTCAGAAAACTTACTCCGTTTTCCGACCTACCCGATTTCTATCCCGACATTTAGTATTCACCACTATAATCCAAGAATAGACATGAACAAGAACGAAAAAAAGCGGAAAGAGCTGTCGTACTACCACCTCTATCTGCAAAAACACCTTCAAGAGAACCGTTTTGAGCAGGCCGATGATGCCTCCTTCATCGAGACCCGTGCCGACCTGGCCGCAACCGCCTACGAACAGGCACGCCGTGAGGGCTATCCCATCGAGGGAGCGCAGGAACTGGCGATGCAGACCCTGCTGAAAGGGCTGCACCACTCCAGATACGCCATCCTGCGTGAGGTCATCACGAACGAGTTTGCCTACGAGATCCCCGAAACGCGGCAGGAAGCCCTTACCACGAAACTGCTGCCTTTAGTGGACAACGTATTCTCCATCTACGACCTGTCTGACGACCATTTCGCCCAGTCGTTGGACTATGACCTGCTGTACAGCGAACTGACGGGAGCTGTCGTACTCTATCTGGCCGAGTATGGCGTTTAACCGCAAGCAGCGACTGAGGGACAATATCGAGGCGATACGGACGGCATTCCTCCTTGACCGGGAAGGGCGCACCCCCACCGAGGCCGAGCGCGACATACTGCGTAGGTACTGCGGCTTCGGAGGCTTGAAGTGCATTCTTAATCCCGCCAAGGAACTGACGGATGCCGTCCACTGGGCGAAATCCGACCTCGAACTCTTTGCACCCACGGCGGAACTCCACCGCCTTATCCGTGAGAATAGCCGTAACGAGATGGAGTACAAGCGTTATGTTGATTCGCTGAAAGGCTCCGTGCTCACGGCCTTCTATACCCCGAAGGAAATCACAGATACCCTCGCAGGCGTGCTTGCGGGGCACGGCATCATGCCCGTACGGTTGCTGGAACCATCGGCAGGCATGGGAGCTTTCGTGGACTCCATGCTGCGCTACGCACCCCAAGCCGATGTGATGGCTTTCGAGAAGGACCTGCTGACGGGCAGGATGCTCCGCCATCTTCATCCCGACCGGAAAGTGCGTGTAGAAGGTTTTGAGAAAATAGAAAAACCCTTCAACGGCCATTTCGACCTTGCCCTGTCCAACATCCCCTTCGGTGACATCGCCGTATTCGATGCGGAGTATGAGAAGCGTTCCCTCATGCACCGGGCAGCGGCGAAGAAGATACATAACTATTTCTTCCTGAAAGGACTCGATGCCGTACGTGACGGCGGCATCGTCGCCTTCCTCACCTCGCAGGGCGTGCTGGACAGCGAGAGCAACAACGGCACCCGCTTTCTGATGATGAGGAATGCCGACCTGTTGTCGGTGGTGCGAATGCCCAACAACCTCTTCACGGAGAACGCCAACACCGAGGTGGGCTGCGACCTGATCATCCTTCAGAAGAACAGCCGCAAGGAAGAACTGACGGAGGACGACCAACTGTTGACACAGACGGTGAAGGACAATCATACCCACGTGACGACCAACCGTTATCTGCTGGCACATCCCGAGTTGGTCATACACACCAGTGCCAAACTGGACACCGACCCATACGGGAAACCTGCGATGCTCTATCTATATGAGGGCGGTGTGACGGGAATCGCCGAGGATTTGCGTAAGCGGATTGATGCCGATTTGGCTGCACGGTTGGACGTGGCACGCTATAAGGGTATGGCGGAGGAGATACCAACCCAAGCCATTCCGTCTGCGACCAAGGAAACCAAGATAGCGGAAGAAGTCCCTACAATTACAGAGTCTCCGAAAGAACAACCCTCAATAGATCATTCTGCTGAGGGGAAGGCGGTACAGCTTACCCTTTTCGACCTATGGGAGTACACCGTTCCGCAAGAGAAGCCTGTCCCGAAGAACAAAAAGAAGTCTGCTGTCGCCAAACAGGCACAAAAGGGGAATCATCCCACACCTGCCCGTGCGGAGAAGCCGAAGAAGCAGGATGGTGAATCATTGCAGCCTTCACAGAAAAATGCAGACGATGCCCACAAAGAAGAAAAGAAGACCCTGCCGGGCGACATCTATGCGGACATCAACTGGGAGGACAACCCGCCTATCAATGGTTTCTATGAGACCATGATGACGTTGACACCGGAGAAGCGTGTGGCATTGCGCCAGGAGGCGGAACGCCATCGTCAGGAACAGTTGAAGAGACTGGGCGTGGCTGATACGCTTAATCCCGCCTTCATCCCTCCCATGGGAGAGATAAAGCCGTTGTCCGAAGCTGAGACGAAGCCTGCAGAGGTAAAGCAGCCACCGCTTGACCTCACTCCGCATCCCTACGACCGCACGCTGGAGCCCCATCACCGTAAAGGCTCCATCGTGCTCGATGCGTCAAGAAACGTGGGCTATCTGAAAGACCTCACGCCCTACGGAGGGATGTTCCATCCCGCTGACCTCAATGGCTTTCAGAAAGAGAAACTGATGCTCTACATCTCCCTGCGTGATGCCTACGAGCGTCTGTACCGTTATGAATCGCTCCGGCGCGAGGCGAATGTTCCGTGGCGTGAACACTTGAACACCTGTTACGATGAGTTTGTCATGCGCTACGGCAACCTCAACGCCAAGCAGAACGTGAAATTGGTGATGATGGACGCGGGCGGACGTGACATCCTTTCGTTGGAACGGGCGGAGAACGGAAAGTTCGTCAAGGCGGACATCTTCGAGCGTCCTGTTTCCTTTGCGGTGGAGAGCCATGCCAACGTAGGCTCTCCCGAAGAAGCCCTCTCCGCATCACTCAACAAGTTCGGTACGGTCAATCTCGACTATATGCGGGAGATAACCGACAGCACGGCGGAGGAATTGCTCACTGCCTTGCAAGGGCGCATCTATTATAATCCGCTCGTGACCGGTTACGAGATCAAAGACCGCTTCATCGCCGGGAACGTGATAGAGAAGGCGGAACGCATAGAGGCATGGATGGGCGAAAACCCCGAAAATGAACGTATGCCGGAGGTGAAGCAGGCGTTGGAGGCTCTGAAAGATGCCGAACCGCCACGCATCGCCTTTGAAGACCTTGATTTCAACTTCGGGGAACGCTGGATTCCGACGGGTGTCTATGCCGCCTACATGAGCCATCTGTTCGACACTGAGGTGAAAATCGCCTACTCCGCCAGCATGGACGAGTTTTCGGTGGCGTGCGGCTACCGCACCATGAAAATCACGGACGAGTTTCTGGTGAAGGGGTATTACCGGAACTATGACGGTATGCACCTCCTGAAGCACGCTCTGCACAACACCTGCCCCGACATGATGAAGTCCATCGGCAAGGACGAGCATGGCAATGACATCAAGGTGCGCGACAGCGAGGGAATACAGCTCGCCAACGCCAAGATTGACGAGATACGAAACGGTTTCTCCGAATGGCTCGAAGAGCAGTCGCCGCAGTTCAAGGAACGGCTGACGACGATGTATAACCGCAAGTTCAACTGTTTTGTGCGCCCGAAGTATGACGGCTCGCACCAGACTTTTCCCGACCTCAATCTGAAAGGCTTGGCAAGCCGGGGCATCAAGAGTGTCTATCCCTCGCAAATGGATTGCGTCTGGATGCTGAAACAGAACGGCGGCGGAATTTGTGACCACGAGGTCGGAACCGGCAAGACGCTGATAATGTGCATCGCCGCGCATGAGATGAAGCGTCTGAACTTGGCGCATAAGCCGATGATTATCGGGTTGAAAGCCAATGTTGCGGAGATTGCTGCCACCTATCAGGCGGCATATCCCAACGCGCGTATTCTGTACGCTTCGGAGAAGGACTTTTCGACTGCCAACCGTGTGCACTTCTTCAACAATATCAAGAACAACGATTACGATTGTGTCATCATGTCGCACGACCAGTTCGGCAAGATACCGCAGTCGCCGGAGTTGCAGCAGCGCATCCTGCAAGCGGAGCTTGACACGGTGGAGGAAAACCTCGAAGTGCTGCGCCAGCAGGGAAAGAACGTGTCGCGGGCGATGCTGAAAGGTTTGGAGAAGCGCAAGCACAACCTTGAAGCGAAGCTGGAGAAGGTGGAACACGCCATTCGATCGCGCACGGATGACGTGGTGGACTTCAAGCAGATGGGCATCGACCACATCTTCATTGATGAATCGCACCAGTTCAAGAATCTGACTTTCAACACGCGCCACGACCGTGTGGCGGGGCTGGGAAACAGCGAGGGAAGCCAGAAGGCACTGAATATGCTCTTTGCCATACGTACCATACAGGAGCGCACAGGCAAGGACTTGGGAGCGACCTTCCTTTCGGGCACGACCATCAGCAACTCGCTGACTGAATTGTATCTGCTGTTCAAGTACCTGCGTCCGAAGGAGCTGGAACGGCAGGACATCCGGTGTTTCGATGCTTGGGCGGCGATATTCGCCAAAAAGACGACGGACTTTGAATTTAACGTGACGAACAACGTGGTGCAGAAGGAGCGTTTCCGCTACTTCATCAAAGTGCCGGAACTTGCCGCCTTCTATAACGAAATAACGGACTACCGCACGGCGGAAGATGTGGGCGTGGACCGTCCCAACAAGAACGAGATACTGCACCACATACCGCCCACGCCGGAACAGGAGGACTTCATACAGAAGCTGATGCAGTTCGCCAAGACAGGCGACGCTACCCTGTTGGGCAGGCTGCCGCTTTCGGAAACGGAAGAAAAGGCGAAGATGCTCATCGCCACGGACTATGCCCGGAAAATGGCACTCGACATGCGCATGATAGACCCGAATTACGAAGATCATCCCGACAACAAAGCGAGTCACTGTGCCAAGATGATCGCGGAGTATTATCAAAAATACGACGCCCAGAAAGGCACGCAGTTCGTTTTCTCTGATTTGGGGACATACCAGCCGGGCGACGGGTGGAACGTCTATTCGGAAATCAAGCGCAAACTGACGGAGGACTACGGTATACCGCCAAGCGAGGTGCGCTTCATTCAGGAGTGCAAGACCGACAAGGCGCGGAAGGCGGTGATAGACGCCATGAACGCCGGGACGGTGCGTGTGCTGTTCGGCTCTACCTCTATGCTCGGAACGGGTGTGAACGCCCAGAAACGGTGTGTGGCTATCCATCATCTCGATACGCCGTGGCGACCGTCCGACTTGCAACAGCGTGACGGACGCGGAGTTAGGGCAGGTAATGAGATTGCCAAACATTTCGCCGGGAACAACGTGGATGTAATCATCTACGCGGTGGAGAAGTCACTGGACAGCTACAAGTTCAACCTCCTGCACTGCAAGCAGACTTTCATAAGCCAGCTCAAAAGCGGTGCGATGGGTGCGCGTACCATCGACGAGGGGGCAATGGACGAAAAATCGGGCATGAATTTCTCGGAATACATGGCGTTGCTCTCCGGCAATACCGACCTGTTGGACAAGGCGAAACTGGAAAAGCGGATCGCATCGCTCGAAGGGGAACGCAAGTCGTTCAACAAGGGCAAGCGTGATTCGGAGTTCAAGCTGGAGTCAAAGACCGGCGAGTTGCGCAACAACACGGCTTTCATAGATGCCATGACGGAGGACTGGAACCGCTTCCTGTCGGTGGTGCAGACCGACAAGGAGGGCAACCGCCTTAATATAATAAAGGTGGACGGAGTGGATTCCGCCGATGAGAAGGTCATCGGAAAGCGTTTGCAGGAGATAGCCAAGAATGCCACGACCGGAGGGTTGTACACGCAGGTCGGTGAACTTTACGGTTTTCCGATAAAGGTGGTGAGCGAAAGGATACTCAAAGAGGGATTGGAGTTCACCGACAACCGCTTCGTGGTCGAGGGGAACTACAAGTACACCTACAACAACGGGCATCTGGCGATGGCTGACCCGTTGGCCGCCGCCCGCAACTTCCTCAACGCGATGGAGAGGATACCCTCCATCATCGACCAGTACAAGGCGAAGAACGAGGTGCTGGAGATGGAGATACCGCAGTTACAGGAGATAGCGGGTAAGGTGTGGAAGAAGGAGGACGAGCTGAAGCAGTTGAAGTCCGAACTTGCCGCCCTTGACCGAAAAATTCAGCTGGAGCTTGCGCCACCCACGCCCGAAGTCGCAGAAAAGGAGAATGAAGGGCAACAGCTCAAGCCGGAAGCGGAAGATGTGAGGAACAGGCAGGCGCAATATCCCGAAAATGCACCGCCGCAGATACGCAGTCCGGCGGATAGTATCGTTGCCAACCATGTCATAATCGGGCGTCCGGGACTGTATGCCAAGGAGGAAACCCGGTCCAAAGGATTGAAAATATAACCTAAGGAATTTTATCTGAAGTATTAATAAGGGCTATCCCAAAAGGTCTAAAAGTAAATTTTATCCTTTCTGCAAGTATCTATAGGATGGCAACTGCATTTTTTTCTTTTTGGGCAGCCCTTATTAAAATTTATTCTTATTTTAGGTTATATACATTCATGTCCATTTATGTAAAAAATTCCTGCTGACCTTGTTTATGTCTTGTCAGTCACCATTTGCAAAACCATATTTGACCCTCAAAGAGGCTGAATTTGATAAGTAACTTGCTACATACTCATAATAAGGAGCTAAATAGAACACGAATGGGAAATACACAAATGCTAAACTAAAGAAGATATTGGCCAAAATAAACGCTATACCGAGAGAGAAACTTGATTTTTCAACTTCCTAAAACGGTGTTGTTCAAACATTTCTACTTATTTGTACTTGCCAGTTGAACCTACGCTTCCCTAATAAAATGTCTATGGTAAAAAGTTAAAAAATCCTCCCACTTTTGTTAGATATATTTTTTTGTGTAATTTTGTAATCGTTATGCGGCAGTAATAATATACATATTAATACGAGTTAGTAATCCTGTAGTTCTCATATGCTACGAGGAGGTATTAAAAGGTGCGTTTCGACAATGCATCTACTGTAGTATATTATTGCTTAATCCAAATGAATATTATAAATTTAGGAATTCTTGCTCACATTGATGCAGGAAAAACTTCCGTAACCGAGAATCTGCTGTTTGCCAGTGGAGCAACGGAAAAGTGCGGCCGTGTGGATAATGGTGACACCATAACGGACTCTATGGATATAGAGAAACGTAGAGGAATTACTGTCCGGGCTTCTACGACATCTATTATCTGGAATGGAGTGAAATGCAATATCATTGACACTCCGGGACACATGGATTTTATTGCGGAAGTGGAGCGGACATTCAAAATGCTTGATGGAGCAGTCCTCATCTTATCCGCAAAGGAAGGCATACAAGCGCAGACAAAGTTGCTGTTCAGTACTTTACAAAAGCTGCAAATCCCGACAATTATATTTATCAATAAGATTGACCGTGCCGGTGTGAATTTGGAGCGTTTGTATATGGATATAAAAACAAATCTGTCGCAAGATGTCCTGTTTATGCAAACTGTTGTCGATGGATCGGTTTATCCGGTTTGCTCCCAAACATATATAAAGGAAGAATACAAAGAATTTGTATGCAACCATGACGACGATATATTAGAACGATATTTGGCGGATAGCGAAATTTCACCGGCTGATTATTGGAATACGATAATCGCTCTTGTGGCAAAAGCCAAAGTCTATCCGGTGCTACATGGATCAGCAATGTTCAATATCGGTATCAATGAGTTGTTGGACGCCATTTCTTCTTTTATACTTCCTCCGGCATCAGTCTCAAACAGACTTTCAGCTTATCTCTATAAGATAGAGCATGACCCCAAAGGGCATAAAAGAAGTTTTCTTAAAATAATTGACGGAAGTCTGAGACTTCGAGACGTTGTAAGAATCAACGATTCGGAAAAATTCATCAAGATTAAAAATCTAAAGACTATTTATCAGGGCAGAGAGATAAATGTTGATGAAGTGGGTGCCAATGATATCGCGATTGTAGAAGATATAGAAGATTTTCGAATCGGAGATTATTTAGGTGCTAAACCTTGTTTGATTCAAGGATTATCTCATCAGCATCCCGCTCTCAAATCCTCCGTCCGGCCAAATAAGCCCGAAGAGAGAAGCAAGGTGATATCCGCTCTGAATACATTGTGGATTGAAGACCCGTCTTTGTCCTTTTCCATAAACTCATATAGTGATGAATTGGAAATCTCGTTATATGGTTTGACCCAAAAGGAAATCATACAGACATTGCTGGAAGAACGATTTTCCGTAAAGGTCCATTTTGATGAGATCAAGACTATCTACAAAGAACGACCTATAAAAAAGGTCAATAAGATTATTCAGATCGAAGTACCACCCAACCCTTACTGGGCCACAATAGGGCTGACTCTTGAACCCTTACCGTTAGGGGCAGGGTTGCAAATCGAAAGTGACATCTCCTATGGTTATCTGAACCATTCTTTTCAAAATGCCGTTTTTGAAGGGATTCGTATGTCTTGCCAATCTGGTTTACATGGATGGGAAGTGACAGATCTGAAAGTAACTTTTACTCAAGCCGAGTATTATAGCCCGGTAAGTACACCTGCTGATTTCAGACAGCTGACCCCTTATGTCTTCAGGCTGGCTTTGCAACAGTCAGGTGTGGACATTCTCGAACCGATGCTCTGTTTTGAGTTGCAGATACCCCAAGTAGCGAGTTCCAAAGCTATTACAGATTTGCAAAAACTGATGTCTGAGATTGAAGACATCAGTTGTAATAATGAGTGGTGTCATATTAAAGGGAAAGTTCCATTAAATACAAGTAAAGACTATGCCTCAGAAGTAAGTTCGTACACTAAGGGCTTAGGCATTTTTATGGTTAAGCCATGTGGGTATCAAATAACAAAAGACGGTTATTCTGATAATATCCGCATGAACGAAAAAGATAAACTTTTATTCATGTTCCAAAAATCAATGTCATTAAAATAATGGAGCGGTCAGGAAATTTCTATAAGGCAATACGGTTGGGATATATACTTATCTCCATTCTTATCGGATGTATGGCATATAATAGCCTCTATGAATGGCAGGAGATAGAAGCATTAGAACTTGGCAATAAAAAAATAGACGAGCTCCGAAAAGAAATAAACAATATCAATATTCAAATGATAAAATTTTCTCTATTGGGTGAAACAATACTGGAATGGAACGATAAAGATATCGAGCATTACCATGCACGGCGTATGGCAATGGACAGTATGCTCTGCCGTTTCAAGGCCACCTATCCAGCAGAGCGCATCGATAGTGTGCGCAGTCTTTTAGAGGATAAGGAACGACAGATGTTCCAGATAGTCCGGTTAATGGATGAACAACAATCTATTAACAAGAAGATAGCCAATCAAATTCCGGTTATTGTACAGAAAAGTGTGCAGGAACAGTCCAAAAAGCCAAAACGAAAAGGTTTCTTAGGCATATTCGGCAAAAAAAAGGAAGTAACTCCAGCAGTATCAACCACTATCCTTCATTCGCTCAATAGATACGTAATCAGCGAACAGAAAGCACAAAGCCGTCGGTTGTCGGAACAAGCCGACAGTCTTGCGGCTCGAAATGCTGAACTTAACAGACAACTGCGAGGTTTGATTTGCCAAATCGAAAAGAAGGTACAATCTGATTTACAAAATAGAGAAAGCGAGATAACCGCCATGCGTGAAAAATCATTTATGCAGATAGGCAGCTTGATGGGATTTGTTCTTTTGCTGTTGGTCATTTCCTATATCATCATACACCGTGATGCAAAGAGCATCAAACGATATAAACGCAAGACAACGGATTTGATAGGGCAACTGGAACAGTCCGTGCAACAAAACAAGGCACTCATAACCTCCCGGAAGAAGGCGGTGCATACCATCACCCACGAACTCCGCACACCACTAACGGCAATAACAGGTTATACCGAGCTGTTGCAGAAAGAGTGCAGCAAAGGGAACAATGTACATTTTCTTCAAAGCATACAGCAATCTTCAAACCGTATGCGGGATATGCTCAACACTCTGCTTGACTTCTTCCGTTTGGATAATGGAAAGGAGCAGCCCAGAATGCAACCTTGCCGGATCTCAGCAATCACGCACATACTTGAAACGGAGTTCATGCCAATCGCCATGAACAAAGGGCTGTCGCTGACAGTGAAGAACGTAAGTGATGCCGTTGTATTGACCGACAAGGAGCGTATAATCCAAATTGGAAATAACCTGCTGTCAAATGCTATCAAGTTCACAGAAGAAGGCGGTGTGTCGCTAACAACTAACTATACCAACGGGGTGCTAACAATTACGGTTAAAGATACGGGTACAGGCATGACTGAAGATGAACAGCAACAGGTATTCGGTGCGTTTGAACGCCTTTCAAATGCTGCTGCAAAAGACGGCTTCGGACTTGGACTTACCATTGTGAAGAATATAGTGACGATGCTTAGCGGCAAAATCCGTTTGGAAAGCGAGAAATGGAAAGGCAGCCGTTTCACAGTGGAGATACCCATGCAGAAAGCCAAAGAACTGCCAGAAAAAGAGATACAGACTTATATCCACCGAAAGGACAGAAACTTCAATATTGTCGCCATCGACAATGATGAGGTGCTACTCCTGATGCTGAAAGAAATGTATGCACAGGAGGGAATACACTGTGATACATGCACGGATGCGGCAGAACTTATGGAAATGGTACGCCGAAAAGAGTACAACTTGTTGCTGACGGACTTGAATATGCCCGATATAAACGGTTTCGAGCTGCTGGAACTGCTCCGCTCGTCCAACGTGGGCAATTCACAAACAATCCCCGTGGTCGTGGCAACCGCTTCGGGCAGTTGCGATGCGGAGGAACTTTTGGCAAAAGGATTTGCCGGATGCCTGTTCAAACCGTTCTCAATATCAGAACTGATGGAGGTTTCCGACAGATGCGCTATAAAAGAAGCACCGGACGGAAAGCCGGACTTTTCCACCTTATTGTCATACGGTAATGAAGCTATCATGTTGGAGAGGTTGATAACGGAAACAGAGAAGGAAATGCAGGCTGTACGGGATGCGGCAACGCGAAACGACCTGCAAGAACTTGATGCCTTGACACACCACCTGCGCAGCTCGTGGGAGATACTCCGTGCCGACCAACCGCTGAGGAAACTTTACGGATTGCTTCATAGCGATACACTTCCAAATGGTGAAACATTAAGCTATGCTGTGACTACCTTGCTGGATAAAGGAACGGAAATAATCCGGCAGGCAGAAGAGGAAAGGAGAAAATACGAAAATGGATAAGACAAGAATAATCGTGGTGGAGGACAACATCGTGTATTGCGAATATGTCTGCAACCTGCTGGCACGGGAGGGCTACCGCAATATGAAGGCTTACCACCTCTCAACCGCGAAGAAACATCTGCAACAGGCAACAGATAATGATATCGTGGTTGCCGACCTGCGTCTGCCTGACGGCAGTGGCATAGACCTTTTGTGCTGGATGCGAAAGGAGGGAAAGATGCAGCCCTTCATCATTATGACCGACTACGCCGAAGTTAATACCGCCGTGGAAAGCATGAAACTCGGCTCGATAGACTATATTCCCAAACAGCTTGTGGAGGATAAACTTGTCCCCCTGATCCGTTCCATACTGAAAGAACGTCAGGCAGGACAACGCCGTATGCCTATATTCGCCCGTGAAGGTTCCGCCTTTCAGAAAATCATGCACCGCATAAGGCTGGTAGCCGCCACCGATATGAGCGTGATGATATTTGGTGAGAACGGCACGGGCAAGGAGCATATTGCCCACCTGTTGCATGACAAGAGCAAACGTGCAGGCAAGCCATTTGTGGCGGTGGACTGCGGTTCACTCTCAAAAGAACTTGCGCCGTCGGCATTCTTCGGACACGTCAAAGGCGCGTTTACGGGTGCAGACAGTACCAAGAAAGGGTATTTCCATGAAGCGGAAGGCGGCACACTATTTCTGGATGAGGTGGGCAATCTCGCGTTGGAAACCCAACAGATGTTACTCCGCGCTATACAGGAAAGGCGGTATCGCCCAGTCGGTGACAAATCGGACAGGAATTTCAATGTCCGCATCATCGCCGCCACCAACGAAGATTTGGAAATAGCGGTGAGTGAAAAGCGTTTCCGGCAGGATTTACTCTACCGTCTGCATGATTTCGTAATAACCGTGCCGCCGTTGCGTGACTGTCAGGAGGACATCATGCCGTTGGCTGAGTTCTTCCGTGAAATTGCGAACAAAGAGCTGGAATGTGATGTTATCGGATTTGACGGAGAAGCCCGTAAGACATTGCTGACCCATGTTTGGCCGGGCAATGTCCGTGAGCTTCGGCAGAAAATCATGGGTGCGGTGTTACAGGCGCAGACCGGACTTGTCACGAAAGAGCATCTGGAACTTGCCGTGACAAAACCGACCTCTTCCGTCAGCTTTGCCCTGCGTAACGATGCGGAAGACAAGGAACGGATTTTGCGTGCATTGAAGCAGGCGAACGGTAACCGCAAGGTTGCCGCCGAACTGCTCGGAATAGGACGTACAACGCTGTACAGCAAGCTGGAAGAGTATGGCTTGAAATACAAATTCAGGCAATCATAGCCGGTAATTCACTGAATTTAGCTATCTTTGCATGAACATTTGAAGGTAAACGGCGATTGGGGAGCCTTTCGCCGCCGATATATAACATAAGACCGCAAGGCGTTTCGAGCGAAAATCTGGTAAATTGACACTACGGAGACGATTGCGTGATGCTTATGCTATGCCTACGCATAGCGTGCATTCACGTACTCTCCGTAAAAGGCTTTACCAGAGCCGTCGCTTGAAAGTAGTGTGGATTGCACGCTACTTTTTTGCTCCTTGCCCAACGAAAGAAAAAGGCTATGGGTAAAGTTCAGATTCTTGCCGTCCTCACGATGGACGGGTGTCATTCTTCAGAATTATATGGCAAAGCGTATGAGGATTTACGCCTTGACCGCTGCGATATTGACAAAATAAGGGAAAACGCGCTTTACCATGTCACGCCGGACTACTCCATCTCCATGCTGGACGAATGGCGGAAAGACAATACCAACATCTGCTATCTCGCAGAAGCCACCCCCGACAATTCGGACTATATCAACGGGCTGTTGCGTATGCGGGTGGTGGATGAGATTATCCTATATACCGTGCCTTTCATATCGGGAACGGGACGGCATTTCTTCAAGTCGGCACTACCCGAAGCACGCTGGACACTCTCCTCACAAAAGAGTTATTCCAACGGAGTGTACCGGAGCATCTACACACGCATGGAAACCATGAAATAGCCGGGATGTACCATAGGAGAACATTTCTATAATCCGTTTAATAAAGCAATGTTCTGAAATAGAACATTTTAAGACGACCATAATTCATGCCGGATAAAAAATATCAATTCTTATTGCACTGAAATCCAGTACGTTGTAAATACCGTGCCGGATTTTTTGCTTTTTGGTCGCGATTTTTGCCAATATTATTCATGTGCGCATACCGAAAACAGAGTGTAAAATTTCAAAATTGACAGGACATGAACTATTTCTTACTGGCGGATACCGAGTTCTTCCGCCGTATCAATGAAGCCGGAGACTGCAATATGGAAACGGCATATATGGCTTTCGCCAACCAAGTAATCGAACTGTGCGGCAGCAGCCATGCGAGCCATACCGCCATCGCACTGGCTTATATTGAAATCGAGTTGCAACACCACCCCGTGCGTCTGTTATCCGAAGAACGCAAGGAAGCCGCCGCCTATATCGGAAAGGCACTTTCTTTCGTGAGGAAGATGCAGAAGTTCCTTACCACTCCCCAAGTGCCACCACTCACATCCAACATCCATTCAACCAATATTACTGCCGCCAAAAGCGAAACGCCAAAGTCCTTGCAATGGACGGGCAACACCCTCGACCTCGTGGAACTGATTTACGGGCTGAGCGAGATGGGTTGCATTGACAACGGAGAGACACCCCTGAAGGTGCTCGCCCCTGCCCTCTACGAGTTCTTCGGGCTTGACACCAAGGAGTGCTACCGCTACTACTCTGCCATCAAACTGCGCAAGAATCCCAGCCGTACCTATTTCATCGACAAGATGCAGAAGAAACTCAATGAGAAGATTCGACGGGATGAGGAATTGGAGCGGATGAGGAGGTAAAAGGGACATAAAAGTCGGCTTTTCCTATCCCAATAATTGTTTTAGGACAAGAAAAACGTATGTACTTGAATGAAAACGGTCTATCCGTTTGGTTATGTCACAAATTTATTATACATTTGTGGCAAAATTAAAGAAGAAATGGCAGCACAAAGCGTTTATAACGAGATAAAAAGAAGGGTGGAGAAATCCAAAAGGGGAAGGCTCTTCTTTCCCGATGACTTTCACCCGGCATCTTCCGATGCGGTACGGTCGGCCTTGGTCCGTCTGTGCCGTGCGGGCGACCTTATGCGTGTGGCCCAGGGCATCTATTGCTATCCAAAAGTGGACAGAAAATGGGGCAGCGGCATCATACCGCCCTCCATTGAAGAGATTGCCGAAGCTATCGCCAAGCGCGACAAGGTGAGGATTGCCCCTACTGGAGCATACGTACTGAACAAGCTGGGACTATCCACCCAGATTCCGGCCAATGTCGTGTTTGTCACGGATGGTTCCGGGCGTCGCGTGTCCATCGGGAAGGGCAAGGGCATCCTGTTCAAGCATACGTCGGAAATGCGTATTTTCGCTTTCCGCTCTACCCTGATGCAGCTTATCGTGACCGCCATGCGCGAGATTGGTGAACACAACGTGACCGATGAACAGATAGCCGTTATCAGAAAACATCTTGAACATGTGACCGAGGAAGACTATCAGAAAGACATCCAACTTGCACCGATATGGGTGCGCAAAAAACTCTCATAGCTATGAAATTTGCAGATTTATCCGTAAAAGACCGACAGGAAATCATACGCCGTGTGCAAGCCGAGAACGGGTTGCACCTTCAGATAATCGAGAAAGACTGGTGGGTGACGGCAGTCTTGCGGGCATTGTTCGCTTTGCCCTATGCGGAGCATATCTCCTTCAAGGGCGGTACCAATCTGAGCAAGTGCTGGCATCTCATCAGCCGAATGTCCGAGGATGCCGACATTGCCATAGACCGTGAATATCTTGGTTTCAACGGAAAGCTGTCGAAGACTCAGATAAGCGACAAACTGCGCCGTGCCTCCTGCTCGTTTGTCAGGGAAAGGCTGCAATATGACTTGGCGGAACAACTCGTCCGGGACGGCATTTCCAAGGATGCGTTTACGGTGTCCGTGAACATCACCCCCGTGACGACGACCGACCCTGAAATCATCGAGGTGGCCTATCATCCCGCTTTTGACGACAACGTCTATATCCGTCCCAAGGTTATCATTGAGGTCAGCGGCCGTTCCATGAGCGAGCCGGTCACTCCCGTCAAATTGCGGTCGTTCATCGACGAGGTCTTCACAAAGGCTCCATTCACGGAAAAAGAGTTTGAAGTCCGTGCCGTGCTGCCACAACGCACATTCCTTGAAAAGGTGTTCCTGCTGCACGAGGAATTTGCCAAGCCGAAGGAGAACATTCGTACCGAACGTATGTCGAGACACCTCTACGACATCGGGCAGATTATGGATACGCCGATTGCTGAGGAAGCCTTGCAGGACAAAGCGCTCTATCAGTCGGTCATCGACCATCGCCGCACCTTTATCGGTCTGCGAGGATTCGACTATGACACTTTGCAGCCTGCCACCTTGCGGATAGTGCCGCCGGAAAACATCGTGGAGGAATGGAAGAAGGATTATGAGGTGATGCAGGGAACCATGATTTACGGTGATTCACTGCCATTCAGCCAACTGATAGACAAGATTCGGAAATTGAATGAACGAATCAACGGAATGGGATAAGGAACCCTGCTATAAATACAGATTAAGGGAGAGTCAACGAAGGATTGGCTCTCCCTTAATCGTTCTTACTTATTCTGCAGCAAATGCTTCAGGCTTTCATCGCTGGCGATGCGCTCCAGCTCGTCCTTGACAATCAGCTTCACCTCGTCCTTGATGCGGTTGTAGTTCTCCTGCACCTTCTCCTTCATGCAGTCGTTGCCCTGCTCGTCCGTGAAGTCCGTGATGACGGGAATGGGCTTGTAGGCCTTCGTCTCGGCGGCGACCTTTGCGTTGTCCACCACAATCTCCGCATGGAAAATCTTCTGCTCGATGCGCTCGTCGAAGTTGTCGCTGACCGCACCCACGAACATGCCCTGCGTGAGGCCGGAAATCTTGCTCGGCGGAATGAGCGAGTCCATCTGTGTGTTGATGGAGGTGGAGACGTCCTGACGGTTGATGGAGATAGACTGCCGTTTCTGCAACACCTTGCCGAAACGCTCCGAAAGCGTCTTGGCGGTCTCGCCCACCACCTGCCCGGAGAAGATGTTGCCGACGGTGTTCATCACCACCTTTGCTTCCTTGTCGCCATAGTCACGCACCAGCTGCGAGAAATCCTGAAAGCCCAGACACACCGCCACCTTGTTGCTGCGTGCCGTGGCGATGAGGTTGTCCAGTCCCTTGAAATAGATGGTGGGCAGCTCGTCGATGATGACCGACGATTTCAGCATCCCCTTCTTGTTGATGAGTTTCACGATGCGGGAGTTATACAATCCGAGTGCCGCACCGTAAATGTTCTGGCGGTCGGGATTGTTGCCCACACAGAGAATCTTCGGTTCTTCGGGGTTGTTGATGTCGAGCGTGAACTCGCTGTCCGACATCACCCAGTAGAGCTGTGGCGAAATCATGCGTGAGAGCGGAATCTTCGCGCTGGCAATCTGTCCCTGCAACTGTTCCATCGCTCCCCCTTGCCAAGCGTCCATGAAGGGCGAAAGATAGTTCTCCAGTTCGGGATAGCTCGTCAGGATGGGAAACACATCCTCGTAGCGGCGGTTGAGCAGTTCGATGGCATGGGGAAAGGTGCAATACCTGCCGTCCTGATAGATGCGCAGGAACCAGATGATGGCAGCGAAGAGGATGATGGGCGATTCCACAAAGAAGTCGCCCTGTTTCTGCACCCACGTGCGGTTGAGGTTGAGCATGATAGTATAGGCACTCTCGTAGGCATCCGAAATGTCGGTCATGAAATCCGGGTGTATGGGGTTGCAGCGGTGGCTGCGGCGAGGGTCGTCGAAGTTGATGACGTAGAACTGCGGTTTCACCTTGTACCCCTCCGGGTGGTTGAGCAGATGATTGTAGGCAATCATGGAGAGGTCGGGGAACTTGAAGTCATACACATACATCGAATATCCTTTCTCTATCTGCTGCTTGATGAAATTGTTCACCACGGCATACGACTTACCGCTGCCCGGCGTGCCCAGTACGATGGAGGCACGGAAGGGATTGACCACGTTGATCCAGCCCCTGTTCCAGCGTTTGCGGTAGTAGAAGCGTGTGGGCAGGTTCACGGAATAGTCGTTCTCCAGCAGCCTTGTCTCCTGCATGAAACTCTCGTTCTCCGTGTTGAACACATCCTCCATCAGGTTGTGCTTCAGCAGGCGGCTCATCCACAACCCGCCCATCAGCAGACAGACGTAGCCCATGCCGATGGTGGCGATGTACAGGCCCGCCACCGCCTCCGTGGGCAGTGGCAACGCCAATATCCACCAGTTGAGGAAGAACAGCACGCTGCCTGCTGCCAGTGCCGCCCAAATCCTGCTCCAAGTGATTTTCTCTCCCTTCACGCCCTTCGTGCCGAGGCAGGAAAGGGCGAGCAGGAGTACGGCGAACAGCTTCGTGTAGAGGATGGAGTGGAACAGTCCCGCCGTGCGGTTGAAGTTCATCAGAATCCTGTCCACCACACCGATGTCCACACCCCACAGCCGTATGGCACTGTAACAGTACCAATACACGTTCATCACTACCAGTATAATACTCACAGCACGCAGAAAATCCATGATTTTCGCCAGTGCCCTCAAATCGTCTTCTTGTGACATACCTTGATTCTTTTTTGATTGTTGATACTTTGATTACATTCCCAGTCCCTTGCGCTTTTTCTTTTTCTTCTTCCGCTGCATGGCACGGATAAACGCCTCCTCTTCGGGGTCGATACCAGAACCGTCGGGTGAGAAAAGCCCTGCGCCTGAGATGTGGAAACCGTCAGCGGTGTACTCCTCTGCTTTCGGCATGACAGCGTTTCTTTCTTCAGAAGGAACGCTCTCTTCTGCAGGTACAGTCATCGTTATCGGCTCGTTGTTGCCGAATGGCAGCGTGAAGTGTTCCTGCAAGGCATTGGCCGAAAATCCCCTGCCCATGCGTGAGCCGTTGAGCACGCAGCCCGTGCGGTGGTCGATGAAGGTAACGCCGTAGATGCGCCCGTCCTCCGTATGTCGCAGCACCGTGTCGATGCCTCTTTCCCTGAGCAGGGCGATGAAGCGGTCCTGGTGGTGAGTCGCCTCCAGAGCCGCCAATACAGTGCGCTTCGTCATTTCAGCCAGTTTCCTGTCCTTTATCTCTTTTTTGGAGCGTGCAAACTTGTTTTGCAGCGCATCATATCCGGCTGACTTGCCAAAGAGCGAGGACTTGAACGGATTTCCCGTCTTGTTGCCTGCATCATCCGTTGCGGAGAACACCAGCCCGTGGTATTCCCGTCCACGCACGATGCCCCGCGTCTCCTCCACCGTCACGTTGTACAGCGACAGCAGCGCACGGTATTCGCCCAGTGAGTGGAAGCGGTACTGCCTGTTCACCACCTTCACGATGTTACCCACCTGCTTTTTGACATCGCCTGCCGAAGTGTCCACCTTGTGCAGCGGACGCTCTATGCGCTCGCCTCGTCGCTCTGCCGGGTGCAGCCCATACTTCCGCTCCAGATCCTTGCGTATGCGCTCGCTCCTGCGGAAGAGGAAGTCCTGGTTGAGTCGCCTGCCGCTCTCGTCCACATTGATGGTGACGATGTGAAGGTGGTGGCGGTCAATGTCCTCGTGCTTATAGACCATATAAGGCTGGTTGCCGTAGCCCAGACGGTCGAGGTATTCCCGTGCTATCTCCTGCAGCTCCGTGTCCGTCAGCACATCATCGGGATGCGGATTGATGGAGATGTGCAGCACAGGTTTCTCCGTGCGCACCGTGGCGGGCATGAAGGCCATGAAGCCCTCCATCGCCTTGGCTATGTCCACCGTGCCGCTCCCGTCGTTGAAGATGCGGTTGGTGGCCAACAGCCGACCCTGCTCCTTGTTGATCTTCTCCCCGTTGTAGGCGAGGGCACCGTAGAGCGACTTCCCTAAACTGATTTTGGTGACCATTTCTCCTCCATTTCTTTTGAGAGTTCCACAATCCTGCGGCTCAACGCCGCCAGTTCCTCCGTGCATTTCTCCAGTTTGTAGAGCAACGCCATCGCCTTTTTCTCGGAGAAATGCGACCGCAATTCCTTCACGACTTGGTTGTAGTTCGTACCGATGGCACGGAACTGCGCATGGAAATCCGACAGCTTGGTGTAATAGTCCACCAAGCCCTTGTCCATCGTGACGACCCTGAACGTCCTGCCGAAGAACTGCTCCTTCAGGAATACCGCCTTGGCATAGACACCCGATTTCTCGTGCATGGCGAGGAACCTGTTCCACTCGCCGTCGTCGAAGCGTACCATCACGCAGTGCGTCTTCGTGTCCAACTTGGGGCATCGCCCCGTTCTTCTTTTCTCTTTCTGCATTATTGATTGGATTTAGTGGTTTTGCGCCAAGGTCCCCTTTCTGGGCCTCCAACCATCGGTTTTCATCAGGCTTCCCGACTTCGGAGGAAGAGCCATCCCTCGTCAGTGGGGCGAGAGCTTTTCGGGTAACTCAAATCCTTTTGAGTAACTGAAAAGACATCTTGCTATTGGCTAATGCCAATAAAAATCCGCCTTCGGACGGATTGGTGTATTGCCTGATAACCCTGGTGGCAGTGTTCCAAGGGCAAGCCCTGTCGCTTGGGTGCAAAATTACGGCTATTTTCGCCTCTGAATCAGCGTTTTTGCTGTGCCAACCGCTACCACCCTGTGCCACTCGCTGCCACTCATTCCGAAAGTGATACGGATATGAAAAAATGCCTATACTTTTGCATCGTGATTCAGTTCACGGATGATTTGCGGACGTAGAAAACCGACTGTTCAAATCCATGCGTAACCGGTTTGACGGGTAAGCGGAAAAGCGGATTTTCAAAGGTCCGGCAATCCACTGATACGATGAAGCGCATACGTAATGACGCAATGACTTCATGCCGTCATTCAGTGGGGATTCAAACAGGCGAAGAACCGGATAAGGGGAAAGCCGTTGAAGCGACAAACCAATCATCCGCATAAATGAAGACACCGGGATGCAATCCCATAGAGAGACAATAAAACGAGTAAGTAATCATTCAAAAACGAGAAGACATGAGTAAAGAAATCTTCGTCGCCTTTGCGACACAGAAGGGAGGCATCGGCAAATCCACCGTCACTGCCCTTGCCGCAAGTTACCTTCACAATGTGATGGGGCTGAATGTGGCGGTGGTGGACTGCGATGCCCCGCAGCACAGCATTCACGGTTTGCGTGAGCGCGAGTTGAAACTGATAGAGGAAAGCCTCTACTTCAAGGCACTGGCCTGCGACCATTTCCGCAAAATCAAGAAGCATGCCTATCCGATAGTGGAGAGCGATGCGGTGAACGCCTTGGACGATGCGGAGAAACTGCTGGCAAACGAGGAGGTGAAGCCCGATGTGGTGTTCTTCGACATGCCCGGCACGCTGAAGGCGAATGGCGTGGTCAAGACGCTCTCGCAGATGGACTACATCTTCGCCCCAGTCAGTGCAGACCGTTTCGTGGTGGAGAGCACGCTCCAGTTCGCCACCATGTTCAAGGACAACCTGATGACGACAGGCAGGGCGAAGACAAAAGCCTTCCACCTGTTCTGGACGATGGTTGACGGCAGGGAGAAGAACGGGCTGTATGAGGTCTATGAGGACGTGATGGCGGAGATGGGGCTTTCGGTCTTATCCACACGACTGCCCGACAGCAAGAAATACCGCCGTGACCTTTCGGAAGAACGGAAGGGCGTGTTCCGTTCCACCATCTTCCCGATGGACTCCGCCCTGCTGAAGGGGAGCGGCATCAAGGAATTTGCAGAGGAAATCAGTAACATCATAAACAACCCGTAATTATGGCAAGCAGAAAAGTGAATACGGAAGGCATTGACGAGGAACTGTTGATTGCCTCCATCGGAAAGAAAAGAAGCGAGGAACAGATGCCTCCTCCCGTACAAGAACAGTCCGTGCAAGGACAGGAAGAAAAGTCCTACGCTCCAACGAGGCGCGATGCGGGCGGCAAAAAGAAACAGCAGGACGATGACTATATCGGGCTATATCTCGGTCGCAACGAAATCAAGACCCGGCAGTGCGTGTATATCAGCAGGGATGTCCACAGCGTCATCCTGAAGATAGTCAACAGCATCGCCCCGGAGGACACGACAGTGGGCGGATACATCGACACCGTCCTGCGGTTCCACCTGCAACAGCACAAGGACCGCATCAACGAACTGTACAAGAAACAAAGAGACAATTTGATTTAACAACAGTATTAACATCAAAAATTTCAAGACAATGAAGAAGAATCAAGTGAGCAATTACCGTAGCGTGTTTTTGAAGAGCAATGGCATCAACAAGAAGAATGCCATGCCAGTGGCCATCAGTCCGAAGACTTATGCCAAGATAGAGCAAATCATCCAAGTCATGGGAGACGGCAGCTGTACCGTGGACGATTTTGTGGAGAACGTGCTGAAGCATGGTCTCAGTGGTAAGGAATCCCGGTCTATATCTATCAGCGCAGCGACCTATGACATGATAGAGGGTCTGATTCATGGTATGGAGACAGACGGCTGCACTGTGGACGCCTTTGTGGAAAGCATATTGAAGTACCAACTCCGCGAGGCGAATACCCGTCCTATTCCTATCAGTCCGACAACTTATGCCGTGATAGAGAATATCATCCAAGTCATGGGAGACGGCAAATGTACCGTGGACGATTACGTGAAAAACGTATTGCAGAGCAAACTCTGCGAGATCAATGATGTGCAGTGTATCGCATCTAAAGCATAAAATCGGGGCAATCAAATTATTCACATCTAAATTTACAAGACAATGAAGAAGAATCTCAGAAGCATTTTCAACAAGTTCATTAAGAAGGCTGGCATCAAAGCAAGAGACGGCAAGCAAGTTTACATCTGCGAGGAATTTCATCAGAAAATAAGTCTGATGGCTAATCTCGGCTGTCGAGGTGAGATTACCATAGCGGATTATCTCCACAATGTGCTGGAAGACCACTTCCGCATGCACGGGACAACCTTCAACGAAGTATTGAACGAAGCATTGAAGGCAAGATTATGAGCATCACCTATATCCTGCTTTCCGTGTCCATTGTCTGCAATGTCTGGTTTATCCTGCTGCTTCTTGCAGACCGCATAGCCGACACCAAGGCGGCAAGACTCCTGAGAGGCATTGCCGATGTATGGAAGTCGCTTCATGAAACGGCGGAGGAAAGGCCAACGATGTCCCAATCTCCAGTTTTCGACAATGAGATTATCGGGAAAAGCAAGTTCAGAATGCAGTCTCCGAGGCCAACCGCTGCCACCCCTGTGCCAAAGGATTCCACTTCCGAAAAAGGTGTGGAGATGTCGGAAAACGACATTACTTTTGAAAGCGAAAACAAAGACAGCGAGCAAGAAACGGACTCCGCTCGCATCCCGGACGTGAAACTCGACAAGGCTTTCAAGAGCCTTTCACCGGACGAGCTGGGTTATTCGGATGATGAGCCGGAAGAAGAAAGCGAACGTCCGCGAGCCTCTGGTTTCAGCTTTGACGAGATTGGTGAGGCTGTCCACATAGCCACCAAGAAGAACCCGTCGGGCAAGGAACAGCAGAAAGCGAGGGAGGTCTTCGCAGAACTGGAGGACACGGAACTCTATGAGAAACTAATGGCCGGAAGTACGGAAGTAAGTATCCGCATCAAGGGACTGATGGAAATTCGCCTGAAGAAGCCGAAGAAAGATTTCGTCATCCCCGACAAACTGGAGGACTTCAACATCCGGGACTATGTATAACGTATAACCATTGCAACGAAAAAAAGAATGAATAGAAAGTAATGCAACAACAAAGCGGCAGAGCGGTACAAGGTACATCCAGACCGCAAACGGACAGCCTAAGTCCGTGGAAACAAAAGGGCGACACCACTATATCCGAATAAAGTAAATCATTATCAACCCGCCCGACAAGGACTATCCACCCTTTGAGGGCACAAAATAGAACATCAATATGAACAAGAACAACAGTATCAGAACAATCCTCTCGGCAGCACTCCTCATCGCTGCAAGCGCAACAGCATTCGCACAGGGCAACGGACTGGCAGGCATCAACGAAGCCACCTCCATGGTCACCTCGTATTTCGACCCAGGCACGAAACTCATCTACGCCATCGGCGCAGTGGTCGGACTCATCGGCGGCGTGAAGGTCTATGGCAAGTTCTCGTCGGGCGACCCCGACACCTCCAAGACCGCCGCAAGCTGGTTTGGAGCGTGCATCTTCCTCATCGTGGCAGCCACCATTCTGCGCTCGTTCTTCCTATAATATAATAATGTATGGCTGAATACCCCATCAACAAGGGCATCGGCCGTCCGGTTGAGTTCAAAGGTCTGAAGGCTCAATACCTGTTCATCTTCGCAGGTGGGTTGCTGGCTCTCTTCATCCTCTTCGTCATCCTCTACATGGTCGGCATCGGCCAGTGGATATGTATCGGCTTCGGTGCGGTGTCGTCGTCCATCCTCGTATGGCAGACCTTCGCACTGAACGCCCGGTACGGCGAGCACGGACTGATGAAGCTGGGAGCGGCACGCAGCCACCCCCGATACCTTATCAACCGACGGCGGATAACCCGATTATTCAAGAACAAACAGAAAACGGAACAAGAATGAGGAACATATCCAAAATGACAACACTGGAAAACAAGTTTCCCCTGCTGGCGGTGGAGCACGGCTGTATCGTCTCAAAGGATGCCGACCTCACGGTCGCCTACGAGGTGGAGCTGCCGGAACTCTACACTGTGACGGGTGCGGAATACGAGGCCATACACGGCTGCTGGTGCAAGGCCATCAAGGTGCTGCCCGACTATTCCATCGTCCACAAGCAGGACTGGTTCATCAAGGAACGCTATCAGCCGGAACTTCACAAGGACGACATGAGTTTCCTGAGCCGCTCGTTTGAGCGTCACTTCAACGAGCGTCCCTACCTGAAGCACACCTGCTACCTCTTCCTTACGAAGACCACGAAGGAGCGCAACCGTATACAGAGCAACTTCAGCACGCTGTGCCGTGGGCATATCATCCCCAAGGAACTGGACAGGGAGACAGCGGAGAAATTCATGGAGGCTACGGAACAGTTCGCCCGCATCATGAACGACAGCGGCTTCATCAGGCTGCGCCGTCTCACAACCGATGAGATTGTCGGTACGGAGGACAAGGCCGGACTCATAGAGCGTTATTTCTCCCTCATGCCCGAAGGCGACCGCACCTTGCAGGACATCGACCTCTCGGCAAGGGAGATGCGCATCGGCGACAACCGCCTGTGCCTGCACACCCTCTCCGATGCGGAAGACCTGCCCGGCAAGGTATCCACCGATGTCAGGTACGAGAAACTCTCCACCGACCGCTCTGACTGCCGTCTCTCCTTTGCCAGTCCCGTGGGACTGCTGCTGCCCTGCAACCACATCTACAACCAGTATGTGATTCTCGACAATAGCGAGGAGAACCTGCAGAAGTTCGAGAAGTCCGCCCGTAACATGCAGTCGCTCTCCCGATACAGTAGAAGCAACAGCATCAACCGTGAGTGGATAGAGCAATACCTGAACGAGGCGCACTCCTACGGACTGACCTCAGTGAGGGCGCACTTCAACGTCATGGCGTGGAGCGACGATGCGGAGGAGTTGCGCCACATCAAGAACGACGTGGGCAGTCAGCTGGCAGGCATGGAGTGCATGCCGCGCCACAACACCATCGACTGCCCCACGCTTTACTGGGCGGCGATGCCCGGCAATGCGGCGGACTTCCCTGCGGAGGAGTCGTTCTACACCTTCACCGAACAGGCCGTGTGCCTCTTCACGGAGGAGACCAACTACCGCAGCTCGCTCTCGCCCTTCGGCATCAAGATGGTGGACAGGCTCACGGGCAAGCCCCTGCACCTCGACATCAGCGACCTGCCCATGAAGCGGGGCATCACCACCAACCGCAACAAGTTCGTGCTGGGCCCGTCGGGCAGCGGCAAGTCGTTCTTCATGAACCACCTCGTGCGCCAGTACTACGAGCAGGGCACGCACGTGGTGCTGGTGGATACGGGAAACTCCTATCAGGGACTATGCGAGATGATACGGCGCAAGACCCACGGCGAGGACGGCGTATATTTCACCTACACGGAGGAGAAGCCTATCTCGTTCAACCCGTTCTATACAGATGATTATGTGTTCGACGTGGAGAAGAAGGACAGCATCAAGACGCTGCTGTTGACGCTCTGGAAGTCGGAAGACGACAAGGTGACGAAGACGGAGAGCGGCGAGCTGGGCAGTGCGGTGAACGCCTACATCGAGCGCATCAGGGCAGACCGGAGCATCACTCCCTCGTTCAACACCTTCTACGAGTACATGCGCGACGACTACCGCCGCGAACTGGCGGAGCGGGAGATAAAGGTGGAGAAGTCCGACTTCAACATCGACAATATGCTCACCACCATGCGGCAGTATTACCGGGGCGGACGCTACGACTTCCTGCTCAACTCCACGGAGAACATCGACCTGCTCGGCAAGCGGTTCATCGTCTTCGAGATTGACAGCATCAAGGAGAACCGTGAGCTGTTCCCCGTGGTGACCATCATCATCATGGAGGCCTTCATCAACAAGATGCGCCGATTGAAGGGCGTGCGCAAGCAGCTGATTGTGGAGGAGGCATGGAAGGCTCTCTCTTCGGCGAACATGGCGGAATACCTGAGGTACATGTACAAGACCGTGCGCAAGTATTACGGCGAGGCCATCGTGGTGACACAGGAGGTGGACGACATCATCTCCTCACCCGTGGTGAAGGAGAGCATCATCAACAACTCCGACTGCAAGATACTGCTCGACCAACGGAAGTACATGAACAAGTTCGACCAGATACAGGCGTTGCTCGGACTGACGGAGAAGGAGAAGTCGCAGATTCTCTCCATCAACATGGCCAACCACCCGTCAAGGCTCTACAAGGAGGTGTGGATCGGGCTGGGCGGCACGCAGTCGGCGGTCTATGCCACCGAGGTGAGTGCGGAGGAATACCTTGCCTACACCACCGAGGAAACGGAGAAGGTAGAGGTCTATCGGCTGGCGGAGCAACTGGGCGGAGACATCGAAGCCGCCATCCGGCAGCTGGCGGAGAAAAGAAGGACAAGCAAGACATGACATTTATCACAACCAATTTTATCACATTCAACAATGATTCAGAACATGGGAAGAAGATTGAAGACAACAAGCAGGCAGATGCTGCTCCTTTGCGGCATCGTGCTGGGAATGGCGAGTATGGCCATGCAGTCGTGCAGTGAGGCAGCAAGGGACGACCGTCCCGCCCTCTGCGGCAACTGGGAGAGCGTGGAGGGTAAGCCCGACGTGCTCATCTATAAGGAGGGCAAGGCATACAAGGTGACGGTGTTCAAGCGCAAGGGGCTGGGACGCGAGCTGAAACCGCAGACTTACCTCCTGCAGATGGAGAACGGCAACCTCTTCATGAATACGGGATTCCGCATCGACGTGGCCTACAACGAGGAGACGGACGTGCTGACCTTCTCGCCCAACGGGGACTATGTAAGAGTAAGACAGGAACAGACCAAACAATAGCGAGCAATGAAAGCAAGAATGACAATCCTTATCTGCCTGTGCCTGCTGACGGCGGGCAAGGCAAGCGCACAGTGGACGGTCATCGACCCGTCCAACATCGCGCAAAGCATCGTGAACACCTCCAAGAACGTGGCGCACACATCGACGACGGCGACCCACATGGTCAAGAACTTTCAGGAGACGGTGAAAATCTACGAGCAGGGCAAGAAGTATTACGATGCCCTGAAGTCGGTGAACAACCTCGTCAAGGATGCCCGCAAGGTGCAGCAGACCATCCTGATGGTGGGCGACATCACGGACATCTACGTGAACAGCTTCCAGAAGATGATGCGCGACGAGAACTTCACGGTGGAGGAACTCTCTGCCATCGCCTTCGGCTACACCAAGCTGCTGGAGGAGACGGGCGACGTGCTGACGGAGCTGAAGAACGTGGTGAACATCACCACGCTCTCCATGACGGACAAGGACCGCATGGACGTGGTGGAGGGCTGCTACCAGAAGATGAAGCGGTACCGCAACCTCGTGAGCTACTACACCAACAAGAACATCAGCGTGAGCTACCTGAGGGCGAAGAAGAAGAACGACCTCGACCGCGTGATGGGGCTCTACGGCAGTGCGAACGAAAGATACTGGTAGCCTATGGATTTCGAGAACCTTCACCAGATACTGCGGTCGCTCTACGACGAGATGATGCCGCTGTGCGAGGACATGGCGGGCGTGGCGAAAGGCATCGCCGGACTGGGCGCACTCTTCTACGTGGCCTACCGGGTATGGCAGTCGCTGGCGCGGGCCGAACCGATTGACGTGTTCCCGATGCTCCGTCCGTTTGCCATAGGGCTGTGCATCATGTTCTTCCCCACGGTGGTGCTGGGCACGCTCAGCGGAGTGCTCTCGCCGATTGTGCAGGGCACGGCCAAGATGCTGGAGGCGGAGACGCTGGACATGAACGAGTACCGGGAGCAGAAGGACAAGCTGGAATACGAGGCGATGAAGCGCAACCCCGAGACGGCCTACTTAGTGTCGAACGAGGAGTTCGACAAGCAACTGGAGGAACTGGGGTGGTCGCCCGACGACCTTGTCACCATGGCTGGGATGTACATCGAGCGGAGCATGTACCAGATGAAGAAGGGCGTGCGCGACTTCTTCCGTGAGTTGCTGGAACTGCTGTTTCAGGCCGCTGCCCTCGTGATAGACACGCTGAGGACGTTCTTCCTCGTGGTGCTGTCGATACTTGGGCCGATAGCCTTCGCTATCTCTGTGTGGGACGGTTTCCAGAGCACGCTGACGCAGTGGATATGCCGCTATGTGCAGGTGTATCTGTGGCTGCCCGTGTCGGACATGTTCAGCACCATACTGGCCAAGATACAGGTGCTGATGCTGCAGAGCGACATCGAGCGGATGCAGGCCGACCCGAACTTCTCGCTGGATTCGAGCGACGGGGTGTATATCGTGTTCATGATCATCGGCATCATCGGCTACTTCACCATCCCCACCGTGTCAGGCTGGATTATCCAGGCCGGAGGCATGGGCAACTACGGGCGCAACGTGAACCAGACGGCTGGTAAGGCTGGCGGCTTCGCCGGCAGCGTGGCGGGTGCTACCGCTGGCAATGTGGCCGGACGTGTCGGGAAACTGCTGAGATAAAGAAAGTATGTGTAACATCAAAACAAGGAGAAAACAAGAAAATGGAATTCAAGTCATTAAAGAACATCGAGACATCGTTCAGGCAGATTCGCCTGTTCAGCATGGTGTTCCTCGCCTTGTGTGCCGTGGTGACGGTGTGGAGCGTGTGGAGTTCCTACCGTTTTGCGGAGAAGCAGCGGGAGAAAATCTATGTGCTGGACAACGGGAAGTCGCTGATGCTGGCCCTCTCGCAGGATCTGTCGCAGAACCGTCCGGCGGAGGCGAGGGAGCATGTGCGCCGCTTCCACGAGCTGTTCTTCACGCTCTCGCCGGAGAAGAGTGCGATAGAGCACAACGTGAAGCGGGCGCTGCTGCTGGCTGACCGCAGCGTGTACAACTACTATTCGGACTTTGCGGAGAAGGGTTACTACAACCGCATCATCGCAGGCAACATCAATCAGGTGCTGAAGGTGGACAGCGTTGTGTGCGACTTCAACGGCTATCCGTACCGTGCCACGACCTACGCACGACAGCAGATTATCCGACAGAGCAACATCACGGAGCGCAGCCTTGTGACGACATGCCGCCTGCTGAACGCCTCGCGTTCGGACGACAATCCCAACGGCTTCACCATCGAGGGATTCACCATCATTGAGAACAAGGATTTACAGACAATCAAACGATGACGGGTATGAAAGAAAACAGAATCAGGAAATCGGCGTGGAGGCTCTTCTGGAGTCTCCACGACAAAAGGAAACAGATGACAGAGCTGGTCAAGGACCGGCTGGAGGGTCTGCCACAGCCGACGAAGAGACGCATCGTATTGGGAATGCTCGTCGCCTTTGCGGTGCTTGCCCTCTACACTTTCGGCAAAGCCGTCTATGACGTCGGAAGGGACGAAAGCCGGAAGATGGAGATAGACCATGCAGGGCAGGTGGAACTGTCCATCAAGCCCACAGTTAGTAATCACACAACACCTTATTATTATTTATATGGAACAGACGAAGATTGAAGTACAGGACAAGACTCCTGACAAGGAGAAAAGCAAGGAAAAGCCTAAGCAGGAGCGCACACCACTCACGGAGGCGGAACGGCTGAGACGTCAGAAGATGATTGTGCTGCCTGCCATGGTGCTGGCGTTCCTCGGTGCGATGTGGCTGATTTTCGCCCCATCGTCTGACGGGACGAAAGAGCCGGGCATGGACGGCTACAACATGGAGATGCCGGATGCCGACAAGGCGGACAGGCAGATTATCGGCGACAAGGCGAAGGCCTATGAGCAGGGCGCAATGGAGGAACGCAAGGAAAACCGCAACCGCTCGATGATGGAGCTGGGGGATATGTTCGACCGTGAAGTAGCGGGAAACGAATCCTCTGCGGATTTCAGCCTGACCGATAATGACAGTGTGGAAAAGAGCAAGCCCCTGGCGCCGCAAAGCATCCGTTCGTCTGCCACCGCCTATCGTGACTTGAACACCACGCTTGGCAGTTTCTATGAGCAGCCAAAGGAGGAAAATGCGGAGATGGAGGAGCTGCTGGAGCGCATTGCCTCGCTGGAATCAGAACTTGAAAGCGAGAAAGACAAGGCTTCCGATATGGACGACCAAGTGGCACTCATGGAAAAGTCCTACGAACTGGCGGCAAAATATATGGGCGGTCAGAATGGCGGACAACCCAAACAGGAGGCAATGCCTGCCACTGTGAGCAAAGCAGGAAAGAATGCTGTCAGTCCCGTAAGACAGGTGACGAAGCAGGTGGTATCCGCCCTCGGACAGCCGATGAGTAACGAGGAGTTCGTCGCCGCCAATGCGCAGGAGCGAAATTATGGTTTCAACACCGCTGTGGGCAAGGTCGGGGTGACGGACAAGAACACCATATCGGCGTGCGTCTATGGAGCGCAGAGCGTGACGGACGGGCAGGCGGTGAAGCTGCGCCTGTTGGAGCCGATGGCCGTGGCGGAACGGATTATTCCCCGAAATGCAGTGGTGGTAGGGGCGGCACGTGTGCAGGGCGAACGCCTCGACATCGAAATCACCTCAATAGAGCATGAGGGGACTATCGTGCCTGTGGAGCTTTCGGTCTATGACACGGACGGGCAGCAGGGTATCTTCATCCCCGGCTCTATGGAGATGGATGCGGTGCGGGAGGTTGCCGCCAACATGGGCGGCTCGCTCGGCAGCAGCATCAACATCTCCACCAATGCGGGGGCACAGTTGGCCTCCGACCTCGGCAAAGGACTGATACAAGGCACAAGTCAGTATATCGCCAAGAAGATGCGTACGGTGAAGGTGCATCTGAAAGCGGGCTACAAGGTGATGCTGTATCAGGACAGAGACTGAGAAATATAAAAGATAAAGTAACAACAATCCAATTTTTATTCACCACTAAAATCCAAAGTGAAATGAGAAAAGCAATCATGATTCTTGCCCTCGCGATGGGCATCGTAACTGCCAATGCGCAGGAGAACAAGACCGTGAATGAGAGCAACGGGAGTGACGGACAGCCTACCCTGACCAAGGAGGTCTATCCGCAGAAGGAGACGGAGGGCGACCTGTATCACGGGCTGACGAAGAAGCTGACCTTCGACCGCATGATACCACCCCACGGGCTGGAGGTGACGTACGACAAAACCGTACACATCATCTTCCCGGCAGAGGTGCGCTATGTGGATTTGGGCTCGCCCAACCTGATAGCGGGCAAGGCGGACGGTGCGGAGAACGTGATCCGTGTGAAGGCGACCGTGAAGAACTTCAAGAACGAGACGAACATGAGCGTCATCACGGAGGACGGCAGTTTCTATACCTTCAACGTGAAATATGCTAAGGAGCCGCTGCTGCTCAACGTGGAGATGTGCGACTTCATCTATGACGGCGAGGCGGTGAACCGTCCGAACAATGCGCAGGAGATTTACCTGAAGGAACTGGGCAGCGAGAGTCCGATGCTGGTGCGACTTATCATGAAGTCCATCCACAAGCAGAACAAGCGTGAGGTGAAGCACATCGGCTGCAAGCGTTTCGGCATACAGTACCTACTGAAAGGAATCTATACGCACAACGGACTGCTGTATTTCCACACGGAAATCAAGAACCAGAGCAACGTGCCGTTTGATGTGGACTATGTGACATGGAAGATTGTGGACAAGAAGGTGGCGAAGCGCACCGCCGTGCAGGAGCAGGTTATCCTGCCGCTCCGTGCGCAGAACTATGCTACCTGTGTGCCGGGCAAGAAGAGCGAGCGCACAGTGTTCACGATGGCGAAGTTCACCATCCCCGACGACAAGTGCCTCGTGGTGGAACTGAACGAGAAGAACGGTGGCCGTCACCAATCCTTCGTGATTGAGAACGAGGACTTGGTGCGTGCCAATACCATCAACGAACTTCAAGTGCGCTGACTCTATGAAGAAATGTCTTTTTATGATTATCGCGTCGCTTGCCCTTTTCACGGGGCAGGCGCACGCCCAGCGATGCCTGCCGAAAATGCAGGGCATTGAGGTGAAGGCGAACATGGCGGACGGCTTCAAACTTGGTGGCAACGATGGCGGGTACAGTCTTGGTGCAATTCTCTCCACCTATACCAAAGGGGGCAACAAGTGGGTGTTCGGTGGCGAATACCTGCTGAAGAACCAGTCCTACAAGGAGAAGAAGATACCCGTGGCGCAGTTTACGGCGGAGGGTGGCTACTATCTGAAAGTGCTGTCGGACGCAAGGAAGGTGCTCTTTGTCTATGCTGGGGCTTCGGCTCTTGCAGGCTATGAGACGGTGAACTGGGGCGACAAGGTGCTGTACGACGGGGCGATGCTCCACGATAAAGCTTCCTTCATCTATGGCGGTGCGCTGACACTCGATGTGGAGTTTTATGTGGCCGACCGTGTAGCCCTGCTCGCCAACCTTCGGGAACGGTGTCTCTGGGGCAACTCCACAGGGCATTTCCATACGCAGTTCGGCGTGGGCGTGAAGTTCATCATTAACTGATATGGTGTATGGAGATTGACGCATTGAGGCAGATACCGCTGGCCGATTTTCTTGCAAGGCTCGGACACGAGCCGCTGAGGATGAGGGGCAATGAATGGTGGTATGCCGCACCTTACCGCACGGAACGCACTCCCTCGTTTCGTGTGAACGTGGACAAGCAACTTTGGTATGACTTCGGTCTTGGCAAAGGCGGTGACATCTTCACGTTGGCAGGCGAGTTTGTCCGTAGCAGCGACTTCATGGAGCAGGCAAGATTCATAACGGAAGCGGGCTTTGTTCCGCTTCCGCAGATAGAACCTCGTCCTCATAAGACCGTGGAAAAGAAGCCTGTCTTTGAGGAGATGGAGATAAGGCCGTTAAGTCATCGGGCATTGCTCTCGTATGTGGAGGAGCGTGGAATTGCTCCGGCGATT
Source organism: Segatella salivae F0493 (assembly GCF_000477535.1). Classification (NCBI taxonomy): domain Bacteria; kingdom Pseudomonadati; phylum Bacteroidota; class Bacteroidia; order Bacteroidales; family Prevotellaceae; genus Segatella; species Segatella salivae. The sequence continues at coordinate 376,322 of NZ_AWGW01000007.1, forward strand.
GCCCAACGGCATTGCAAGGAAGTCCATTTCCGGCTCTACGGAAAGCGGTATTTTTCCATCGGTTACGGAAATCGTTGCGGTGGTTTTGAGCTGCGCAACCGCTTTTTCAAGGGGTGCATACCTCCAAAGGACATCACTTCATTCAGACAGGGAAGCAGTAGCTGCCACCTCTACGAGGGCTTTATGGATTGGCTTTCTGCACTGACTCTGGGCATCGGGAATGAGGAGGACAGCCTTGTGCTGAACTCCGTAGCCAATGTGGACAAGGCAATACCTGCCTTGGAGGATTACCAAGAAATAGTCTGCCACCTCGACCATGACGATGCTGGACACAGGACGGTGGAAGTCCTGCGTAAGCGTTTTGGGGAGCGTGTGGCAGACCATTCCGGACTCTATTCGGGCTACAAGGACTTGAACGAGTACCTTGTGGCCAAACAGAAAATCAGTAACCATCAAAACAAAGAATGACAATGAACATCAAGAATATCAAGAACCTGAGAGTGAAACTTATGAGTATGGCAACCGTCCTGTTCGTGGGGCTGATGGGGTGTTTCCTCGCCTCCTGCGACGACGAGCTGGAGATCCAGCAGTCCTATCCGTTCACGGTGGAGACGATGCCCGTTCCCAACAAAGTGACAAAGGGGCAGACGGTGGAGATACGCTGCGAGATGAAGAAGGAGGGCAACTATACCAATGCGCTCTACACCATCCGCTATTTCCAGTTTGAGGGTGAGGGTATGCTGAAAATGGACAACGGTATTACGTTCCTGCCCAACGACCGCTACCTGCTCGAAAATGAGAAGTTCCGCCTGTATTACACATCGGGATGCAGCGAGGCACAGAACTTCATCGTGGTGGTGGAGGACAATTTCGGGAATGCCTACGAGATGGAGTTTGACTTCAACAACCAGAACGCGAAGGACGATACGCTGTCTGTTGTCCCCATCAGTAACTTCAAGCCCTTGTCGTGATGATGCGGATATTCATGGCAATCTGCTGTGCGCTCCTTACGGTCTGCCCTCTGCTTGCACAGGGCGACCGCACAGAGGCGGCAAGGATTTATCGCCTGCCACGGTTTGAGAGGGCGGTGCGCTGCATCAAGTTCTTCGAGGGCTGGCATACCGAAATACATCATCCGTATGTAGCATATGGCCATCAGTTGCAACCGGGAGAAAGGTATTCCGCAAGAACTATGACACGCAAGCAGGGCGAGGCGTTGCTGCGGAAGGATTTGCGGAAGTTCTGTGCCATGTTCCGCAAGTTTGGGAAAGATTCTCTTTTGCTTGCCACACTTGCCTACAATGTCGGACCATATCGGCTCTTGGGAAGCAACAAGATACCCAAAAGCACGCTGATAAGGAAGTTAGAGGCTGGCGACCGCAACATCTATCAGGAGTACATCGCTTTCTGCAACTACAAGGGGAAACGGCACAAGATGCTGCTCAAACGCAGGAAGGCGGAGTTTGCGCTACTGTACGAGCCTTAAAAGAACTGATAAATAATAGTTAGGCGTGCCATTTTGTCATTTGGCACGCTTTTTGCACTTTTTGTAATAAAAGCGTAAAAATATGGATTATTCCCAAAAACTGAGACAAATAAATAATCGATACAATCCAGATTCTTCAGTGCTCGTAGAGCAAAGGATGTTCAGTGGAGAGTCTGCATATGATAAAGATGTGGCAAGGTATGTAATGCGTGCAATGAAGGCGGTTGATGATGAATACACAAAACGTACCAAAGCCGCAGGGGAGGTCGTTAAACAGCATCTGAGAGAATCTCTAACGAATGTATCGTATGAATACCAAGGCTCTGTTATGACAGATACACACATAAGGGGAGCTAGTGATATAGACTTGCTTGTACTATGTGAGAAATTTGTCGGAACAGACATTTTTAAGGTAAGACAAGAATTAGCGAAAACATGGAAATATAATGACTGTCAAATTGGCAGATTGTGTCAGTTCGATAACTCATTTTCTCAATATGAGGGAAATAGTTCTCAGGATATGGCATCCTTGCGGACACAGATTGAAAAGATAATGTCACGTACATATACTATATGTGACACATCAAAGCCAAAGGCTGTGAAAATTACTAATCAAAATCTTCATCGAGATGTAGATATTGTAACATCATCATGGTTTCAATCATTGGATTATGTATTGGATGGAATGCCAGAGAATGAACGTGGCATAAAAATATATAATAAAAGCACTGGACTTTCTGAAGGACCGGATTATCCGTTTCTAAGCATATCAAGAATAAACCAAAGAAGTGCAGATACAAATGGACGTTTGAAAAGAATGATCAGGTTTCTAAAAAATGTTCGTACAGATTCTGAGAAAGATATCCCACTTACAAGTTTTGAAATCAATGCTATCTGCTACTCAATACCAGTACAAGATTACGTACAAAAAGAATACAAGGATTTGGTTTATATCTTGTGGCATACGATGTTCCATTTATGGAATGACGGCAAGCAAGATGACCTGAAGTCAGTGGTTGGAAACGAATATGTTTTTAAAGATAAGCCAGAAAAACTTGCGGCATTAAAAGTATTGGAAGACGAAGTTTATAAAATAAATAAGGATTTAGGTAATATATGAAACCAAGAATATTTATCGGTTCGTCAAGCGAAGGTCTTGACGTAGCTAAACGAGTTAAAGACTTTTTTAAGGAGAATTACGATTGTTATCTTTGGACTGACAATATCTTTAAGAACAATGAATCTTTTTTAGAAACATTGGTTAAATCTGCCAGTCTATTTGATTTCGGTTTTATGGTATTTTCTGCTGATGACGAACTTATTGTCAGAGATACACATTTTGAATCAGCCCGTGATAATGTCTTATTTGAATATGGTCTTTTCCTTGGTCGTGTAGGATTGGATCGAGCATTTGTAATAGCTCAACAAGAAGCAAAAATACCTACCGATTTGTTAGGTATAACTAACACACGGTATGAAGTGAAATTTGATGCAGAGGGAAATAAAGTAGCTACAGATTCACTGGAAATAGGTTTGGCTAAATTAAAAAAACAAATTGACGAAAATATTAATCTTGGGCATTTAGGACTCTTGCCATCAACCGTTTTAGCAATTTCTTATTTTGAAGGATTTGTAAAACTTGCAGCAGAATGGCTTACAGAAAACACGCCTGGATTGGAGATTGACGGCATCAAATACGACAAGGGTATCTTAAAAATTGTGATGCCGAACTCTCTTGATGCAGATATTAAAAAGAGTGCGATGTTGTATTACAAGAAATTGGGGTTAAAAGAGACTAAGATTGACACAAAACAAAGAAGTTACCCTATTCATTTTGCGACAAAAGATGGTGACGATTCTTTAGAAATCTATGATATGCCAACTATTTTAACGGGTATAGACAAGGCAATCGACATGTATTTCCGTGTAGGACATATAGGGAAGAAAATCGAACAAGAACTTGCCGAAGAGAATGAGATGAATAATTTTCGAAGAGTTTTGCAACTATTAATCAACGAGGATGCCTTTTGTAGAGAATGTGTAATAATTGAATAAAACTAAAACTCCGATGAAGTTACGGCTTCATCGGAGTTTTAGTTTTCATACATTCGGGATTGTTCCTTTACCGATTACCTCATCATCCTTGCAATGCTCGATAATGCCGGGAGAGAATCCCATGTCCCTGATTGCGATATGCCGGATATATTCCACATATTCCTGATCTTGAAAATTTCTGACCGTGAGGTTTCTGAAAATCATCTTTATGCTTATTCCGTCATTGCTGTGCAAGATGATTTTTTCGTTCTGTCTGATTGTTTCCATGATTAAAATTTGTTTTTGTGAATACGATCGTAGATTGGCACAAAGGTTTCTTTGCTACTTTCTTTTCCGCTTGCCCTGCTCATGAAAGAAAGTAGGCGGCTTGCGCCGCCCACATATCAAAAGTGCGTATAGAGTCCCGTCACTTGCGTAAAGACCTCTTCCAACATATCGAAGAAGATGCCTTCATGTACTTCTACGTCCATTGCCTTGCTCTCGAAGGTCTTCTTGCTGAACGTCTTGCGGAAAAAACGCATGTTGTAGAGGTCAGTCCCTGCATCATAGATGATGTCAAGGCGGTTGGCACTGGTCTTGTTCCTCGCAAGGCTCATGCGCAGTCCGTTGCCCATATCCACAAAATCCCTGCTGCCTGTCATGACGGCAAAACGCTTGCCGCCTATCTGCTCCAATATAGTCCGTGCTATCGTATTCATTGCCTTTTGGTTTTAGGTTTAGGCGGTGCGGACACCGCCTAAACGCAAGTGAATTTCTCAATACTCTAATTTCTCAGTGATAGATGTGTACTTCTCCAACCACTCTTTCAGACATTCCATGTTGTACTCGCTCGTGATGACTGCCGTATGGCGGTCAATGGCGGTGAAACGGCTGCTCTCGTAGTTGTCTATCCACTCTTTCAAGGTGGACACTCCCCATGCTTCGGCATCGTCAAACATTCCGTCCAATGTTGTGATTGGCTCATTGAACTTGACAATCAGTGTTTGATAGGCTTCGCTCATAGTCTGTCCTCCTTCCTTTTCAGCCACTCGTCACGTTTCTGTCGGCACTCGTCCAACGTGGGCTTTACGCAGGAGAAAAGTTCTCCGTCCGTGTGGCGGTAGTCGAATTGCACGAGGGTACGCTTGCGTCTGCCGATACCCGATTGATATTTCTCGTACTTCTCAGTACCTGCCGCTGTGCAGGTACTGAGTCCGTTGATGGTCATTTGTGTAGTCATAATCGTTTCTATTACGCTGCCTTCATCCGCTGACGGATAAGGTTGATGTTGTTGTTTACAAGATTGATGATGCGGTCGTGATACTCGGTGTTGGCATTGCACACGCCTCGGCTCTGAATCACTTGGAGGGTCTTCAGCGACACCTCTATCGTCTCGATGCGCTTGCCGTCAATGGTGGCGGAGAGTATGAGGGAGTCGGCTCGCTTGTAGTACGTGCCTACGCAGTGGTGCATCGCCTTGCCCTCCAATATCATTTCCTCTACGCTCTCTATTACCTTGACGGAGATGAGTTCATCGGCAAACACAAGTCCGAAGAACATGCCTTTCTCTTTGAGGAACTTCTTCTCGTCCTTGATAGCCTGCTCTCGTTCCTCCGCTGTCCGCTCGCGTTGCAACTGCTCCTGCCTCTTTGCGGCCAACTTGTCGTGGAGGGCTTTGAGGTCGGTCGGGCAGACGTACTTCGGCTGACGGATGTCCTTGCCGAAGTGGCGCAGGAGGTCTATCGTGTCGCACCATAGAGAGCCGTCGGGAATGGTGTAGCCGTTGCGGATGCAGATTTTCACGGATGCCCAATAGTTTTCGATGTTGCAGGAGGAGTTGAGGTAGTGGCGCAGCATGGGGTGTTGCCCTGCCTTTATCAGCGTTTCCGCACGGCTGTCAGACAAGAGTGCAGGAATAAGTTTTGTGGGTACGATGTCGTGGAAGTCGCCACGGAAGCCGTTCCTGCGCAGCTCGTCCACCGCCTTGTATTCGGGGCAGAGGGGCATGTGGGCGATATGCTGGTAGGCAAGGTTGTCACCACGGATTGCCATGGGTGAGGCAAAGGTGAAGGTGTCAATGTATCTGCCCAACGTGCGCTGTATGGCTACGATGGTGCGCTTGCCCTGCTTGTTCCACCAATAGCCGCCTATCTCAAGGGCAGTAGGAGTCGCCTTGCAGCCTTTCTCCATTTCCACGATGAGGAGGTACATGCGTAGCACTTGACACTCTCCGCAGGTGGTGAGTAGGGTGAAATACTGCTTCTGCTGCAACTTGCGCTCCAAGGTGTTCTTCACCTGCAGGCGTGCCTTGCAGTGGGGGCAGATGCAGGTGCGTGCTGTGCCGTCTGTCTGCCATGTGTGTCCGCAGTCCATGCAGGTGGTGCGTCCCTTGGGTAGCCGGTAGGCATAGTGGTCTACACATTCACGGAATGCCCATTTCAGTTGTCGTTTGCTGATGGGGCGCAGGTACCTGCTCTCGGCAAGCACCGCTTTCTCAAACTTGTTTCTCGGTCTCATACTTCAAAATCGAATAAGGAGGGTTCAACTTGGGGTTTCTGTGGCTTGGCTGCCCTTGCTCTCTGTCGGTTCTGCATCTTGCGCAGTTCCTCGTCTTGGTATTGGCGGATGGCTCGCTGACGTGCTTCCGCCTTCTCCTCTGCGGTGAGTTCCACCACGTGGTTCACGGCTATCTGACATTGCAGGGGTTTGCCTACCTCTATCTCGTTCTCGTCATAGTAGTGTACGGCTTGTCCGTAAATCTCTCCGTCCGAAAAGCCGTTGCAGCCGCTCTTCTGCACGTAGTTCAGAATGTAGGTGATGCAGTCGTCGATGTTCTTGGCAGGGTTGTGGTAGTTCTTGGCGAAGAGTTCGTCCTCCGCTGCACGCTGCTCCAAGTACATCTGTATCGTTCTCTTGAAATGGTCTGTTCCTTTCATGTCGCTTGCTGTTTTATAGGTTATCGTTCTTGTAAAGTATCTCGCAGTCCTCCACCTCGGTGGGCAGTCCAAAGAGGGGGTAGTGGCTGAAGTAGGGGTGCGTGCTGCCGTCCTCGTCCATGAGGGGCGAAACGATTTCCACCTGCCATTGGCTGACCCACTCGTCCACCATTCGGATTTCATCATCTGTCAGTGCCGTTGCATCGCCATTGATGAGGTAGCACAAACTCCATGTGGGTATCTTCTCTGTCGTTCTGTTCATATCGCTGTCAGTTTATAGGGGTTATAACATTCGCTTGATAATCTCTCTGTGGTACTGCGGATTGACCTCGTTGAAAAGGAACTCCACGAAGTCCTGCCGTGCCTCCTTGTTCAGTTCGTGGTACAACTCGCTAAACGTGCTGTGGTTGCCGTTGATGTAGGTTTCCACCATATACTCGAAGATGTTGTCCACCTCGTAGTACCTGCACTGCTGCGCTGCCGTCTTGCATGTTCTCTTTGCCATTGCCGTAGGGTGTTAAAGGGTGAGTAACCAAAGGAGAAGCCCGAAGAAGGTGATGAGGGAGAGCATGAGCACTATCACGCTTATCACCACTCGGAACACTCCGTTCACAATCTCTCTGATGACGCTCCAAAGGATGCCGATGATCCAAAGGAACGTCTGCACGATGAGGGTGCATATCGCCACCGCCATATAATGTGCCGTCTGTCTGATGTCCATTGCTGCTGTCATTGTCTGTTCTGTTTTTAATTCTTATATGCGGATCCAAGAGCTGAGGGAGTTGAGTTTCAAAACTTCTTATCTGCCTCTCGGTTATCCGACATTTTTTTATGCGTCTTCCTGTCGCATCGGTCGTTTTCGTTTCGGTTGCCCCATCAAGGTAGGGATTCGGAAATGCAAGGTTTTTCGGGAAAAATACTACCCGTAGGGCTGGAGATTTTTCTCGCAAAACAGGAGGCTTGACCTTGCTTTTCCGACAAATCCCGGAGTTACCTTTGCGGCCGAACGAGAATGACCACCTGATGCGCCGTCTGGAAGTCGCAAAATGGAGGTAAGCGTAACAAGAGGCAGATTGAATGGAACATCTCCAAAATGCGAAACTGCATGAAAACATAAACAGCGTAACCTTTGGAGACTCGCTTGAAAGCGTGAACAAGCCGAAGCCCACAAAAGAAGTGTGTCCGTATATGCCTATCCGACTTGTTCGGACAGACACATACGGACATTCTTCTCAGGCTTCGGCGGTACGGACAACCTTTTGTGGCTCACCCGTGAGCGGCAAGTGGTTGGCTGTACCTATTACAATTCCGCTTTCAACAAGAAACAAAAGGCGCAAGTGGTAAAGGCGGTTGTGCCGTAAGAAAGATAATCCGCACATCCATCGTCAAACCCTCGGTTTGATGCGGATATGCGGACTTTCTTTCAGCCATGCCGCCAGTGCCGATGACCGACCCTTACCATGTAAGGGTGAATCATCAGCACGGTTTCACTTGCGCCAAGAGGAACGACAAAAAGAAGAAAACGGCAAGACCCCGTAAAAGTACCTCTCTCGCATAGCCATGAAAGGGTTGTCCGCTTGCCGATTGTCTAAACGAGAGTTTAGGCTTCAAAAGCGGACATTCCTTTCGGATATGCCATAGTAGGAAAGAGGTTGTCTGAACTCGTTTCAGCCAACGCCTTTCCTACAGAAAAACTCACTTTTACGGAAGAACAGTAACAAGCAGGTCAAGAAATCACGCTCAAAACACAGAAACATGAGCAATTCCTTGGAGTACCCGAATAAAAAGTGTACCTTTGCATACAGAGTTGTGAGGCGAAGTAAATCACAGAATATCAGTGCACTTGCACTTTCGCTAAATCGTTACCATAAATCCGCAACTCCTTCATTCTAATCTGATACTCAATCAGATATAAGTTTTTTGATTATCCTAGTAAAAGATAATGAAATCCGAGCAAGTATGCAACAAGGCCTTCAACTTTCATACTTTCATTACAATCTATCGTTTGATAACATTCATTTTGCACAAAAAAACATATCATAATGCTGCAGAAACCGCCCCATTTGTTTCGATATAATAATTTATTTCTCATTTAACTTTCAATATTAAACACAAATGATTACCTTTGTATCTGATAATAAACGCTTTGAAACAAAACAACCATGAGCAACTTATTACACCCAGAGAACTATCGTCCTGTGCTCAATAGAAAGCAAACTGAGCAAGGGATTAAACTGATAAAAGACTTCTTTCAGCAGAATCTTGCAACCGAACTACGCTTGAGTCGTGTCACAGCTCCACTATTTGTGATGCAAGGATTAGGTATTAACGATGACCTCAATGGCATCGAAAGAGCAGTTAGTTTCCCTATAAAAGACCTCGGAGATGCACGTGCAGAGGTGGTTCATTCGCTTGCAAAGTGGAAACGATTAACCTTGGCTGAGTATGATGTTCAACCCGGATTTGGCATCTATACCGATATGAATGCCATCCGAGCTGACGAGGAATTAGACAATCTTCACTCTCTTTATGTTGACCAATGGGACTGGGAAGCCGTCATCACTAAAGAGCAACGAACCACTAATTTCCTTGAAAATATAGTGCAACGCATCTATGCTGCACTGCTAAGAACAGAGTATCTGACTTGTGAACGCTATGCGGAGTTGAGCCCGTTTCTGCCCAACCAGATTCACTTTATACACAGTCAAGACCTTCTTGACATGTATCCTGAACTTAATTCTAAGCAAAGAGAGAACGCTATTTGCAAGAAATATGGTGCGGTGTTCATTGAAGGTATAGGCGCAACACTAAGTAATGGGGAGAAACATGATGGCCGTGCACCCGACTATGATGACTGGAGCACTCCCAACGAAAGCGGCAAAACAGGACTAAACGGCGATATATTCATTTGGTATCCTGTATTGGAACGAGCCGTAGAATTGAGTTCGATGGGAATCAGAGTCGATGCTGAAGCATTGATAAAACAATTGAAAATAGAAGGTAAGGAAGAGCGAAAGGAATTGTTTTTCCACAAGAAATTACTGCATGATGAGCTACCTTTGAGCATCGGAGGTGGTATTGGTCAGAGTCGTCTTTGCATGATATTACTTCATAAAGCGCATATCGGTGAGATACAAGCCAGCATCTGGCCCGAAGAGATGCGCAAAGAATGCCAACGTTTGGGCATGCCCTTGATAGAATAAAATAAATGGAAGACTAAGACATATCGAGGTTTAACATCTGACAAAGCTTAGCCAATGCGGGATTGTCTTTCTTCAATTCTTCAAAGGTTTCGCGTTTAGTCATGAGAGGTTTAACCTCGCTTCCTTGTGCCACACGCCATAGAATCTCAATCTGACCATTATTGAGTTCTTTCGCAAGTGTAGCCTTTATACGAGACTTTATAGGTTCAACCTGTGTGAGAAGGATTTGATTATCCACCACAATTTCTATCTTCGGAAACTCCGTTATGTGTGGAGTTACGTTCTTTAATCGCATGGAAAGACCATTATATTGCTGTGGCATTCTCACCAACATTGCGTACCATGAGGTCTCAAGTTGGTCTTGAGTGAAACGTCCTTCCTGTGTAGTGTCAACATGAAACTGCTCTACTTCCGCCTCAACCCGCTTGTCTTTACGGGCTCTAATACCTGCAAAGGTAAGACTGATGGCATCAAGATTTATATTTGTTTGAGGCTTGGGAGAAGGGCTTTCCTTAGCTTTTGTCACGGGAGTTGCCGTTGAAGATGCCGTTACAACAGGCTCAACAACGGGTTGTGCGGCTCTCTCTCTGCGAGAAACCGCATGATGCTCAGTCGCAACCACCTGCATAGTTGCTTGTTTTGACTGTGCATTGATAAGATTCTTAAACAGGGATTTCAATCGTTTAGGGCTGCGCCCCGCACCTGGAGTGTCGTCATCCGGTTGCGTGATTTGCGCCACTTGAATGAGCGTAATCTCTACAAGCAGGCGTTTGTTACTGCTTTGTTTGTAATTGATATCACACTGATTGAGCAGCTTTAACGCTTGATATAGATATTGAACTGGGCACTTTTTGGCCTGCTCATGATACTTTTTACGTTGTTGTTCGCTTGTTTCCAACAAAGGAAGTGTCGTTTCATCACGAGCCATAAGTACATTCCTCACATGACAAGCAAGCCCAGAAATAAGGTTGCCTCCATCGAAACCTTTACTCAATATATTGTTTACCAGCACCATGATTTCACTCACTTTGTTACTCAAAGCGAAATCAACGATCTTGAAATAATAGTCAGAATCCAATACGTTTAGGTCTTCAATGACCTTCTGATACGTAATGTTTCCCTGGCAAAAGCTGGCCGCTTGATCGAATATAGAGAGTGCATCGCGCATACCACCATCAGCTTTTTCGGCGATAACAGCAAGCGCTTCGTCATCATAAGTGATTCCTTCTTTCTCAGCAACTGACTTCAGATGCTCAATAGTATTGCCCACTGTCATTCGTTCAAAGTCGTAGATTTGACAACGAGACAATATCGTTGGTAAAATCTTATGCTTCTCTGTGGTTGCTAAAATAAAGATAACATGAGCAGGAGGTTCCTCTAATGTTTTCAAGAAAGCATTAAAAGCAGCCGTAGAAAGCATGTGCACCTCGTCGATGATAAACACCTTATAGCGTCCCACTTGAGGTGGAATCCGCGTCTGTTCCATAAGGGCTTTGATGTTCTCTACAGAGTTATTGCTGGCTGCATCGAGTTCAAATATGTTATAGGAACGTTGCTCGTTGAACGCTTTACAGCTTTCACATACGTTGCAAGCTTCACCATCTTGGCTTGGGTTTTCACAGTTAATAGCCTTCGCAAAGATACGAGCGCACGTGGTTTTCCCTACACCTCGCGGACCACAAAACAAGTAAGCATGAGCCAGTTTGCCGCTCTTGACAGCATTCTTCAATGTAGTTGTGAGCGCATGTTGCCCCACAACAGAATCGAATGTCATTGGACGATATTTCCTGGCAGATACAATATATTCATCCATTTTTTTAGAATTGATGATGCAAAGATAGCAAAAATTATTATCTTTGCAAACAAATTAATCAATTATGGCTGGTCGTTTAAATGCAGTTTTGAGTTTCATTTCTCACTATAAATACCTTATAGTGACTGTTATTGGCGTGCTGATTGTTGGCTTCATTGACGAGAATAGTTTCCTCAAACGATTCCAATTAGAACTCCAAATAGGCGACCTTAAAAGCGAAATCAACAAGTATACGGAGCAATACGAGGCTGATTCAAGACAGTTAAATGAATTAAAACGCCACCCAAAAGCAATCGAAAAGATTGCTCGCGAGCGTTACTTCATGAAGGCAGATGATGAAGATATCTACGTATTAAGCGACGATGAGAAACCTATAGAAACAAATAATGAAGCATCTGAATAGTCTACAAAGCATTCTTTTCATGGCTGGTGGCCTCCTCATGGTAGTCGGAGTGGGTTGCTATGTGTTTATGTTTGCCACACAAATCGTTTGTTGGATTGCACTTGTTGGTAGCATCTTGTTTGCTACAATGCAAATGATGCAGACCTATGATGGGCTGAATCCCACGATAAAACGATTGAAAAACATCCTTAATTTGGCTGATTTACTCTTTGTTTTTGCAGGTCTTCTAATGGTTGATAACGCTTATGGCTTCTTCCGTTCCCTATTTGATAATCAGATAGATTACCTCACTTACCTTTATAATAAATGGGTTATCTTGTTATTAATTGCAGCAATTGTTGAAGTCTATGCTATGCATCGAATCGACCATGAGCTAAAAAAGGAACAAGAAAAGTAATTTATTTACAAGATAAAATGAATCGTGAGTACGAAAAAAAACTAAAAGATGTGCTTGATAAATTAAATTGATTGAATTTTCTTTCACACCTCAACACTTCCTATTATCTTTGTTATCAGAACAAGAAAAACAATTTATGAATAAGGTCTATTACGTCATCGTAGCTCTCTTGATACTAACATCATGTGCTAACTCGTATAACATCGTAGGTACATCTAACGTATCTAATCTTGACGGACGAATGCTTTATCTCAAAGTTCTCAAGAATAACGAGTTCAAAACACTTGACTCTTGCGACGTCGTTCATGGTCAATTCCACTTCTCTGGCACGGTAGATTCCGTCAGAATGGGTAACATATTTATGGACGAAGAGAGTGTACTTCCGTTGGTAGTTGAGGGAGGAGACATTACTATTAAGATAGATAACACGCAACAAATTGTTAGTGGTACGCCGCTAAACGATAAGCTTTTTAAGTTCTTCAACAAGTATAATCAGTTGAAAAATCAAGAGTCTGAGCTCGTACATCAGCATGATCAAGCCATCATGAATGGGCGAAACATGGACGTGATTAATGCCAAACTCAATAAAGAAGCGGCTCGAATCTCACAGAAAGAAGACGAACTTGTCACCACGTTTGTTACCGAAAACTTCGACAATGTGCTTGGTCCTGGCATCTTCTTTATGGTCACTATAGGTTATCAATACCCTGAATTGACGCCATGGATTGAGGATATCATGAGCAAGGCTACAGACAAATTTAAGAACGATGCCTATGTTAAGGACTACTATCAAAAGGCACAAGAGAACCAACAAATCATGAATGGAATGCGTGATGTACAAGCGGAGACGAGCGAAAATGAGGCTCCTCAAAATGAGAATCAACCCACTCAATCAGCTCCTACGCCTGCCCAGATGGCAAAACCATCATTAAAATAAACGATAAGCGTATGAAAATTATCATACAAGGTGGTACAATCGTCAACGAAGGCCGCTCGCTACGGCGTGATATTCTCATTGAAGACAACTCCATTGCGGCCTTATTTGATCCATCAGAAACACCCCGAGGAATCTATGACAAGATAATAGATGCCTCGGGATGTTTCGTTTTTCCCGGCATCATTGATACTCATGTACATTTCAGAGAGCCAGGCCTTACGCGCAAAGCAGACATAGAAAGTGAAAGCCGTGCAGCTGCTTTTGGTGGCATAACCTCATATATGGAGATGCCAAATACATCCCCTCAGACAACAACGCCTGAGGCATGGCAAGAAAAGATGATGCTCGCAGCCCATAAAAGTCATGTCAACTACAGCTTTTTCTATGGCGCAACAAATAATAATGCAGATTCATTTGCAGCACTTGATCATTCACTTGTGCCAGGAATCAAATTGTTTATGGGAGCCAGTACGGGGAATATGCTCGTCGAAAATCATGAGCACCTCGACTATATATATAAGGTGTGCGCGAATCAAGACCGGCAACTTGTGACGCATTGTGAAGATACCGAACTCATCACGGCTAATATGGCACGAGCCAAAACCCAACAAGATGACCCCAACATTGAATTACATCCTCTCATCAGAAGTGAGGAAGCATGCTACCGAAGCACATCTCTCGCGGTGGCATTAGCAAAGAAACATCATACAAGACTTCACGTTGCACACCTCACAACGGCACGAGAATTGGCATTCTTTGGCATCGATGACCACATCACGGCAGAGGCTGTGATTGCTCATCTCCTTTTTTCAAACGAAGATTATGCCACACTTGGTTCACTAATCAAATGTAATCCCGCTGTCAAAACCGCAGCCGATCGCGACGCACTTCGACAAGCACTGAATGATAATCGGATAACAACTGTTGGTACAGATCATGCACCTCACGAGCTAAAAGATAAGCAAGGTGGTTGTGCAAAGGCTGCTTCGGGCATGCCAATGATACAGTTTTCTCTTGCAACGATGCTTGAACTTGCCGACAAAGGCATTCTTTCCTACGAACGAATTGCCGAGTTAATGTGCCACAATCCCGCACGGCTTTTCCGCATCAATGACCGTGGTTTCATTCGAAAAGGCTACAAAGCAGATCTCACTATCGTTAAAACGGCAAACCCATGGAAGGTTACCAACGACCTCATTCAAAGCAAATGTAAATGGAGTCCCTTGGAAAATCATGTCTTCAACAACCGCATCTTAGCTACCATCTGCAATGGACATATCCTCTACTATGATGGTCATTTCGATACGAACTATCGCGGAGAAGCCCTCACTTTCCATGGATAACAAAGACAAATGATACTGCATTACGACATCTCGGATATTATTCCGTATATCAATTGGCTTTACTTCTTCCATGCATGGAGCATGAATGGTAAACCTGAAGAAGCCAAAACTCAACTCCGAACCGATGCAGAAGCAATGCTCAAGAGTTGGCAAGGACGTTATCAAACGCATGCGGTCTTCGATATCTTCGAGGCCAACAGCGATGGAGATGACCTCATTATTGGAGGCAAACGCATACCCATGTTGCGCCAACAAAAGCCAAAACAACCTGGCTATCCTAATCTTTGTCTGGCTGATTTCGTGCGTCCCATCTCAAGTGGCATTAAGGATAAGGCCGGAGTTTTTGCCACTTCAGTAGACAACGAGCTACAAAAGGCTTACTTAAATGACGACTATTTGCGCATGATGTCACAAGTACTTGCCGACCGATTAGCCGAGGGAACAGCTGAGAAAATGCATGAAGAGGTGAGACGAAAGCACTGGGGTTATGCACCTAATGAGCAACTAACGATGGAACAAACTCACATGGAAGAGTATCAAGGAATACGTCCCGCCGTGGGCTATCCCTCATTGCCTGACACGAGCATTAACTTCATATTGGCAGACCTTATCAATATGAAAGGCATCGGGATTCGACTCACTCAAAGTGGTATGATGACGCCACATGCCAGCGTGAGTGGACTCATGTTCGCTCATCCAAAGAGTCAATACTTTGAGTTAGGACGTATTGGCGACGACCAACTTCACGACTATGCACGACGTCGCGGCTTACCCGTTGAGCTCATTCGCAAGTTTCTTAAGACTGTATAAACAAACGTTTCAACCGACATGATTGCAAGAATCATATTCCTTCTCCTACCGATGATTATCCTAAGTGACCTCTATATAGATCGTCATTACCTACGTCATCGTCCACAAATCACACGTTTCAAACGCATCATCTGGTGGCTTCCAGCCGCTGTAATGATAGCCTTCACGCTGGCGTTAACCTTTTGTGGTAAATTCATTCCCGACAATATTAACTGGATAAAGACCTATCTTATCTTGCTTTCTGTATTGGTTGTACCGAAAACTCTATATGCCCTCATCTCTTCGTTCGGCCTGTTTTATCGGCGCTTTTGGCACATAAAGCAACACTATTTTGATTTCATAGGCTTGCTGCTTGGCATCATTTGTATGCTCACAATGCTTTATGGCATCATCTTCGGAACAAGAGAATTGCGCGTCACCCACATCGAATTATCCTTCAAAGACCTACCAAAGGCGTTTGAAGGCACACGCATTGTGCTCTTCAGTGATGCGCATATAGGAAGCTTTAACCATGGAATGGAACGCTATCTCAAGCGAGATGTCGACACCATCTTAGCCTTACGACCCGATATTATATGCTTTGTTGGTGACCTGCAAAACACGCAACCAAGTGAACTTTTACCTCAAAAAGCCTTGCTATCCAAGCTTGCTCACCATGGGATTCCTATGTATAGTGTTCTCGGAAACCATGATTATAGCAAATACTTTTATGGCGATAATGTTGCTAAAAAGGCTTGCGAGGCGGGCATAAAACAAGTAGAACGCGACATGGGATGGCACCTTTTACTCAATGAACACACAATATATTACAGCAAGGATCGACGCGATTCACTCGTCATTGCAGGCGAAGAAAACTGTGGAGATGGCAAGTATTTCCCCGACAATTCGAATATAGAGAAGACCCTAAAAGGAGTTAATCGTAACGCCTTTATCATCTTATTGCAACACGATCCAAAGACATGGGAGAGCCGAATCCTACCGAAGAGCCATGCACAACTCACGCTTTGTGGTCACACGCACGGCGGACAAATCTCGATTTTTGGGCTCCGTCCCACGATGTTTGCTTATCCAGACGACTACGGACTGGCTGAAAAGGCCGGCCGATTCCTATATGTTACATGTGGCATTGGAGGCCTTGCACCGATACGCATTGGCGTTAAACCCGAGATTGCCGTCATCACTTTACACACCCAACACTAACTCAACACATCATCATGAAGTATCTTTACCGACTTTATCAGCTTTTCTTTTGCTTGCCCATACTGCTCTTTGCCAGTATCATCACATCGTTAGTGACCGTTGTTGGCAGCCTTCTTGGCAACGGACACTTTTGGGGTTACTATCCCGGCAAGTGCTGGTCATGGCTTTGGATACGTCTTTTGCTCTTGCCAGTAAAGGTGGAAGGTCGCGAGCATCTTGTTCCCCGACAGTCTTATGTCTTTGTAGCCAACCATCAAGGGGCCTTTGATATTTTCCTCATCTATGGCTTTCTTGGGCGTAATTTCAAATGGATGATGAAGAAAGGACTGCGCAAGATTCCACTCGTTGGTATTGCTTGCCAGTATGCCCACCATATCTTTGTCGACAAAAGTGGCCCATCTAAGATTCGCGCTACCTATGATGAGGCGCGTCATATCCTACAAGAGGGCATGTCATTAGTTGTGTTTCCAGAAGGTGCCCGCACGTTTACGGGCCACATGGGAGTATTCCGTCGTGGTGCGTTTATGCTTGCAGATGACCTCCAACTGCCTGTAGTGCCACTGACAATCAATGGTAGTTTCGACGTAAAGCCACGCACAAAAGACCTATATTGGGCGTTCTGGCATCCCCTAAAACTCACCATTCATGAACCTATTATGCCTATAGGTCGAGGCCCAGAGAACATTAAAAACCAGATGGAAGAAAGCTATCAAGCCGTTATGAACGGGCTGGATAAGGAATATCAAGGCTTTGTTGAGAACCCCGATCAATAGAAAACAACGCTCCCCTATCCTTCTCTTATAAGGAGAATAACATCAACCCAAGGGGTAATATCACAAAGAACAGGCTGCATTTCGACTTGATTTGCGTTGCGATAGCACATGAAAAACGCCGTAAGTGTTGTGGATTCCACTCGCTATTTGCCATTCATTCTCTTGTCATAGCTATGCCTATTCAAAGAAAACTCACCCCATACGGCGTTGCATCTCCGTGCGAAAGCCTACCCAAGGTAGGCTCGTTCCACGCTAATCATGGGCTATAAAAAACGTAACCGCTTGGGCATTGTAAACAGACACAAGGTGTATCTGCAAACCATTTTCATGGCATGGTCATTCCTTATCCCATGACTCTTTATTCCAACTATAAGGATGGACAAAATAATTTGAGTCAAATGGCCGTGTGATTCACTACAAATCATGCGATAAAATGGCACTAATTACAGAACGTTTTGACGCTCATCACAAAACAATCTAACGGCAAGGACATCACAACTCCTTTTATTTCATGTAACACACTGGAAGCCTGCACTTTATCATCATAGTGCGAACACACCGATGTTCAACCCAACCACCCTCATTTTTCGATAGTTTTATTCATGTGGCAGCATGTGAAACAGCCCATGAACATAAGTTCATATTGCGCTCTCTTCATCCTATACAAACCATGGTTAATGGCGATTCACATCACCGCATCATTCCTTTTCTGTTCTTTTTTCATGCTTAACGCACGAATATTCAATTATTTTGTGTAAGTTTGCACTAATCAAATACAACACGATTATGTATGAAAGTGACTCTATTGTGATAATCCCCACCTACAACGAAAAGGAGAATATCGAGAAGATTATACGTGCCGTTTTCGGCTTGAACAAGTGTTTTCACATTCTTGTTATTGATGATGGAAGTCCTGACGGCACTGCTTCGATTGTGCATCGGCTAATAGAAAGCGAGTTCAATGACCGTCTTTTTATCATTGAACGCCAAGGAAAATTAGGCTTGGGCACAGCATATATTACTGGTTTTAAGTGGGCTTTAGCGCATAACTACGATTATATCACCGAGATGGATGCCGACTTTAGTCACGATCCTAATGACCTTCCACGACTCTATGAGGCTACACATGGCGAGGGAAATGACGTTGCTATTGGTTCAAGATATGTCAGTGGAGTGAATGTTGTCAACTGGCCTATTGGACGCGTACTAATGAGTTACTTTGCATCTAAATACGTAAGACTCGTTACAGGCTTTAAGGTTCACGACACAACTGCAGGCTTTGTGTGTTATAAAAGGCGTGTACTTGAGACCATACCCCTTGATGAAATACGCTTCAAAGGCTATGGTTTTCAGATTGAAATGAAGTATACTGCCCACAAGATTGGATTCAAAATAAAAGAAGTTCCCGTAGTCTTTGTCAACCGAAGAGAGGGAACAAGCAAGATGAGTGGCGGCATATTTGGAGAAGCTTTCTTTGGAGTGATGCGCTTACGCATGGATGGTTGGTTTCGTAAATACCCTAAAATTAAGGATTAAATTTGGACATTCAAGACATCAAACAACTCTATGCAAAGGCTCCCGGGACGGTAGCTTTATGCAAACTCCTACAAGAAAATCGTGGCAGTAACATCTTTTTGCAGGGTCAACAGGCTTCGGCCACCCCGCTGTTGTTTGCTGCTGTGGCCACAGAAATCAAGCAAACATTTCTCTTTGTGCTTCAAGATGCCGATGAAGCTGGCTATTTTTATCATGACCTTACACAGGTAATGGGCACGCAAAATGTGTTGTTTTTCCCCTCAAGCTTTAAGAGATCAGTCAAATACGGGCAACGAGATAGCGCCAATGAGATACTCCGTACCGAGGTATTGGCAAGGGTTTCGGCACGCGATAACCAAGCAACCGAGTCACTTTTAATTATTTCTTATCCCGAAGCGCTATCCGAATTGGTTGTTTCAAAGCAACATTTGGACGAACGACGGCTTTCATTAAAGACCGGACAACAACAGATAGATATCACCGATATAGCCCATAAGCTGCGCGAATATGGCTTTCAAGAGGTGGATTATGTGTATGAACCTGGTCAGTATTCTGTACGTGGTAGCATCCTCGATGTATACTCTTTTAGTTGTGAAAACCCTTTCCGTATAGACTTCTTTGGCCGGGAAATCGACACGATTCGCACGTTTGAAGTGCAAGATCAGCTATCAAAGGACAAACTGAATGAGATAGAAATCGTGCCAGAATTGGCCACATTGACCACTGAAAGAGTTTCTTTCTTAAACTTTCTGCCCTCAAACAGTGTGATGGTTTATAAGGACTTTGCCTATATTCGTGATGTCATTGCGCACGTATATGACGAGGGTTACTCCAAACAAGCAATCACAGAACAACTTGAAGGGGCTACGGAAATAGAGCAGAAACAAATCATCGATGAGCTCAACAAAGAGAAAACTCTTCTCAGCCCTTCACAATTTGCACAACAAGCAGCCACTTTCCGCACCATTGAATTTGGTATTCATGCAGGCAAAACGAGTAGTTCGGCCCTACAGAAAGAAACAAAATATGACATTATCAAATTCAAAATAACGCCTCAACCTTTATTCCACAAGAACTTTGACCTATTGGTTGACAGTCTTGATGACTACATTTTGCAAGGCTATAAGCTTTATATCCTGGCCGATAGTGACAAGCAGAATCAACGATTGAAAGACATTTTTGCCGATATGGACTCGCAAAAGGCGAAGTCAATCGTGTTTGAACCCGTCAACAAAACACTGCATGAAGGCTTTGCTGACGATGGTTTGAAGTGCTGTTTCTTTACTGATCATCAGATTTTTGACCGCTATCATAAGTACAATCTCAAAAGCGATGGCGCCAGAGCAGGTAAGATGGCGCTCACAATGAAGGAACTTCAGGAGATGGAACCAGGCGATTTTATCGTTCATGTGGACTTCGGCATCGGCAAATTTGGTGGACTTGTGCGTGTTCCTGCAGGCAATAGCTATCAAGAGATGATTCGAATCATCTACCAACATAACGACAAAGTAGATGTCAGTATCCATTCTCTTTATAAGATAAGTAAGTACCGTCGCTCCGACACGGGTGAGCCTCCACGACTCAGTACGCTTGGAACGGGCGCGTGGGATAGGCTGAAAGAAAAGACCAAGAAACGCATAAAGGACATTGCTCGCGACCTAATTAAGTTGTATGCTCAGCGCCGTCATGAGCGAGGGCATGCATTTAGTGGCGACAGTTACCTGCAACATGAACTTGAAGCAAGCTTTCTTTACGAGGATACTCCTGACCAAAGCAAAGCAACTCAAGACGTAAAAGCCGACATGGAGAGTCAAAGACCGATGGATCGGCTTGTTTGTGGCGATGTGGGATTTGGCAAAACAGAGGTTGCAGTGCGTGCCGCCTTCAAGTCAGCTTGCGATAGTAAGCAAGTGGCGGTACTCGTTCCGACGACTGTTTTGGCTTATCAGCACTACCAAACCTTTAAGAATCGTCTCAAAGGTATGCCCGTTCGAGTAGATTATTTGTCGCGAGCAAGGACAGCAAAACAAACAAAACAGGTGCTGACTGACCTTGAAGATGGAAAGATTGACATTCTAATCGGCACACATAAGCTATTGGGAAAGGCTGTGAAATGGCACGACTTAGGTCTTCTTATCATTGATGAAGAGCAGAAATTTGGCGTTTCTACGAAAGAGAAACTACGCAAACTAAAGACCAATGTCGATACATTAACGATGTCGGCAACCCCAATTCCGCGCACGCTTCAATTCTCTTTGATGGGTGCCCGCGATATGAGTATCATCCGAACTCCGCCACCTAACCGCTATCCTATACACACAGAACTGGCTACTTTCAGTCATGAAGTGATTGCAGATGCCATTAACTTTGAGATGAGTCGTAACGGACAAGTCTACTTTGTGCATGACCGCATCAACGGATTACAGGAGATTGCCAACCTCATTCATAAGTATGTACCCGATTGTCGCATTGCAATTGGACACGGACAAATGCCTCCTGAGGAGCTCGAAAAGGTCTTAATGGGCTTCATGAACTATGATTATGACGTGTTACTCTCTACAACTATCGTCGAGAATGGCATCGATATAAGCAATGCCAACACCATGATCATCAACGATGCACACCGATTTGGGCTCAGCGATCTACACCAAATGCGTGGCCGAGTGGGTCGAAGTAACCGCAAAGCCTTTTGCTATTTGCTCGCACCTCCAAAGAGTTCACTCACTCCCGAGGCTCGACGCAGGCTGGAAGCACTTGAGAATTTCTCTGAACTTGGTAGCGGATTTAACCTTGCAATGCAAGACCTTGACATACGAGGTGCAGGGAATCTGCTCGGCGCAGAGCAGAGTGGATTCATGGAAGACTTAGGATATGAGACGTATCAAAAGATACTTAACCAAGCCGTTACAGAGTTAAAGAACGATGAATTCCAAGATATCTACGCCGAACAAATGGCACAAGGCAATGACATTAGCGGCGAAGAATTCGTTGAAGACTGTGCAATTGAGAGCGATCTTGAGATGTATTTCCCCGACAACTACGTGCCGGGAAGCAGTGAACGCATGTTACTTTATCGCGAGTTAGATAACATAAATGACGACAACGACCTTGAAGCTTACCGCCAACGCCTAATAGATCGCTTTGGGGAAATACCTCATGAAGGACTTGAACTCATGCAGGTTGTACCGCTACGAAGGTTGGGTAAGCGACTCGGATGTGAGAAAATATCACTTAAACAGGGTAAGATGAACATGCAATTTGTTGCTAATCCAGAGAGTGCCTACTATCAAAGTAGAACCTTCTCTGCCGTCATTAACTATGTGGGTAACCACCCGAGACGCTGTGATTTCAAGCAAGTTGGTACACGAAGACTGTTAACTATCAGTGAGATTCCCACTGTTGAAGCAGCTGTAAGCGTGCTCCGTGAGATGCTAAAAGCAAGTACTGACGCCACGCAAGCATAGTAAAAAGTTTGTATTTAGATATAACATAGACTCCCATTAATGAGAAAACATAGCAGAACAGCCCTCTTTATAGGCGCTCTTTTGATGATTTCATCATCGCTTTATGCCATCAACACTCCCGTGGATAGCATTAAAAAGCGCAACCTTATGAATGACCTCAACTACCAACTAACATGGCAAGAGAGTCTCTCTCAGGGCAAAACACCGCTTTGGATGGCTTCAAATCGCTTTGGTTTAGGTTCATTAAAGACTTCGAATGGCTATCTCCGAGCTTCCGTTATGCGCCCTCTTACACAAGATTCTGCCCGACATTGGGGCCTTGGCTATGGCATAGACCTTGCCCTCCCCCATGGTTTCACGAGCAAATTCATTGTTCAACAGGCCTTCGTTGATTTTAGATGGCATCATGGTTTGCTGACAATTGGAGCCAAAGAACAGCCTATGGAGCTCAAAGACCAACAGCTTTCATCCGGTTCACAGACATTAGGTATCAATGCACGCCCTATTCCCGAGGTGCGTATTTCATTGCCCTCATATTGGGTTGTGCCCTACACTGGCCGCTGGTTACGCTTAAAAGGTCACATCGCTTATGGCATTTTCACAGACAATCGATGGCAAAAGGATTTCACACAAAGGCAGAATCGCTACACTGAAAACACGTTATATCACAGCAAAGCGGGCTATCTCATGATAGGAAATCCCGAGCGTCATGTTCCCTTTTCAGTTGAATTAGGACTTGAAATGGCGTGCCAATTCAGTGGAAAGTCATTCATTCGAGAGGGTAATCACATGAAAGAAATCAAGAACAGCAATAGCCTTCGTTCTTTCAAAAATGCCTTTTTCCCAGGTGGAACCGATGTAACCGACGAGAATTTCATTAATGCTGAAGGCAATCAATTAGGCAGTTGGGTGGCTCGTTTGAACTATGACAAGGCACAATGGGGCTTGAGTCTCTACGCCGATCAATACTTTGAAGACAACTCTTCGCTTATACATATCAACAAAAATGGCTGGGGAAAGGGGGCTGATAAGCATCGACAGGTGCGCTCACGATACTTTGCTTATGACTTCAAAGACTGGATGTTAGGGGCTGAATTGCGTCTAAAACAGACTCCATGGCTAAGAAAAGTTGTGATAGAATACCTCTATACAAAGTATCAAGGAGGTCCCGTCTATCATGATCACACGGCAAATGTCACCGAACATATATGCGGAAGAGACAACTATTACAATCATCATCTCTTCACAGGATGGCAACATTGGGGCATGGTTATGGGCAATCCGCTTTATATGTCGCCTGTATACAACACCAATCATACCATAGAAGTGAAGGACAATCGATTCATTGCATGGCACATGGGGGCTGAAGGCACACTTTCACGCGGCCTTGATTATCGTCTCTTGGCTACCTATCAAAAAGGCTTCGGCACGTATTATGACTTCTATCCTGACCCAAAACACAATGTCAGTATGCTGCTTGAAGCGTGCTATTCGTGGCCCAAGGGCAC
Source organism: Segatella salivae F0493 (assembly GCF_000477535.1). Classification (NCBI taxonomy): domain Bacteria; kingdom Pseudomonadati; phylum Bacteroidota; class Bacteroidia; order Bacteroidales; family Prevotellaceae; genus Segatella; species Segatella salivae. Next base: position 400,165 of record NZ_AWGW01000007.1, read on the forward strand.
ACGATTTGCCGACTGGAGTGTCAAGGGTAGCTTCGCTTTTGACTGTGGAAAGCTTTATGGCACCAACTCAGGACTACAGATTACAATCATTAAATCAGGGATTTTGCATCTCAAACACAAATAAAATGAAGAAATTTATATTATATATCACAGGGTGTTTACTACTTACAAGTTGTGGAATTGAATTCTCTGATAACGGCAAATTAGATGGTTTCTGGCAGTTGATGAGTGCAGATACGCTCACCAATCAACACACTTTAGACCTTAAAACAAGTGGAAGAACCTGGGCTTTTCAAGGTCGTTTACTCGAAATGAGAGATACAAAAGGCGTATGTTCTGACGTATATTTCAACTTCATTCATCGTGGAGACAGCCTGTTACTTGACGCGCCTTATCGTTCAGAACGAGACTCCGATGACCTCAAAGTGACTGATATTAGGGAGATAAGTCCCTATGGAGTGAATGGTCTTAGCGAAGGTTTTGCAGTCGAAAGTCTTTCTAACGACAAGATGATTTTACGCTCAAAAACACTGCGCTTAAGGCTAAGAAAGATTTAATCTGGTGGACTTAGAACTCACTTTACATTAGGCTTTCGCGCCTTCAGAAGGCACAATATAGGACCAAATGATTGAAATTCATGCACAAATTCCCTTGTTTTTAGAACTTCTTACCAAAGCAAATGCGCAAGAAAGTAAGCGAAAGGATTCGAAAATCAAGCCACAAACTGCGATGTTCTAAATAATATAAGTCCATGTTAAGACGCACAAGCATCTTTTCTATGGTATCCGTATACCCATTATATAAGGTTGCATAGCTTGTGACCCCAGGTCTTATCTGATATAAATAGTAATAGCGTGGGTCCTTTTTCATAATCTTTTCGATATAGAATTGCCGTTCCGGACGTGGTCCAACGAATGCCATGTCGCCCTTAATCACATTCCATAGCTGCGGAAGTTCATCTAAATGGCGCAACCTTAAGAATCTACCAATCTTAGTAAGTCGCTTGTCTTGTGAATGATTTGAAAGCACAGGACCGTTTGTTTCTGCTCCAATCGTCATGCTTCTAAACTTATAAATAGTGAAAGGTCGACCGAAACGACCGATTCGTTCCTGCTTAAAAATAGCCGGACCACCATCTTCTCGCTTGATCGCTACATAGCAAAATACAAACAAAGGAGCAAAAAACACAATACAAAATGAGGCAACAAACAGATCAATTAAACGCTTAATCTCGCATTCAAATGTGTTCATTCCATCTAATATATAACCATTGTCTAATATTGTCATGTGTTATTTAGAACTATTTTTTCTTGCATTACATGAACGCAAATAGTGTAGATTAGTTATTTTCTAATGCTCAAAACATAGATAAATCGACGCATCCTATTGGGCAAAAGCCTTACAATGAGCCTAAGCATAACGTTTTTGAGGAACGTGAAAAGATTGATAAAACCACTTCGATAGAGTCGCTTTTGAAATCTAATCTCGGCTTTTATATAGCTGATTCCACCGCGTCGGCGAAACGATTCATCAGTAAGTCTGAACCATAGTAGGCTCTCTTGCATGTTATAAAAGCAGCATCCAGCCTGCAAAGCACGTGCCCATAGGTCGTAATCTTCAAAGAATTGGACGTCACAATAGCCATGAACGGCCTCGACAACTGCCTTTCGAAACATCACTGTTGGATGATTCATGGGGTTGCGATAATGGGCAAAATGCAGTATATCTTGCTGCATCTGAGGCACCTTTCTCACAGAGATAACATTGTCGGTAGAGCCAAAGAACTCGTCAATCCAACTGCCAACAAAGTCTATTTCTCCATGATTTTGCAACACGGCGAGTTGCTTTTCAAACCGCAAAGGCATAGCAATGTCGTCACTATCCATACGTGCAATGATAGGAAACCGACATCGTTTCAGCCCGTGATTCAATGCTAAACCCAAGCCCAAATTACGTGGAAGCACAACACTAACTGTCGCTGGAAAGCGTTGCTTAAACACTGCAATCACAGCATGAAGTGCCTCTGTCAGGGGGCCGTCTTCAACGATAACAACCTCTGAAGGCTGCACAGTCTGCGCCAACAAACTATCAAGTGCTTGTTCTAAATGATGCGGTTTTTCACGCACATAGACTGACATCAGGACTGAAAAATTCATAGATTGCTTATCATTTTACACCTAACAATAACTGCTTTCATAAGAAAGGAAAGTCCTAAACAGCATCTCTGGTGCCCCTGCTCTATTCACTATAACGCTAAATCTGATAGAATATTGCATGGCAAATATTTTTTATTACAACAAAATCACATTTTTATGGTTGAGAAAAGCGCATCATCTTCGTTTGCAAACTGCTTGCATGCGCAATATACATCAACAGAACAAGCCTTCTCAAAGCCTTTGAAAGTAAAAATCCATAAAGCCAACATTTGCACCAATGTTTTGAAGATTATAAGCCATTGTGAGTCAATTGGTTGAAGATTCTCACAAAGAACAGAAAGTAAAGTGAGTGAAAGAGTAGTCTAATTCAAGTCAGATTACCGCGCCATTTGCGTCATTTCATCGTGTAAAATGCATCAAATTACACGCCCATTTGCACCCCATCATTTCACGATAGATGAGGATAAGAATTATCGTTTACAAGATTTTGAATGATTACCGCATGAGAGTTATTCGCCAATATAAATTGGAGTAAGTGCCTATATCATGGAATTCATGAAATTTTTTGAACGAAATTATTTATCATTATGTGTGCCTCCGCCCTCTTTTCTCTTATAGCTATAAGAAAAAAAGCCCTTGTTTTTGCACCCAAAAGGCGATAAAAAACAAGGACTTTCCTTAATGTTTATTCCGTAGAAGCGCCGTTATTCGTGCGTTTCTAAACGCTTTTCGGCTAACTTTTCATATTTTGTTCCGGGCTTACCATAGTTGGCATAGGGGTAGATGCTTATGCCTCCGCGAGGCGTAAAAAGTCCCGTTACCTCTATAAACTTAGGCTGCATGAGTCGTATTAAGTCCTTCATGATGATGTTAACACAGTCTTCATGGAAGTCACCATGATTGCGAAAGCTAAACAAGTAGAGTTTAAGGCTCTTGCTTTCTACCATCTTTTCGGCCGGAATATAACTGATTCGGATCTCTGCAAAGTCTGGTTGTCCCGTGATAGGACATAGAGATGTGAACTCGGGACAATTGAATCTAACCCAATAATCGTTATCCGTGTGCTTATTGTTAAACGTTTCTAACACTTCGGGCGCATAGTCCATGCGATATTTAGTCTTTGCTCCCAGGGCTTGAAGTCCTTCATTTGTTCTTTCCATATCTTAGAGATTAAATATTTTCAACACGTTATAACTGATGTCGTTATCATATACATCGGCGCCTTCATGACGCTTAAGATAGTTCACAATGCGTATTGTCAGAGGCAAAACTACAATTTCATAGGCCGTCTTTAGCACCACTTGCCACAACATAAGCTTTGGAAGTTCGTGGTTAGGAACTATTCCTCCGAACGCCAAAGGAAAGAAAATGAGCGAATCAGCGGACTCTCCGAAGACCGTACTCAATATGGCTCGCGCAGAGAAGTGACGTCCTTTGTCTCGTATCTTCATCTTACTCATCACATAAGCATTAACGAAACTGCCTACAAGAAAAGCCACAAACGAAGCTGCAGCAATGCGAGGAGCAAGCCCAAAGATTTCATGAAACCCCTTCTGATTCGTCCAATAAGGAGCTCCCGGGATAGCATCGCAGAGTGCACCAAGGCCTACAAAGAAGAAGTTCATTGCGAAACCAGTCCATATTAAGAGTCGGGCTTTGCGATAACCCCACACTTCACAGACGCAATCATTAATGATATAAGACACAGGGAACACGATTAAACCTCCCGTAAGACTAATCGTTCCGATAGCTATTTGCTTTGTTTCGAGCACGTTTGCAGCTATTAAGCAAACGCAAAAGAGTATGCTGAAAAGCATAAACAGCACACTAACCTGATTCTTTTCTGTTGTCATTTCTTGTTTTTTACGAGGTTTACCAAGCACTCGATGGATTGAATTCGGGTGCAAAGATAATAAAAATTGTGGAATGAAAAGTGTGAAACACTGAATTACATTGTTCCAATTTCCACTTTTTCTGCATTCATAAAGGAAGATGATTGCAATCAAACGTGCATAAGAAGTGAGCCATAAAAAACAATAAATGAGATGTAATCTCAAATTATTTTATTATTTTTGCAACAGAAAACAAAGTATATATACGAATAAAAATATGAATGTTTTAGAGCTAAGTGAACAGGAGATTATTCGCAGACAATGTCTCCAGGAGTTGCGTAATATGGGCATCGACCCTTATCCTGCAGCTGAATATCCAACCAATGCATATTCAACAGAAATAAAGGATGAGTTCAAAGATGACGACGAAAAACGCGAAGTAGTGATTGCCGGACGCATGATGAGCCGCCGAATTATGGGTAAAGCCAGCTTCGCAGAGCTTCAAGACAGCAAAGGACGCATTCAAGTCTATATCTCACGTGACGAAATTTGTCCCGGAGAGAATAAGGATTTATATAATGTAGTGTTTAAGAAACTGCTCGACATTGGTGACATTATTGGTGTTAAAGGCTATGTGTTTAGAACACAAACTGGCGAGATTAGTGTGCACGCAAAAGAGATTACACTGCTCAGTAAGAGTCTAAAGCCGCTGCCAATCGTTAAATATAAGGATGGCGTTGCCTATGATAAGTTTGATGATCCAGAGCTACGCGCGCGTCAACGCTATGTAGACTTGATTGTCAACGATGGCATAAAGGAGACCTTTTTGAAGCGTGCGACCATCTTACGCACAATGCGTAACTTCTTTGATGAACACGGATATACGGAAGTAGAGACGCCAACCTTGCAGAGTATTGCAGGAGGTGCGAGTGCACGTCCATTCATAACACACTTCAATGCGCTTAACATTGACATGTATATGCGTATCGCCACAGAACTCTATCTAAAGAGATTAATCGTCGGAGGCTTTGAAGGCGTTTATGAAATTGGTAAGAACTTCCGCAACGAAGGTATGGATAAGTTTCATAATCCGGAGTTTACCTGCATGGAACTATACGTGCAATACAAGGACTATAACTGGATGATGAGCTTCACAGAGCAACTACTTGAGACGATATGTAAGGCAGTTAACAACGGAAGTACAGAGGTAAAGAATGGTGAACACACGATATCTTTCAAGGCACCTTTCCGCCGTTTGCCGATACTTGAAGCCATTAAAGAAAAGACCGGCTTTGATCTTACGGACAAAAATGAAGAGGAAATTCGCAAGATTGCAACCGAAGAACTGAAAATAGAAGGCTTGGATGAGAGCTTTGGAAAGGGAAAACTCATCGACGAAATATTCGGAGAATTCTGTGAAGGCACATTCATCCAACCGACTTTCATTACAGATTATCCTGTAGAAATGAGTCCGTTGACGAAGATGCACCGTTCAAAGGCTGGACTTACAGAGCGATTTGAGCTCATGGTTAATGGCAAAGAACTCGCTAATGCCTACTCCGAATTGAATGATCCTATAGACCAAGAGGAGCGCTTTAAGGACCAAATGAAGTTGGCAGATAAGGGAGATGACGAGGCAATGATTATCGATCAAGACTTCTTAAGAGCTTTACAATATGGCATGCCTCCTACATCTGGCATCGGAATTGGCATTGATCGACTCTGTATGTTGATGACAGGTAAGGAGTTCATTCAGGAAGTTTTGCTCTTCCCTCAAATGAAACCAGAAGCCAAAATGCCACAAAGCAGTGTTAAAGAATGGGCAGAATTGGGTGTCGATGAGCCTTGGGTATACGTTCTTCGCAAGGCAGGCTTCAACCTGATTAGCGATATTAAGGACGAGAAAGCACAGGGATTGCAACAGAAACTCGGTGAAATCAATAAGAAATATAAATTAGGTTACGAGAAGCCTTCTGTGGAAGAGGTTCAGCATTGGATTGACAAGGCAAATGTTTAAATGTGGAAACATAGCCATTATTGGCGGAGGTTCGTGGGCAACGGCTATCGCAAAACTCGTCGTTAAGCATGAAAACCATATCGGATGGTACATGCGTCGCGACGACAGGATAGCCGAATTTAAACGCTTAGGCCATAATCCTGCCTACCTACAAGCGGCAAGTTTCGAGGTCAGTAAGATTAATTTTTCGAGTGACCTCAATCAAGTTGTCAGCGATTATGACACATTAGTGTTCGTAACGCCATCTCCTTATTTGAAGAATCACTTGCAAAAGCTCTCTGTTCCGCTAAGTAATAAGTTTATCATTAGTGCCATCAAAGGAATTGTTCCAGATGAAAACCTTGTGGTATCTGAATACTTTCATCAAGTGTTGGGCGTCCCCTACGAGAACATAGCATGCGTAAGTGGCCCATCACATGCGGAAGAAGTAGCCTTAGAACGACTTTCTTATCTCACTATTGGATGTGCTGATGTGGAAAAAGCTCAGGCATTTTCAAACATCATCTCAAGCGAATTTATCAATACAAAGACTTCTTTGGACATCGTCGGCATTGAATATGCGGGCGTATTAAAGAATGTTTATGCTATTGCGGCAGGCATTTGTCATGGTCTTAAATATGGCGACAACTTCCAAGCAGTGTTTCTTTCTAACGCCATTCAAGAGATGAATCGTTTCCTTACGGCTGTTTATCCTGCACAACGAAACATTTGTGATAGTGTATATTTAGGCGATTTACTCGTTACAGGCTATAGTAATTTCAGTCGGAATCGTACATTTGGAACAATGATTGGTAAGGGATATTCTGTTAAAAGCGCACAGATCGAGATGGAAATGGTAGCAGAAGGATACTTCGGTAGCAAGTGTATGATGGAAATCAACAAGCAGTTTGGCGTTGACATGCCTATACTTGATGGTGTATATCATATCTTATATGAACATGGTTCTCCGCAAAGAGTCGTTCAATCAATTATAGAAAATTTTAGATAGTCAATGATCTTGTACATTATATAAGGTCAGGATAATAACAAAAAACAATGAAAAATATCAGTGTAGACATTACAAAGGCAGCACAGTTCCTAAAACCGGGAGCTGTTGAAGCCTATGAAAGTCAGGTCAAGGCCGCTCAAGAAGCTCTTGAAAATGGTACTTGTCCAGGTAACGATTTCCTTGGTTGGCTTCATCTGCCGACAAGTATCACACCAGAATTCCTTGGTGAAATCCAGAACACGGCAAACACTTTGCGTAACAAATGCGAAGTAATCGTCGTTGCAGGTATTGGTGGTTCTTACCTCGGTGCACGTGCCGTTATTGAGGCATTAGGTAATAGTTTCGCTTGGTTAACAGCCGAAAAGAAGAATCCAATCATTCTTTTTGCTGGCAATAATATAGGTGAAGATTACCTGTTTGAACTCACAGAGTATCTTAAAGGCAAAAAGTTTGGTGTTATTAATATTAGTAAATCGGGCACAACTACAGAGACTGCGCTCACCTTCCGCTTGCTAAAGAAACAATGTGAAGCACAGCGTGGCAAGGCAGAAGCTAAGGATGTAATCGTTGCTGTGACTGATGCGAAGAAGGGAGCTGCCCGTACTTGTGCAGACAAAGAAGGCTATAAGAGCTTTATTATCCCTGATAACATTGGCGGACGCTTCTCAGTTCTCACTCCCGTTGGGCTGCTTCCAATAGCTTGTGCAGGCTTCGATGTCAAACAACTCGTTAGTGGTGCGCAGGAGATGGAACGTGTATGTGGTAAGGAAGTACCCTTTAATCAGAACCCCGCAGCACTCTATGCAGCTGTTCGAAACGGTCTTTATAGCGAGGCAGGAAAGAAGATTGAGATTGTTGTTAACTTCCAACCAAAGCTCCATTTCTTTGCAGAATGGTGGAAACAACTATTTGGTGAGAGCGAAGGTAAAGACAATAAAGGTATCTTCCCAGCAGCTTGTGACTTCACAACCGACCTGCACTCTATGGGTCAGTGGATTCAAGAGGGCGAACGTTCTATTTTTGAAACAGTCATCAGTATAGAGGAACCAGAAAACAAACTGCTTTTCCCACACGACGAAGAGAACTTAGATGGTCTTAACTTCCTTGAGGGAAAGCGCATTGACGACGTTAATAAGATGGCAGAACTTGGCACTCGTCTCGCTCACGTTGATGGTGGAGTACCTAACATTCGCATTAGTGTTCCACGCTTGAATGCTTATTACATTGGTCAACTTATCTATTTCTTTGAGATAGCTTGTGGTATCAGTGGCAACCTACTTCAGGTCAACCCATTCAACCAACCAGGTGTAGAGGCTTACAAAAAGAATATGTTTGCCCTGCTCAACAAACCTGGTTACGAAGCTGAAAGCAAAGCCATCCGCGAACGTTTGTAAATGAAAGACGAAATAAATAAATACTTAGAAGAACACGGCTTTGGGCATTTTAGCCCCAAAGCCGTGCTTTTTGATATGGATGGTGTACTCTATGATAGCATGCCTCACCATGCCATTGCATGGCAAGAAAGCATGAAGCAGTTTGGCATTCGCATGACAAAGGCTGACGCTTACGCCACAGAAGGGGCGCGAGGTATTGATACCATCCAACAGTTTGTTAAGCAACAACAAGGCAAAGACATTAGTCTTACAGAGGCACAACGCATGTATGATGAGAAAACTCGACGTTTCCACATGATGCCAGAAGCCCTAATCTTTGATGGCGTTCTTGACATTATGCGAAACATTCAACAAGCAGACATGAGCATAAATGTTGTTACCGGCAGTGGACAACGACCGCTGATAGCACGCCTCCTCCATGACTTTGGAGCCTTTCTTGATGAAAATCATATCACCACGGCATACGATGTAAAACGTGGCAAGCCTTATCCAGATCCTTATCTTGCAGGACTTCAGAAGGCGGGTAACCTTCAACCATACGAAGCGATCGTGATAGAGAACGCACCACTTGGCATTCGTTCGGGTGTGGCTGCAGGCATCTTTACAATCGCAATCAATAGCGGTCCACTGCCAGACGACTCACTTCTTAACGCCGGTGCAAACATATTATATCACAAGATGACTCAACTGGTCGACGATTGGAGTAACTTTATTTCGTTTTTTGCACACTCTTAAAAGGCGTGCGCACTTTTAAGCAAAACTATTTTAATATAGCTTAAAATTACATTGAATGTTTGTTGTAAGTCTTTGTGTATCGTAATTTTGTTTAAACAAAGACATATAACGACATGACATCTGAAGAATTTTACATCCTTGGCAATGACTTTCGCCGGCAAGGTGACTTCAAACGTGCTATGGAAGCCTATATGGAATCCATTGCACTCGATGCTAATAGTCCCGCCGTTGAAGCCAAAAAGATGCTCGCATCCATATATGCTTTCTATTGCAAAGACATGTATAATCCTTAGGAGTGTCATCGACAACAAACACATATCAATCACATTATGGGAAAAGTAGTAGGTGCCATCGTTGTTAACGAGGACCGTTGTAAAGGCTGTTCGCTTTGCGTAGCGGCCTGTCCGAAAGACGTTATCGCGCTGGCCGACAGGAAAGTCAACGTAAGTGGCTACACTTATGTCGAAGCAATCCATCCCGATGACTGCATCGGATGCGCTGCTTGTGGCATAGTTTGCCCCGATGGCTGCATCACTGTCTATCGAAAGAAACTTGATTAAACATGATCAAATCTATGGAAGAGAAAGAAATTAAACTCATGAAGGGTAACGAAGCCATCGCACATGCAGCCATTCGATGTGGCACAGATGGTTATTTTGGCTACCCGATTACACCACAAAGCGAAATCATTGAAACCCTTGCACAACTCAAACCATGGGAAACCACTGGCATGGTTGTATTGCAAGCAGAGAGCGAAGTGGCTTCTATCAATATGCTATATGGCGGAGCTGGCGCCGGAAAACGCGTGCTAACAAGTAGCTCAAGCCCTGGAATTGCGTTAATGCAAGAGGGTATTTCCTACATGGCGGGAGCCGAATTACCCGGTGTTATCGTGAATGTTCAGCGTGGAGGTCCAGGCTTAGGAACCATCCAACCGAGTCAAAGCGATTATAATCAAGCCACTCGTGGTGGTGGAAATGGAGACTATAATGTCATCGTTCTCGCGCCAAACTCTGTGCAAGAAATGGCAGATTTCGTCGACTTAGCATTCACTTTGGCTTTCAAATACCGTAATCCTGCAATGATATTAAGCGATGGAGTAATCGGTCAGATGATGGAAAAGGTAGTGCTTCCCCCTATGAAACCTCGCCGAACAGAAGAGGAAGTTATCCGCGAATGCCCTTGGGCTTCAACGGGACGCACTAAACATCGTGCACCAAATATCATCACTTCACTTGAACTTATGCCTGAAGTGATGGAACAAAAGAACTTGCATCTGCAAAAGAAATATCAGCAAATCAAAGACAATGAAACGCGTTGTGAGATGACAAATTGTGATGATGCTGACTATATTGTCGTGTCATTTGGTAGCGCATCTCGCATTGCTGAGAAGAGCATGGAACTTGCTCGGGAACGCGGAATCAAAGTAGGACTCTTCCGCCCCATAACACTTTGGCCTTTCCCTGAAAAGGAATTGCGCGAAGCTTCGGCCGGAAAGAGAGGCATACTTGTGGCAGAAATCAATGCAGGACAAATGATTCAAGACGTCAAACTGGCTGTAGGAAGCAACATTCCCGTAGCACATTTCGGACGATTAGGCGGTATCGTGCCCGATCCTGAAGAGATTGTAGACGCTTTAGAGACTAAACTTATCGACAATGAATAACGACATCATATCACCAGAAAACTTAGTTTATGAGAAACCTAAACTCATGAACGACACTGCTATGCACTATTGTGCAGGCTGTTCTCACGGCGTTGTACATAAGCTTGTGGCTGAAGTCATCGCCGAAATGGGCATGGAAGACAAGGCCATTGGAGTCAGCCCGGTAGGTTGTGCGGTATTCGCTTACCGCTATCTTGACATCGATTGGCAAGAAGCGCCACACGGACGTGCTCCCGCTTTGGCTACAGGCATTAAACGCCTTTGGCCCGATCGCCTTGTGTTTACCTATCAGGGAGATGGTGATTTGGCTTGTATCGGAACAGCAGAAGCCATCCATTCGCTCAACAGAGGCGAGCATATCACGATTATTTTCATTAATAATGCTATCTATGGCATGACTGGTGGGCAGATGGCGCCAACCACTTTATTAGGTCAAAAGACTGCAACCTGCCCGTATGGTCGCGATGCAGAACTGCATGGTTACCCTCTAAACATCACGGATTTAGCCAGCCGTTTGGAGGGCACTTGCTATGTAACACGCCAGAGTGTAGAGACTGTTCCTGCCATTCATAAAGCCAAAAAAGCTATCAGAAAGGCATTCGAAGCCTCAATGAAAGGACTTGGTTCAAGTCTCGTTGAGATTGTATCAACGTGTAACAGCGGTTGGAAGATGACACCATTAAAGGCTAACGAGTGGATGGAGCAACACATGTTTGAGAAGTATCCCAAAGGAGATTTGAAGGATACAACCTCACTTTAAACAACAAGTAAACGTATGAAAACAGAAATTATCATAGCAGGCTTCGGCGGACAAGGTGTGCTTTCCATGGGAAAGATACTCGCTTATTCGGGTATGCTCGAAGGAAAAGAGGTCACTTGGATGCCTGCCTACGGCCCCGAACAACGCGGAGGAACGGCTAATGTGACGGTGATTATCAGCGATGAACGCATCTCTTCGCCCATACTTAGCAAGTATGATGTGGCCATTGTGCTTAATCAGCCTTCGTTAGATAAGTTTATGCCGAAGCTAAAACCTGGCGGAATGCTCATCTATGACGGCTTTGGCATCGTTAATCTGCCTACGAGAGACGACATCAAAGTCTACAGAATAGACGCTATGGACAAGGCTGCGGAGATGAAAAACGCCAAGGTTTTCAACATGATTGTACTTGGAGGTCTCCTTAAAGTCTGTCCAGTTGTCAGTACGGATGGACTACAAAAGGCTCTATTCAAATCGCTTCCAGAACGCCACCACCACCTCATTCCACTAAATATGCAGGCTGTGGAGGAAGGCAAGAAGATGATAAAATAGAGGCTTTTCAATAGAAGAGTTTCACGCTTTTGCAAAAACAAGTTGTTGTTTTCTATCATTTCTGAACTATGATAAATTGAAAACGGAATGCAATAAAAATAGCGTGAAGCTATGATTTCAAAGGCTACGGCGTACAATGTCAATCATTGTGCGCCGTAATGTATATACATCATCTTGCATCTTTGCATAAACCACATGATAGATGATTTGATTCTGCGCCATCGGTATTATATTTTCCCACGCATTGCAATGTTTAATCATGTTGTGAAATGACGCATATCGACGTGTAATTAGGCTCATTTTATCGTGTGAAATGACGCTATTCACACGATTATTTGCATGAGATGACAACGCAAAAAGTCAGAAAAGGGATAATCCTTTGAGGAGCAACGTTTTGTGGATAATAAAAAAATAACGCATATTTGAAGTGGAAGTAACCCACGATTCAAATATGCGTATCCTATAAAATCATTTGCGAAATAAGACAACAAATGTCAAAACGGCTTAGTTTGCCATTTCCGATAGGAACTTAATTCTTACCAATCGGATTTCATCTTCACTGTATTCGTCGCCAAGTTCATTGATAGCATCGTCCAAACTATCGGTTTCACTCTCACGAAAATACTCATAAATATCGTCAACATGCTCGTCGTCAATCACCTCTTCAATGAAATAGTTGATGTTAATCTTAGTGCCACTATAAACGATTGCCTCCACTTCATCAAGTAATTCATCGAAAGAAAGGCCCAAAGATTCAGCGATATCATTGAGTGCCAACTGCTTATCTATGCTCTGAATAATCTTTACTTTGATGATGCTTTTCTTGGCAACAGTACGCACGCGAAGTTCTTCGGCGCGCTCAATACCATTGTCTTCACAATGCCTTTTAATGAGTTCAAGAAACTCTTTGCCATAACGCTTAGCCTTACCAGCCCCAACTCCTTGAATCTGTTGAAGCTCTTCAACCGTTATCGGATACATTGTTGCCATCTGTTCTAACGATGGATCTTGGAAGATTACATATCCTGGAACGCCGAGTTTCTGGGCCATTTGCTTGCGAAGTCCTTTCAACATAGCAAACAATTCGGGGTCAAGAGCCATACCAACAGCCTCACCTCCCTCTTCATAATCGTCGTCTTTGAACTCATTATCACGCACAATCATAAACTCAGTTGGATGCTTTATGAAGCGCTTTCCGGCTGAAGTTATCTTCAAAAGTCCATAGTTTTCTACATCCTTTTTAAGGTAACCAGCTATTAATGCCTGTCGAATGACGGGGTTCCATAACTTCGGATCCTCGTCCTCTCCAGCCCCAAAGTCTTCTAATTGGTCGTGTTTATGCGACAAGATATCATCCGTTCCACGACCTTTTATGAAGTCAATGACATACTCTTGTCTAAAGTTTTCCTTTAGTGCAAGCACTGCTTTTAGAACAATGTTCAAGGCATTTCCCGCCTCAATCTTTTCTTTTGGATGGAGACAATTGTCGCAGTTGTGACAATTATCATGGGGATATTCTTCTCCGAAATAATGTAAAAGCATCTTGCGACGGCATACAGAAGACTCTGCATAGGCAGCCGTTTCTTGTAGCAACTGGCGTCCAATGTCCTGCTCGGCAACAGGCTTTCCTTCCATAAATTTCTCTAATTTATTGAGGTCTTTCTGGGCATAAAACGCGATGCACAGCCCCTCTCCACCATCTCGACCGGCTCTACCCGTCTCTTGATAATAGCCTTCTAAGCTCTTCGGAATATCGTAATGGATAACAAAACGCACATCAGGCTTGTCGATACCCATGCCAAATGCAATGGTAGCTACAATGACATCGATGCGTTCCATGAGGAAATCGTCTTGGGTTTGTGAGCGTGTTGCGCTATCAAGACCTGCGTGATAAGGAGCTGCTTTAATATTGTTAGCCTTGAGAACTTCGGCAAGTTCTTCCACCTTTTTACGTGAAAGACAATAGATAATGCCACTCTTTCCCTCGTGTTGACGAATGAATTTGATGATTTGTTTATCCACATCATTCGTCTTTGGCCGTACTTCGTAGTAGAGATTTGCCCGATTAAATGAGCTCTTAAACTCGTGGGCATCCATAATTCCAAGGCTCTTCTTGATGTCAGTACGCACCTTGTCGGTCGCTGTTGCAGTCAAAGCTATGACGGGAGCATTGCCAATTTTGTTGATCGTTGGACGTATATTGCGATACTCCGGACGGAAGTCGTGCCCCCATTCTGATATGCAATGAGCTTCATCAATGGCGTAGAATGAAATGTGAATCGACTTGAGGAATTCTACATACTCTTCCTTATTGAGCGATTCTGGAGCCACATAGAGCAGCTTGGTCTTGCCACTTCGCACGTTATCCATCACCTGTTGGATGGCTGATTTGTTGAGAGATGAGTTCAAATAATGAGCCACAGTACCGTCTTCACTCATGCCGTTTATGACGTCAACTTGGTTCTTCATCAGGGCAATCAGTGGCGAAATGACGATTGCAGTGCCCTCCATGATGAGTGAAGGAAGCTGATAACACAGGCTCTTTCCACCTCCAGTGGGCATCAAAACAAACGTATCATGCCCCTCCATTAGACTGAGAATGATTGCTTCTTGGTCGCCTTTGAACTTGTCAAAGCCGAAATAATGTTTTAGTTGTTGTAATAGATTTGTGTCCTTTGCCATACCATTAGCTCACTTCATCCCTATCCATTAGCGATAGTTTTGTTTTTCATTGGGCATCCGGACGATAGCTTTTATCGCCCGGATTCATTGTTTATACAGTCTTATCAAGATTTTGTAAGTAAGACTTGTCTAATTGATTCTTCGCATAGTCAAGTGTAACGACAAAATCTTTCATCCGTTTTGACGGCACTTCGAACATCGCATCCATCATGATTGACTCAACAATTGAGCGCAGACCACGTGCACCTAACTTATATTCTACAGCCTTATCCACGATGAAATCGAGTGTATCCTCTTCGAAACTTAGCTTAATGCTATCCATTTCGAACAGCTTTTTATATTGCTTGATGATTGAGTTCTTCGGCTCAACCAGTATGCGACGCAATGCTTCGCGGTCCAAAGGATTGAGATAAGTGAGTACCGGTAGACGACCAATAATCTCGGGAATCAATCCAAAGGACTTCAAATCCATTGGCTGAACATATTTCATGAGGTCGCTCTTATCTATCTTTGCCACGTTCTGTACAGAGTTATAACCGACCACATGGGTATTCATTCGCTGGGCAATCTTACGTTCTATACCATCAAAAGCACCGCCACAGATGAATAAAATGTTCTTTGTGTCGACATGAATATAGTCTTGATCGGGATGTTTTCGACCGCCTTTTGGAGGTACATTGACCATCGTTCCCTCTAAAAGCTTTAGTAAACCTTGCTGAACGCCCTCGCCGCTGACATCTCGAGTGATAGAAGGATTGTCGCTCTTACGTGCAATTTTATCAATCTCATCTATGAAAACAATACCCCGTTCGGCTGCAGCAACATTGTAATCTGCAACTTGAAGTAAGCGGCTTAGTATACTTTCAACATCTTCTCCCACATATCCTGCCTCGGTAAATACCGTTGCATCGACGATGGTAAAAGGCACATCAAGCAGCTTTGCAATAGTACGTGCGAGCAAAGTCTTACCCGTTCCCGTGCTACCCACCATGATGATGTTACTCTTTTCAATCTCAACACCATCCTCATCGGTAGGTTGCTGCAGACGTTTATAGTGATTATACACCGAAACGGACAAGAAACGTTTGGCTTCATCTTGCCCGATGATATACTCATCAAGGTATTTTTTTATCTCCTTTGGCTTGGGAACTTTCTTTAATTTAAAAGGTTCCTCCTGGTCATTTGTAGCAGTATCTGAACCAGCTACGCCCGCACTGCGTACAATATCATAGGCCTGCTTGGCACAATCCTCACAGATGTATCCATTAAGTCCAGTGATAAGCAGCCGCACTTCGCTTTCACTTCTGCCACAAAAACTACATGTTTTTTTTGCCATAGTTTACTTCTTACGAACCAATACCTCATCAATCATGCCATATTCTTTTGCTTCTTGAGAAGTCATCCAATAGTTTCGATCACTATCTTTCCATACTTTTTCGAAGGGAGTATGTGAGTGTTCAGAGATGATTGTATAGAGTTCTTTCTTGAATTTCTGTATCTCTTTGGCCTCAATCTCTATGTCGGAAGCTTGTCCTTGCACACCACCGAGAGGCTGATGTATCATTACTCGGCTATGGGTTAGCGCCGAACGTTTACCTTCTTGGCCTGAAACGAGGAGCACAGCAGCCATAGATGCAGCCATTCCTGTACATATCGTTGCCACGTCACTACTAATGAATTGCATCGTGTCATAAATGCCAAGACCGGCTGTTACGCTACCCCCTGGGCTGTTGATATATATGGAAATATCCTTCCCACTGTCTACAGAATCAAGATAAAGTAACTGAGCTTGCAATGTATTGGCAGTATAATCATCTATCTCTGTACCAAGAAAGATAATGCGATCCATCATCAATCGTGAGAACACATCCATCTGAGTAACGTTCAATTGGCGTTCTTCGAGAATATAAGGGTTAAGATATTGCGCTTGAGACTTAATGACATCATCAAGCACCATCCCACTCATTCCTAAATGCTTAGTGGCATATTTTCTAAAATCATTCATAGCGTTATGTTTTAATTAAAGACAAAAAAAGGAGGTTATCCACCTTATTTATTATCTATAGTTGCAAAGATGATGCCAAAAGCAGATTCATCTCAGCTTGTCTTCATATAGACAAAGATAATAAAAAAAGTCGATAACCTCTTATAAAAGAAGTTTTTTTTCAAAAAAAACAATTACTCGCTCATCATCTTATTGAAGTCATCGAGGCTGATTTCCTTTTCATTTAGCTTCACAACTTTCTTCAAAGCGTCAGTCAATTTGATGTCAACAGCGCGATCAACGAGGCCGTCAACATTCTCCCGTTTCTTTAGAATCTCCTTGGCATAGTTCTCTACATACTCATCAGGTACATTGTTCATACCATACTGAGCGAATTGAACTCGTGCGGTTTCTTTAGCTGCATTGAGTACATCTTCATCATTAACTTTGATTTGATTATCAGCAACAAGTTGTTCCTTTATTAAGTGCCAAGTAAGTTCTTTGATGCTTTGCTCGTAGTTCTTCTCAACAAACTCTTCGCCCTTGTCCTTGTTGTTGTTCAGCATAATACGCTTCAACAAAGCATCAGGGAATTCAAGTTTGCCCACCTTCTTCTCGCAATAAGCACGTACATCAAGGATAAACTTATAGTCAGCATCAACTGCAAGCTGCTCTTTTAGACCCTCTGCAATCTTCTCACGGAACTCTTTTTCACTCTTAACTGTGTCTTTTCCAAACAAAGAATCAAAGAGTTCTTGATCTACTGGGTGCTTCTTGTAACGCTGAATATCTGTGATTTGATAGCTGAAATCAGACTTAATATCCTTCACACGATCACGTTCAACCTTTAGAAGTGAAGCAATCTCTGCTTCGTTTTCAAAGGCTTTGCTTACATTTAACGTAATAATGTCGCCGAGTTTTGCGCCATTGAAGAGTGCCTTTTGAGCCTCATCCTTGATATAATTAGGCAAAATAGAAGCTGCTTCAACTGTGATTCCGTCTTCTTTTGTATTGCCTTTCTCATCAAGCTCACGCAAATCACCCTTCAACATATCGTTATCTTCATAGCTTTCTGCCTTCTCATAGGTACCATTACGAGAGGTAAACATCTCTACTTGGCGGTCGATAAGAGCGTCATCTACTATGATAGTATAGTGATCAATCTTATTATGTCCGTTCAATTCTATTTTGAATTCCGGTGCAACGGCAATGTCAAAAGCGAACGTATAAGGCGCAGGTTTCTCTAAATCTTGAGCTTCTTGCTTCTCAGAAGGAAGCGGTTCACCCAACATTTGGATTTTATTGTCCTGCATATACTTGTAAATCTGTTCACCAATGAGTTTGTTGATAGCATCCATTTTGGCTGATGCGCCATACTGTTTCTTTATCAGTCCCATTGGAACCATACCCGGACGGAAGCCTGGGTAGTTGGCTTTCTTGCGGTAATCTTTCAATGTCTTCTCGACACTTGCCTGATAATCTGCCTCTTCAACAGTGATAGTCAACAGACCATTCACCTTGTCCGGATTCTCAAATGAAATCTTCATCTCTGATGTTTTTATTTATATTATTATTATTATTCGCACAAATTACGGGACGCAAAATTACTCATAATTAATGAATATACCTAATATATAATAGAAAAATTTGTTTTTTTAACCATAAAGATGAACCATTTCAGGCCTATTTTTCAAGCTTTCTGCCTTACTGATACTTGCAACTCATTGGCCAACAAAACCCATTACATACGGCCTTTCTCCCCAGCTCCGGCACCTTTTCCTTTATATTTGCTTTGTGAAGCGTTAAAGTTATAGGTCACAGTGAGGCTTAAACGACGTGAGAATTCATAGCCTGACAGACATAGATTGACATGATTTCCGTAGGTGTATGTCTTTGAAAAACTGGTCTTCAACAAGTCGTTGACAAACAAGTTGACGGTCCACGTCTTATGACAGAACTGCTTTATCAGTTGCAAACTAAGGTTAGTGTTCGGTTTTACTAAGTTAACGCCGTAATAACTACTAAAGTTATGATTCAAATTCACATACACATTGAAGTCATGAGGCAACGAAAAACGATTGCGAAGAGAGAAAGAAACCGTCAGCTTATTCATGTTTTTATCCAATGAATAATCTTTTGTTTCAAAATGCTGACAGCCAAAATTCAACTCATACGTAGGCTGATACCACCCAAATTTGGGCGAAGCTGTGAGTGAAGCATAAAGATATTGATAGCTATCGAAATTGGAATTATTAGTTACTCCAATATCCTGTCCATTGTAAAGTGTAGCTGTCCTGAGCATCTTATCCTTGGTATATTCATATCCTACCTCGGCATTCAGCCACGAATAATTACCAGAAAGGCTTACGCTTTGCACTCTTTCAGGACGCAGATAAGGGTTTCCTCCCTCATAAAGATAACGGTTATCATATTGCATTTCATTACGAAGCCAGTTATAACTTGGGCGAGCTATCTTACAAACATAACTGCCTTGAACTCCCCATTTGCCTTTCTGCCAAGCCAAAGATAACGAAGGAAACCAATCGGCATAGCGTCTGCTGGGACCTGATTGATATATACCTGCTTCATAATAATTAGACTTTACGTGCTCATAACGCAAGCCGGCATTGGCTGAAAAGTTACCAAACGCAAACTCATATTCGGCAAATCCTGCCGTGTTTCGCTCTTTCATCTCAGTCAAACTATTGCTAACCACCCCACCATCATTGCTATATTGGCCGAACGAATAAGTGCTTGTGAGCTCTGTTCCCACATTTAATGTGCCCTTCCATAAAGGGTAAGAGAGGATTAATTTGCCTGCCCAAAGATGATTCTTTTGCTCATTATGCGTTGTAACTGTTTGGCTTTGTAGCTGTGAACTTACCTCTTTGCTCTGTTTTCTTCCTGCATCTTTATTCCACAACGCCGTCAAGTTGAGGTCTATTTTCATGTTACCCAACTTTCCCAAGTAATAGGCATTGGCTTCATGATTGGGTCCTTCAAGCCCATGAGATGTATAGTCTTGGTCGATATGGCCTATCAGATTGCCGTTCTTCGTGACGTCTTGCGTAGCTCCAAGCGCATCTCCTTTGTCATAGAATTCACGTGTCAACGTGTAACTTCCACCTATAGAATTGTCGCTATCGAAGTCGTAACTTGCCCCCCATTTGCCATAAAGTCCGTTCGTACGTTCTTTAATTCGTATGTGCTGGTCAAGCACAATATGGTCTGTTCCATTGATTTCGTCGCTGATATATGGGTCTTGTGCGTAGACCGAAGAATACACATAAGCATCTAAAAAGGTTTCAAATCCACCATGACGATACTTGAG
Source organism: Segatella salivae F0493 (assembly GCF_000477535.1). Classification (NCBI taxonomy): domain Bacteria; kingdom Pseudomonadati; phylum Bacteroidota; class Bacteroidia; order Bacteroidales; family Prevotellaceae; genus Segatella; species Segatella salivae. The sequence continues at coordinate 420,262 of NZ_AWGW01000007.1, forward strand.
ATAGTCTTCCTGGAAGCCTGAAACATAGGTGTTATACTTGATGTTATTGTCGGCACGGAAGCTCAAACCATCGCCTTGTGAGCGTTTAGTTTTAATGCGAATCACGCTCTTCACGGTCGCATTATAACGTGCACCGGGACTCGTAATGACTTCAACGGTCTTAATATCTGTAGACTTCAATTGTTCAAGTTCACTCTTGTTTTGCACCTTTTTGTTATTAATATAGATTTCAGGTGTGCCTTTTGAAAACACGTTCACACTGCCATCATTCTCCACATTGACGCGAGGCAGCTGACGAAGTACGTCGGTAGCCGTTCCCGTTTGAGCCAAAAGTGTGTTGGCAATGTCGACAGAAAGGCCACCCGCAACAGGCTTAAACTGCGGCCGATTAGCTTTCACAACGACTTCTTTCAAGGCATGTACCTGCTCGGTAAGGGTCAAGATACCTGCATCATCGCCATCAATCTGCTTGAAAAGTGGTGCATATTCCACAGATGTTAGCTTCAACAAATAACGTTGTTCCTGGGGAACATCAATGTGAAACTGCCCATTTTCATCGGTCACTGCACCCTGAATGAAGGTTGAATCAGCAGGATTTAACACAACAACATTAACGAAAGGTAGAGGCTGTTGCTGCCCATTAACCACCTTTCCAACAACTGATGGTGCAGCAAAAGCACTGACAACAGAAAACCACAGAAGGCTCGTTACGAGAAGTTTCTTTTTCATTCGATTAGTATTTACTTTATCATGAGACGTTCAAACGCTTCAAAAAGTTGCATCGCCTCTTATTTTTTTCATATATACTCCTTATACGTTGTAATGCTGTTATTGTGACATCATGATGCAAAAAAAATAGAGATACAACAAATTTTCTTTGTTATACCTCTATGATTCAAGTGCTATCAGCCCTTCAGACGACGCACTATCGTTGGTAAAAAATTAATTCTCGTGAATCTTTACGACCAAATCAAGCTTATTGATGCTCTCTTGTGTCTTGTCAATCTTCTTTTGCAGTTTTTTCAATTTCTTTTGACTCTTAGCCAACTTCTTGTTTACTTTCTTTGCCTCTTTAAGCTTCTTAATCGTTGCTTTAGCATCTTTCACGGTGCTTGATGCATCAGAAGTGCTGAAGTCTGTGGTTACAGAATTAGCTGTTGCATTAGCCTCTGCAGCCTCTTTTGTTAGTTCATCGTAGCCAGCCTTTTCCTTTTCAAAGTCTATTTGCAGCTTTTTCAACTTAGCATTAAGCATCAAAGCCTTCTTCTGTTGTTTCAAATCTTTTACCGAATCCCCTGTTTGTGCGAAAGCGGTGAAAGCTGTTAACACTGCAATACAGATAATTAATAATCTTTTCATCATACAATCTTTTAGATATTTATGGTGCAAATATAGAGAGAAACCACCAAACTTGCAAATTATTTAGAAAGAAAAGTCAATGCAACAAAGATTATTCCGTTTTCTGTCTTCATGCAAAACAGCGTATAGGTTGGAGCTAATGATGATGATTGATAAACCCATTTATACAAGAAAGCTATTAAAAGCAAAGGCTTGTTTCTTTCAAAACACAGATTATGCTTTATCACTTCATAACACACTGTGGCTCAACATATTGCTGAGATAAGAACAAAACAAGCCAAGCCTTGCATGGAAAGAGAAAACAAACTGACTGAAATCATGAGATAATTTGACTGAAAACACCGATTGTTTTGCGTCAGATTGCAAGACGAAATGACTTGAATTGTTTGGTCATGTGAGCACAGTGAACACCTGATATGCTTTTATCATCCTTTTCGTAACCTAAGAAACATCAGCTCAAAGTGGTCTGAACCTCACTCGACTCCACCGCTCATAGGGCAATCATCAGATGAAATCGCAAGCCGTTTTGATGAAAAGTGGCTGATGAAAAACAAGAAAGAACGAACCCAGGAAACTAATTTTGCCAGCTCTGTCCTAACAAGAGGAAGAACGTAGTTAAGGCAACGAAGACCTCAACAATCACAGAAAGCACAAACATCAGCCAGCCGGCAACTCTTCCTTTGGCTGCACCAAAGTTGAAAGAACATATAGCTATCACGATTATTCCCACAATAAAAAGAAACGGAATAAACTCATCCGCCACAGAAGTGAGCCGGAAATAAGCCGGGAACAGTTGGAAAATGAACCACCCTATGACATAAAGAAGCCATTGATATTTCATGAAAAGTTTCATAACATGCACGGTTTTATGAATTGTGATGACACGGATTATCGTTCGTTCTCTCGCTTGATGCCGTCAGCTTTTTATCTTCTTACCTTTCATAAGCCTCGTCTTCTTCGTTTGGTTTGAATCTACGATAGACGAAATTATCGCTCAAATAGTTCTTGCGCACAATGGGATTGGCAGCCAACTCCTCGGAAGTGCCATGGAAAAGGATGCGTCCTTCGAACAAGAGATAAGCGCGATCGGTGATAGAAAGCGTTTCTTGCACGTTGTGATCCGTAATGAGGATGCCTATGTTTCGATACTTCAAGCGCCACACAATGTGCTGAATGTCCTCCACAGCAATAGGGTCTACGCCCGCAAAAGGCTCGTCAAGCATAATGAATTTAGGGTTAATGGCAAGACAACGCGCTATTTCTGTGCGTCTTCTTTCGCCTCCAGAGAGCTGATCACCCTTATTCTTTCTCACTTTGTTTAAGCGGAATTCATTAATCAAACTCTCTAACTTCTCTACTTGTTCTGCATGAGAGAGTTTCGTCATCTCAAGCACTGCCATGATATTATCCTCTACACTCATCTTGCGAAACACACTGGCTTCCTGTGGAAGATAACCTATTCCGGTGCGTGCCCGCTTATAAACGGGGTAGTTAGTAATCTCTTCATCGTCGAGATATACATGGCCTTCGTTGGGCACAACATTACCCGTTGTCATATAAAACGATGTGGTTTTACCTGCTCCATTGGGTCCAAGTAGGCCAACAATCTCGCCTTGTTTGACGCTGATACTTACCCCATCAGCCACCGTTCTCTTGCCATATCTCTTGACAAGTCCCTCAGTTCGGAGTGTAGTCAAATGTGTTTCGTCCATAAATCTATGTTTTGTTTGTTGCTCATCGGTAATCGTCTCACCTCTCAACAAAACCAAATTACGATTAGTATAACAAGAAATGCCTCACAAATCACATTCATTGATGACTATGAAAACATTTAATTTGATACAAAGTTAGTTGAATTTGTGAGGATAACAAAATAAAAAAAGAAAAACTATCTCAATTATAGTAGATTTTCTGAAGAATTTGGTTACTTTTGCAAGGAATAAGAATTAGGATAATTATCATGTTTATTTTCAAGCCGTTATACAACTATCTTACCACTTTTGGGAGTTATCTCATATTGATGTGGCGTTCATTTGCCATCCCCGATAGGATGAGAATGTTTTTCAAACGCTATACAAAAGAGATGTCACAACTTGGTGTTGACTCCATAGGTATTGTGTTGTTGATTTCTTTTTTCATTGGAGCAGTAATCTGCATTCAAATGAAAGTCAACATCCAAAGCCCCTGGATGCCACGTTGGGTGTCAGGATATACGACGCGAGAAATCATGCTTTTGGAGTTCTCCAGCAGCATTATGTGTTTGATTTTGGCAGGAAAGGTCGGCTCAAACATAGCTTCTGAGCTTGGAACTATGCGCGTTACACAACAGATTGACGCCTTAGACATCATGGGAGTAAACTCAGCCAATTACCTAATTCTACCCAAAATATTAGGTTTAGTCACGATGATGCCCTTCCTGGTTATATTCAGTTCGGCACTCGGAATCCTTGGAGCTTATAGCACAGCTTATATAGGTCACCTGCTAACTCCAGACGATTTGACCCTTGGTATACAGCATTCCTTTAACTCATGGTTTATTTGGATGAGCATACTTAAAAGCATGTTCTTCGCCTTTATCATAGCAAGTGTGTCGTCATTCTTTGGTTATACTGTTGAAGGAGGGTCTGTAGAAGTGGGCAAAGCCAGTACAGATGCCGTTGTAAGTAGCAGCGTTTTGATCTTATTTTCAGATGTATTCTTAACCCAATTACTGTCATGATAGAAGTTAAACACCTATATAAATCGTTCGGAGATAAGGAAGTTCTGAAGGACATCAATGCCGTTTTTGAAGATGGAAAGACGAATTTGATTATCGGACAAAGCGGTAGTGGAAAGACTGTTTTAATCAAAAACCTTGTCGGTTTGCTTGAACCCACAAGCGGAGAGGTGCTATATGACAACCGAAACTTCGTCACTATGTCTAAAAAAGAAAAGGTGATGATGCGGCGAGAAATGGGTATGATCTTCCAAAATGCAGCGCTTTTTGACTCTCTTTCGGTATTAGAGAACGTGATGTTTCCCTTAGATATGTTCTCAACGATGAACTATCGGGAACGTGTAAAGCGTGCCCAGGAGTGCTTAGATCGCGTGAATCTGATTGAAGCGCAACAGAAATTTCCCGGTGAAATATCTGGAGGCATGCAAAAACGAGTAGCAATAGCGCGCGCAATTGTACTCAATCCGAAGTATCTTTTCTGTGATGAACCGAACTCAGGACTTGATCCTAAGACGTCGTTAGTTATAGATGACCTGCTATCGGGAATCACAAAAGAGTTTGATATCACGACAATCATCAACACACACGATATGAACTCTGTGATGGGTATAGGCGAAAATATCGTCTTTATCTATAAAGGTCACAAGGAATGGCAAGGGAATAAGGACGAGATTATCAACTCAACAAACAAGAAACTCAATGACCTTGTGTTTGCAAGTGACCTCTTCAAGAAGGTGAAAGAAGTGGAAACTGAGGAACATAACAATGAGATGGGGCCGAAAGAATAAAGAATTCTTTCTGCAAACTCATCGCATATACCACACGCCTTTACGCTCAACCATAGGTACTATCACCTGTTCGGTTGTTTTATCTCCATAAGAAAACAGCAAAAAAGCATTGCCTGTGTGATGCAAAGTATCTATTGTTGCGTTGCTAATCGTAATCTCTTTGATGCCCTGATGCTCCTCTTTCTGCTGTCCAATGAACATCTTTGCATTGGCAATCAATTGTTCTCGATAAGAAGGGGGAATGCTATCAGGACGATATGAGCCATCAACAAAGGCCTCATAATTATCGTGTAGCAAATAATCATAATAGATTTTAGCCGTCTTTCCGACAATCTCTGCAGCATCCTTCTCTTGCTTTTTACAGCTGAAAAGCAAGCAAAGAGAACATAAAACAATTAGAATCTTCCTCATAACCATAATAAAATGTCTCTTTCCCCATAGCAATGAGGAAAGAGAAGACCTTTTATTTCTGACGTATAAACACGTTGATTGGGCAACCATGCATACTCCAATTCTCCCTAATTTTATTCTCTAAGAAACGTCGATAGTTTTCTTTCACATACTGAGGGAGGTTTGCATAGAACACAAACGAAGGGATTTGAGTGTTTGGAAGCTGTGTACAATACTTGATTTTAATATACTTTCCCTTGACACTTTGAGGCGGAAAAGCTTCTATTAACGGCAACATCACCTCGTTAAGTTTAGAGGTTCCCACGTGCGTTTTACGGTTAAGATAAACTTGTTTGGCTGTTTCGAGCACACGGAAGATACGTTGTTTCGTCAAAGCTGAAGCGAAAATGATAGGGAAATCAACGAAAGGTGCCATCCTGTTTCGTATGGCAGCTTCGAACGTATTGATTGCTTTCTGCGACTTATCTTCTACTAAATCCCACTTGTTTACAACGACTACAAGACTCTTTTTGTTCTTTTGTATGAGCTGAAAGATATTCATATCCTGTGCTTCTACACCTCTTGTAGCATCTAACATGAGGATACACACATCGCTATTCTCTATTGCTCGGATAGAGCGCATTACGCTATAGAACTCCAAATCCTCACTAACCTTGTTCTTACGACGTATTCCTGCGGTGTCAACAAGATAGAAATCAAAGCCAAACTTGTCGTATCTGGTGTAAATACTATCACGTGTTGTACCCGCAATCTCGGTCACAATGTTACGGTCTTCGCCTATAAAAGCATTGATGATACTGCTTTTTCCTGCATTAGGACGACCCACTACAGCAAATCTTGGAATCTCTTCTTCAACGCTTTCTGGGTTCTCTTGGGGCAATTTATCAATGATAAGGTCGAGCAAATCGCCTGTACCCCCACCCGTAGCAGCACTGATACACTGCGGCTCTCCTAAGCCTAACTTATAAAATTCGGCTGCTTCGTAATACTCACTATTATTATCTACCTTGTTGGCTACAAGGATAACGGGTAGTTTTGCGCGTCGAAGAATCATGGCTACATCTTCATCCCAGTCGGTGACTCCGGTCGAAACATCGACAAGAAAGAGTACTAAGTCAGCCTCTTCTGTAGCAACAAGCACCTGACGACGTATCGCATCTTCAAATATATCGTCGGAATTTACAACCCAACCTCCTGTATCTACGATTGAAAACTCTTTTGAATTCCAAGAACATTTGCCATACTGGCGGTCACGAGTTGTGCCTGCTGTGTCGCTGACTATAGCGCGACGAGACTGTGTGAGGCGGTTAAAGAGCGTAGACTTGCCTACATTTGGGCGACCTACAATAGCTACTAAATTTGACATACTGTTTGTTTAATTACTGAAGTTATACATTCTTCGGCCCTCCGTGTGACGGAGAGTGTGCCCTCTTTCAATTCAGGGCAAATGATTATCTTTTTGTTTTTATCTTTCCAAGTCTGTTCACTTGTCGATTAAAGTGCCTGCAATTGGTCGGTGAAACACGTCATATTGCATTGCAATTAGCATGAAAACATCGGATGATTTAAGGCAAATTAGCTTGCCATAAGCCTCCCCTTTTACTCTGGGTTATAGCCAAAGCTGTCGAGTTCTCGCTGAGAAGAGCGCCAGTCTTTATCGACTTTGACAAAGGTTTCAAGATAGATTTTCTTATCAAAGAACTTTTCTAACGCCTTACGCGCTTCGGAACTAACCTTCTTTAAGGCTATTCCTTTGTGGCCGATGATAATTCCTTTCTGACTATCGCGCTCCACATAAATCACCGCATTGATATGAATCGAAGTGTCAGTCTCCTTGAATTGCTCTACGCGCACCTCCACACTATAAGGGATTTCCTTATCATAATAGAGCAGAATCTTCTCTCTTATCATCTCACTTACAAAGAATTTAGCCGGCTTATCGGTAAGCTGGTCTTTGTCAAAATAAGCGGGTGACTCGGGAAGAAGCTCCTTAATGCGTTTCATCAAGAGTTCAACCCCAAACTTATTCTTGGCAGAAATGGGGAGAATCTCTGCATTAGGAAGTAATGAATGCCATTTGGTGACAATCGTTCCGAGTTCTTTTTGATTGCTCTCATCAATCTTATTGATAAGCAAAATCACTGGAATCGGAAGCTGTTTCACCTTATCTAAGAAGTCAATATTCTTCTCAGGATTCTCTACAACATCAGTAACATAGAGCAGAATATCGGCATCTTTAAGCGCAGATTCAGAGAAAGCAAGCATCATTTCCTGCATCTTGTAGTTGGGTTTCAATACACCTGGCGTGTCGGAAAAGACGATTTGACAGTCCTCAGTGTTAACAATTCCCATGATACGATGGCGTGTTGTCTGAGCCTTAAACGTAGCAATACTGATACGTTCTCCTACAAGTTGGTTCATCAATGTACTCTTTCCAACATTCGGATTGCCTACAATGTTTACGAAACCTGCTTTATGCATAACGATGTTTACTAATTGTTTATTTCAAACAAAAAGACGCATCATCTTATTATTAGAATAAGAAAGATGCGCCCTTTTGTATATATTGCCTGTTAAAACTACTTCACTGTAGCTACTGAAGCACCGTCATAAGCCCATCTTAAATATGAAGCTCCGTTGACAAATCCTGCTCCAAATGCGGTAAAGATGATGTTATCACCTTTCTTTAAGTCTTTTTCGAAGTCCCAAAGCACAAGTGGCATGCACGCAGCGCTTGTGTTTCCGTAACGTTGAATGTTAACTAACACCTTATCCATTGGTGCACCTATGCGCTTGGCTACAGCCTCAATGATACGCAAATTGGCTTGATGAGGTATGATATAGTTAACATCATCCATCGTCAAATGATTGCGTTTTAAGAGTTCTTCGCAGTCATCGCCCATGGCAGTAACGGCATAACGGAACACAAAACGACCCTCTTGATAGGTGTAATGCATACGATGATCCACAGAATAATGAGATGAAGGACAAACCGAACCGCCTGCTTTGACATGCAAGAATGGTAGTCCTTTGCCATCTGTTCGATGGAAAGAGTCAATCAAACCAATGTTCTCTTCCTCTGTAGCTTCTACCAAAACAGCACCTGCTCCATCACCAAACAGTGGACAAGTAGCACGATCTTGATAATCGGTTATTGACGACATCTTGTCTGCTCCAATAACGATGATACGTTTATGGCGGCCACTCTGAATCATGTTACAAGCCACATCAAGCGCATACATGAATCCACAGCAAGCAGCAGAAAAGTCAAATGCAAACGCATTCTTTAATCCAAGCTTGCCTAAAACGATAGATGCGGTTGAGGGATGTACGTAATCTGGGGTGGTGGTTGCAACAAGAAGGGCATCAATGCTATCAGGATCTGCACCGGTTTTCTTCATCAAAAGCTTCGCAGCCTTACGCGCCATATACGAAGTTCCAAGTCCTTCTTCGGTAAGAATACGACGTTCTTTGATGCCTGTTCGTGTGACTATCCATTCATCATTGGTATCAACCATGCGAGAAAGTTCCTCATTATTGAGGACATAATCAGGCACATAGCCGGCTACACCCGTGATGATAGCGTTGATATTTCCCATTATTCAGCTACTTCCTTAACAACAGCGACCTTGCCTCTATAGTATCCACACGTTGGACATACAGTGTGATAAACATAATAAGCGCCACAGTTTGGACATACTGCCAACGTTGGAGCCACTGCCTTATCATGCGTTCTTCTCTTGAGTGTACGAGTCTTTGACTGTCTTCTTTTAGGATGTGCCATAATCTTTTAATTTTTAATCTTTAATTTTATTATTCGTCTAATTTCAAATTGGATAACGCTTCCCAACGCGGATCCATTGTAGTCTCATCATCACTCCCACTACTTCGGGTAGCAGAATGCTCCTCGAGCATCCGTATCATCGCAGGGTTGCATTTTCCAGGTGCATGCACATGCTTGATGGGGATATTGAGTTCAATGGATTCATAGACGTACCATGCGACATCGAGTATTCCTTCTTCCTCGGCCACCGTCACAAGATCATCGTCTTCTGAGTAGCTATCTCCGAGCTTAACAGCCATCCGTTGGTCTGCCACAATGGGTTGATCCATGTCGTCAAGACAAAGATCACAGGGCACAACGACGCTGCCAACTGTATGGAAATTCAAATCAAAGCAGTCACCAATGCGGTTCACTGCCAGCGTAGTATGTAAACAACCATGTTGCACTTCGGCAGCCTCAAGTGACTGAAAAAATGCATCATCTAAGTCGAATTCAAGCACTGTCTGCCCTTCCTCCAACGCTTTTAAGTCTATTTTATAGGCTTCTGAACTTGCCATACGGGCTGCAAAGTTACAAATATTTTCTGAAATTTGCCAATGAAAGCGTTAAAAAAATCTTATTTATAAGACTTACTTTAACTTCAAAACGTCTTATCTGTTATTTAAAAATCATTCATATTATAATCTTTCATGATTCTATTGATGCCAAAAAGTCCTTTTCATGGTGTCGCATTTGGACTACAAACTCAATATAAGAAGATGCAGAAGTCGCAATCTGAACGCCATAAATACCTATCATTGAGACACCATCTCTTAAGTGAGCAGTGACTATTTCTTCAGTCTTTGCTGTCAAAGGAGCAACAAAACCACCTCTCTTAACGTGCAAAGCTGTCATATATGTAATGATTTGATGAATGTCATTACGATCAACTTCGGCAACCCTTTTACACTCTTCCAAACGTTTATACTTCGTATCCAACACCATTTCGTCATTATAAAAGTCAGGATAACGAAGCCCACTACCATCGGTAAATAAAGCGATTCCTTTCTTTCTTAGTCTATTTTCGGCATGTATGAACTGACAATCTCTAAGAAGTGTGGCAACATATTCCTCCCATAACCATGCACCATCAAACAAAACACCATGTATTTCATTATCATCTTCGCCATATTTCACCTCTTCCATGCGCAATATTTGAATGCAAAGCAATTGTAATGAGCGATATTTCGTATAATAAGGATGGCTTTTCAATCTCAGATTTCGATTGATAACAACCGCTCGTTCCACCTTATTATATAAGGTGGTATAATGCTTTATTATCTTTATGTTCTCTGTAGTTTCACGACAAGAAGACAATACACATCGCCCAAAATGCGTTGATTGCATAAATTCTATGGTATGTCTTATCAACTGAGTAACATCATTATCACGGCTATACTCATGCGTTGTATAAGCAAATCTCCCTGAGAATGGAACATTGTTTCGCAGGTGTTGGCTCACATTTATACTCCCATGTACGTTTGAATCATTATGATTATAACATTGATATTGACGGAAAACACCTTGCTGTATGGCTGATTTAAGAAGATGAGGAAACATCAACATTAAGAGTTCTGAGAGTCCTTCTTCACCACTATTCAAATCTAAATCGAACATGTTTAGCGCCAAAACCTTCTGTAACATATAATGTAAGAAATAGTCATTCTGCCCCAAATCAAACCGCGATTTGATTTTAAGTTTGATATTACCGATACCAACAAAGCCCATAATATTACCCGTAACAACTTGTACTTCGTCAGGATTATCTGTGTTTTGGATAGAATATAATGTTCCATTTCCTATTTCATCATCACATTCTTCTATGCTTTCAGGGAACACAAGCAAGTGCTCATGATCACGACATAATTCAGAAATTGTTTTATCACCAAATGGAAACAGCGCCGCAATATCATCCCTTTGGAATCGGTTATTCGCACTTACGCTGTTATTATCTGTCAATTCTATCTGCATAAACCAAATCTTCTGAAGCCATCTTTCTCATCTAACCTTCTCTGAAAAAGGCTTTTCTGAACTTCTCCATCATATCATCTATTGCTCTGAAACCACGCAAATATTCCCGCAAAAGAGGTTCAATATTCATATTCCAAAGCGCAGAAAAATCTCCTTTTAAATCCTTTATCTTCATGAAATAGGCTGGTCCTACACTATAAGCAGCACCCAAACCATCTGTAGCTACAATTTCATTATTCAGTCTATGCATTGTTTCTTTTGCGCTATCAGCCAAAGATTGTCCAAGATTATCTAACATATCTTCCGTACATTCAGGTTTTATTTCTTTCCAAGTAAACCTTCTTCGCATCGCAAAATCCATGCTTTCTACAGATCGATCTATGTCATTCATCGTTGCAAGGATATAGACATTTCTTGGCACATAGAAGCCTTTTGCAAACACATCTGACGTTGGAATTAGATTCTGATACTGCGTCTGGACGGGATTATCCTTATCATCTCTATAACCAGGATCAATGGCATAAAACAATTCTCCGAATATTTTTGAAACCTCACCACGATTGATTTCATCAATAATAAACACGTAATCTCGTTCTTGTATCCTACTACTATGCTTCTGATTAACCTTGTTTGCGCTTGCGCTTTGATGTTTTTCTCTTATCTGTTTTACAATAACATATGTATAAGAATCAGCCTGTGTACCAAACATTCTGCCGAAATATCTTCGAATATCACGCACATATTCAAGCGTAATTTCATTGAACAACAGAGTTAATATCTCATGTATACTAACGTTAAGTATTGATGCTTTAGCATTCTGTTCATTAAGAATCGAGACATAACTTTCTGTCATTCCTGTAATAACAAATTCGGAACCATTCACCGTCTTGAATGTCGTGGCATTGTCAATAGCATCATTTACAAACTCCTCTAATAGCATCTTCCAATGCGTTTCATCACTAAGTTCTTCGACACTCTTTGAAGAATCTATCAGGTTTTGCACTGCCTTACGACAAAATTCCTTAAAGACTCCATCCTTTCTTTCAAAGACTATATGCCCTTCTCCATTATCAATTGGGCGCAAACCCTCTACAAAATCCGTATAATCATAAGACGGATGAAACTGCACAAACATGCTTTCGGCACCCATTTCTTTTGCAATTTCCCGAGCCATATGAGTCTTCCCCGTACCTGGAGCGCCTGTAAACACAAGATTATGTGTTTGCTTCAACAAATCAATATATGCTTGATACTTCGATGTTTTCATTTCCTTTGGTTTTAATATAGCCTCAACATAATCTATAATAGTATTGGCTTTATGTTCAGGTTCACGATAGAAAGCCAACAAAGCCTCACGATAATTCTCTGTTGTTATTTGTGGATTAGTCAATATTTCCTGCCAGTCATCCACACTGATTCCTATATCACAGCTGGATGTTCCTTTTGGTTTTTCTATGATTTGAATATTTTTCATCGCAAAGTTTAATATATTTTTTTGATAGAATCATTTATAATCAGCCACTACATGAATTAGCCTCAGCATGCAATTTGCTATACCTATTAGATTATCTCCTATGATTGCGTCACATAAAGGCATTTCATTTCTCACAGCAATAACGACAAAACGTTATCTCATACGCATTGCAAAGATAATAATTTATTTTTATAATACTCAACGATGCACATTATTCTTTCTCCTCAACCATAGGTTTTCATCCTCTATGAATATAGCTTTTCCCATGTCCTTTCATCTTGATTGAAACTATATGCATCACATTCTTCATCAAAAAGAACATGATTCTACTCATAAATCTACAAGCAAACGCATTTTCTACCCTATTAAAGAGCAAAATAATATGAATCAAATCACGCCGCGAAATCAGTCAAAACACAAGACAAAGAGCATCAAATCACAAGGTAAAATGAATGAGATGAGAAAGCATGATAAGCGACTTCAAAAAGGGATTTGTGATGAAGGACAAAATGATTTGTGTGTTTAAGGCCGCGGAAGTGTGATGCGAAATGTCGTGCCCTGCCCCACTTCAGAGTGCTTAATGAATATTTTTCCGCGATGATAGTCCTCAACTATCCGTTGAGTTAGCGACAAACCAAGTCCCCATCCGCGTTTCTTTGTTGTAAAACCTGGCCTAAAAACATTCTTCAAATCCTTTTTCCGAATGCCCTTTCCCGTGTCTGTTAAGTCGATGATTATCGTTTGTTCAGTCTCTGAAACGCAAATATCGATGCGCCCATTACAGCCTTCCATGGCATCAACGGCATTCTTACAAAGATTTTCTATGACCCATTCAAAGAGCGAAACATTAAGGTTTGCCTTCACCTTTTCATTCGACTCATGAAGTGTCATGACTACCGTGTGTGACGTTCTGCTTTGCATATAGGCCATGACTCGGCGCAACACAGCCATCAAGTCCGTTGCTTCGAGTGTGGGTTGTGAGCCTATTTTCGAGAAACGATCAGCCACAAGCTGCAGTCGTTTCACATCATTTTCCATCTCAGGCAGCAACAAATCATCAGGATAACTCTCTTTCATGATTTCCATCCAAGCCATTAAACTTGAGATGGGTGAACCGAGTTGATGTGCCGTTTCCTTGCTCAACCCTACCCAAACACGATTTTGTTCGGCGCGTTTTAGCGTCAACAGGGCAAACAGGGCAAGGCAAACGAAGAGCAACACCACACTCAGTTGCACATAAGGATACCATGAAAGTCGACGCAACAGCAATGATTCGTCATAACAAACATCTATATATTCACGATGCTTATCTAACAAAATACGAATAACATGCCCCTCGGCACGCATCCTTTTGGCTTGACTGATAGCGTCGTTAAGGCTGTCTTTGCGCGTCTTTCCTTTCAAATCCACATTCCGATAGGTTTGAATCGTCCCCTGATGGGTCATGACTATTACTGGAATGGTATGATTTTCGTTGATTACTTTCAGTACCAACGAGAGGTCAGTATACTCATCTGCTGCATTCAACGAGCGCATTGCTTCGGCCCAAACCTCCATACGCGCAGTTTCTTCTTTGGCCAAATCGCTGACCAAAAGATGCGAAACTACCAGAGAAGCCAAGGCTATCATCATGGCAATAATAATGAACAAAATGCGTATTTGACGCAGATGGGAAGTCCATTTCATATCAAAAAAAACGCGATTCAACATGATTTATTGTTTCAAATGATTCACAAGACATTATATTTGCATTCGAATATATTCATAACCAAGTGACCATTCAGACCAATTTTAGTATAAAAAAAAGATAATTTTGAATGAAACATAACACAATTGCAAATATCCTATACTTCAATTTAATTTTTCTTACGCTTTAATTTGCAAATTACAATGCAATCAACTAACTTTGCGAAATCTAAAATTAAATAAATTGTTAGTGTGTGTTGGATGCAAATTCAATGACATAACAAGCACAATCACTCAACAACAAATATAAAATGACTCTTCTAAAAAACATTATCCACTCTAAAGTACCAGAGGACTGGGGCATGTATATGCAAGATCTTGAGAAGAAACCTGCTATTACTCGCGTCAATCTGGCACTCTATAACAACGCCCCTTACAATGGATATCATCACCGGATTCAATTGTCAGTATGTTGCAAAGAGACTACAGAAAGCGGATTACCAAGCCAAGAAGAAAACACAACGCTTTGGAAAATAGAAGATGCTTTCATTGAATTACTGAAGCAAGTTGATGCCATTGATGCAGGTTTAGTCAAATGGAATAATCGTTTAAACTTTATCTTTTATGTGAAGAAAGCAGGCGATGTAGGAAACAAACTCATTGGAAAGCTGAAAAAGTTATTCCCAGATTACGAGTTCAAACTCACTGAAAACGAAGACAAAGCATGGGAAACTTACTTTGGAACGCTATATCCTGACAAGTATGCTATGCAGGAAATACAGAACAACAAGGTATTACAGACACTGCAAGAACACCATGATAATTCCAACAAGTCACGCCCAATAGATCATTATATCTTCTTTAAGAATGAAGATTCTGCCAAGAATTTCATCACAGTTGTTGAGAAAGAAGGATTCAAAAAGACTTCACAGCGGTATGAAAAGACTGAAGAATATCCCGTAATGATTAGCGTTTCACGCGAAGATGTGCCCAATAACATCCACCATGTCACCTCATATCTATTAGACACTGCAGAGGCAGCAGGCGGTGATTACGATGGATGGGAGAGCCCTGTCGCTACAGATTGAGTTTAAAGGTGCACCACATGCACCTTTAAACTCATTTTTGTCATACCACCTTCTCATTGAAAAGCACACCCATTTTGTAAGCATAAATAATCCATGAAATAATCTTTGATTAAATCAAAAAGAGCTATCTTTGTGCTTTAATCAATGAAAAATAAAGATATTATTACGTTAAACCTAAAATAATATGGAAAGAACCTGGAGATGGTTTGGCAAAAACGACAAGATAACCCTTGCCATGTTGAAAGAGATTGGCATTGAAGGTATTGTCACAGCCCTACATGATGTGCCACTGGGTCAAGTGTGGACACGAGAGAAAATCCATGAACTTAAAACCTACATTGAAAGCTTTGGCATGCACTGGAGCGTCGTAGAGTCTCTCCCTGTGACTGAAACCATCAAGTATGGAGGCCCAGATCGCGACCAACAGATTGAAGTTTACAAGGAGAGTCTACGCAATCTGTCTGCTGAAGGCATTCATATCGTCTGCTATAACTTTATGCCTGTGCTCGATTGGGCACGTACAAACTTGTTGCATGAAAACCCAAACGGCAGCAGCAATCTTTACTTTTCTATCCCCGAATTTGCTTATTTCGACATTCATATCCTTAAGCGTGAGGGAGCAAAAGATAGCTGGGCAGCCTTTAAAGTGCTTGGTCCTGATGGCAAACCCAATGGGCGTGACATCCTCAAAGAGGTTGATGCATTGGCCAAGACAATGACACCAGAGAAAGATCACGCCCTCGTTGAGAACATAGTCATTAAGACTCAGGGCTTTGTTAGTGGCAATTTCAAGGAAGGTGACAAGCATCCTGTCGCACTGTTCCGCAAACTTCTTGCCCTCTATGACGGCATAAGCAAAGACCAACTACGTGAAAACATGCGCTATTTCCTTAGTGCCATCATGCCCGTTTGCAACGAAGGTGACATGTATATGTGTGTACATCCCGACGATCCACCCTTTCAAGTCCTCGGACTTCCACGCATTGTAACGTGTGATGACGATATAAAATGGTTCTTGAATGCGGTTAATGACAAGCACAACGGCCTGACTTTCTGTGCCGGAAGCCTTTCAGCGGGTGCACAAAACAACCTCCCAGAGCTTGCAAGAAAATATGCTAATCGCACTTGGTTCGTGCATTTGCGCAGCTGTTATGTGTTCCCCAATGGCGACTTTACAGAGGCAAGTCACCTCGGAGGCAGGGCAAACCTCATTGAATTATGCCGTGTTTTCGAGCAAGAAGAACAGCAACGGCGAGACCATCCCCATGTTGCGAGACTGCCGATGCGCGTAGATCATGGCATGACTATGCTTGGAGATGAAGATAAAGGCTATAATGCGGGCTATAGTTTCTTAGGCCGTATGTTTGCCATGGGACAGCTTCAAGGCGTCATTGCAACGGTAGATAACGAACAGGGCATAAGTTATCATCAACCGGGATTCTTCGATTAACTTCAAAATTTCTATCATCATGAGACTAACAACGCTATTAAAGAGTCACTACAATGCTGCAGAATGGGAGAACAAAGGCTACGAACTACCTCGCTTTGACATTCAAGCCGTTCGCCAAAAGACCTTTGAAGAGCCTACATGGATACACTTTGGAGGCGGTAATATCTTTCGAGCCTTTCCGGCAGCACTACTCAACGATGCCCTAAACTCAGGCAAATATGACCGCGGAGTCATTGTTGCTGAGACCTTCGACAATGAAGTTATCGACAAAGCCTATACACCTTACGACAATCTTTCATTGTTGGTAAGTCTGAAATCCACGGGAACAATTGAAAAAAAGGTTATCGCCAGTGTCACCGAAGCCCTCAAAGCAGACCCTCAACTGCCTGATTGGAAACGACTGATGGACATCTTCTGCAACCCAACCCTGCAGTTAGTATCGTTCACCATCACGGAGAAAGGCTATAACTTCAATGAAGACGACCTTGCACGTGGGCTGAACCCGCAGTTTGCTTTGGGCAAGGTCACCGCCCTACTCCACGCGCGTTACAAAGCCGGAAGACTGCCTGTAACGCTCCAAAGCATGGATAACTGCTCGCATAATGGTAGTAAACTCCAAGCAGGTGTATTCGCTTACGCCGAACGTTGGGCCAAAGACGGCCTCGTTTCCATAGAGTTTGTCGACTACTTAAAGGATGAAAGCAAAGTCACTTTCCCTTGGTCGATGATTGATAAGATTACTCCTCGCCCACATGCAAAGGTGAAAGCGCTGTTAGAAGCTGATGGATTTGAAGACAACGACTATATAGAAACGGCACGACACACGTTTACTGCGCCTTTCGTTAATGCCGAAGAAACTCAATATCTCATTGTAGAAGACCACTATACCAATGGCCGTCCGCCCCTCGAACTTGGCGGAGTGCTGTTCACTTCGCGTGAAACGGTCGACAAGGTAGAGACGATGAAGGTCACCACCTGCCTCAACCCACTTCACACTGCCATGGCTATCTTCGGCTGTTTGTTAGGCTATGACCTCATCTCTGCAGAGATTGCAGACCCTGATATCCGTTGTTTGATTCAGAAAATTGGCTATATCGAGGCCATGCCTGTAGTCGTTGATCCGGGCATTCTCAATCCTTATGAGTTCATAGGTGTATTTATCAACAAGCGATTGCCTAATCCGTTCATGCCCGATACGCCTCAACGCATCGCCATGGATACGTCACAAAAGTTAGCCATTCGCTTCGGTGAGACAATCAAAAAGTATATCAAGCGCGGCTTGGATAGGTCAAATCTCGTCTTGATTCCATTGGTATTGGCTGCTTATGCACGCTATTTGAAGGGCATAGATGACGAGGGAAAGCCTTTCAATCCCTCTCCCGATCCATTGTTAAATGAACTTCAAGCCATGGTGTCACCACTTGAAATAGGACATGAGGACCAAGATTTCAGCTGTTTGAAAGCACTCTTCAGCCGCAAAGATGTCTTTGGATTAGACCTTTATGAGGCTGGTTTTGGGCCACAGATTGAGGCTGCTGTTAAAGCGCTCTTTGCCGGAAAGGGCAGCGTTCGCACTACTCTCCACCGCTATGTCATGGCAAGATAACGCCTGAAAAGAAACTATCCGCGCTGCACCTCCAAAGTAGATGCGGCGCGGATTGCATTTTATCTTCCTACCTTATAATATAGAACATGCTTTCAATGGAACGGAATGAAAAAACAATCTCACACAAATTATGCCGTAATATGGCATGAATAACGCGATGAAATGACGCAAACAATGCGGTAAAATGCCACAAATCACTCTACGAATAACCTAACCATAACCATAAAACAAAAACAAAGCACGAAACAAAGGAGTTTCCTTCTTTCATTCATCGCTAATCTTATAGCCCATAACATGAAAACAACAAGCATTTGAAATGGGGCAACCCATAAGTCCATAACACTCAAATCACAATAAGAAAAGTCAAAATCAGCATCGCTATTACGGCCTCTTTCACCCATGAAATAACCTAACACAGCCGATAACAAAAAAGTGGAAACACAAAATTTATTAAATAATTAAAACAAAAACTTGCTTTTATCAAAACTTATTACTACTTTTACCACCGAAATAGTTGTGTGCATTTCCACCCATGTTCAACGCACTTTGTCTGACCATGAACGCTATCAGAAGACACAGAACGTTATCCGTCATTGGGAAGCACACCATGAATAAACTATCAATTCATGATTGAATGACCTATAAACCAAAGAAAAAAACAATCCATGACCGCATGAATCATGACGTCATGAACCAATATCAAGTCCATCGCATGCCACAAAAAGCATGACAATGGCAATGTAGGTAGTCCCAAAAGTCACACTCTCTAAATCTCTTGTTTACACTTTAAATTCGCTGAGAACTATCAAAACACAAATCAACATTATGAAAATCGCGCGATGCAAAGTCACCGTTCTGCTGCTTATGGCTTGTGGTTTATGCTTAAACCTGAAAGCAAAAGGACACTTCCCCTATCAAAATGAGAAGCTGCCGACAGCCCAACGAGTGACTGATTTGCTTCGTCGCATGACATTAGACGAGAAAATCGGCCAGCTAAGGTGTATGCTGGCATGGGACTACTACATTCGAAATCGACAACAGATTGAACTTTCCGACACGTTCAAGAAAGACATTGCAGAAGGTAAAATCGGTATGCTATGGGCCACTTTCCGCGCTGATCCTTGGACAAAGAAGAGCTTAGAAAACGGATTAACGCCTTATCTGGCAGCGCAAACTGCCAACAAACTGCAGCAATATGCCATTCAAAACACACGTCTTGGCATACCCTTGTTCTTGGCAGAAGAGGCACCTCATGGGCACATGGCTATCGGAACAACTGTATTTCCAACGGGATTAGGGTTGGCAGCCACATGGAACAATACGCTCGCTGAAGCCATAGGGCAATGTATCGCGCGTCAAATCAGACAACAAGGAGCACATATTAGCTTCGGTCCTGTACTTGATTTGACGCGCGATCCACGTTGGTCTCGTGTGGAAGAATGTATGGGAGAAGACCCTGTTTTGACTGCCGTTATCGGTGCATCTATGGTGAAAGGACTCGGCGGAGGCAAGCATTCACAACCCCATGCGACAATACCCACGTTGAAACACTTTGTGGGTTACGGCACAACCGAAGGCGGACAAAATGGCTGTCAGACGGTAGGTGGACTGCGAGATGTATGCCAAAACTTCTTACTTCCATTTGAGAAAGCGATACAAGCTGGGGCAACTTCGGTCATGACTTCCTATAATTCACTGGATGGAGTGCCTTCAACGGGCAACCGATGGCTTTATGATGACGTGCTAAGGAAACGTTGGAACTTCTCGGGATTTGTGCTTTCTGACCTCTATAGTATTGACGGATTGTGGCACACCCACCATGTAACGCACACCTTGGCAGAGGCAGGTGGGATGGCATTAAAAGCCGGAGTAGACATAGATTTGGGTGGACGCACTTATGCACTACTGCCAGAAGCCTTAGAGAAAGGATGGATAACAGAGCATGATATCGATTCAGCTTGCGCGCGAGTGCTACGCATGAAGTTTGAGATGGGACTCTTTGAACACCCTTATGTCAATGCCGCGGAGACAAAAACGATTGATAACGAGGTCGACAAAGCCTTGGCATTGAAGGCTGCCCAACAACTCATCACATTGTTGAAAAACTCAAATCAGTGCCTGCCGCTACAGAGAAAAGCCAAGATTGCCTTAGTAGGACCGAACGCAAACAACGTATATAACATGCTCGGTGACTACACTGCACCGCAACAAGAAGGGCATGTGAAGACGGTGTTGATGGGACTTCAGACAAAGATTCCTGCGGCACAGCTTCGCTATGTGAAAGGATGTGCCATCCGAGACACGGCAAACAGCAACATAGATGAAGCCGTTGCAGCTGCAAAATGGGCCGATGTTGTCGTTGCAGTTGTAGGAGGTTCGAGTGCACGTGACTTCAAAACAGATTATCAAGCGACTGGGGCGGCAACAGTAAATGCCTCAACTGTGAGTGACATGGAATCGGGAGAAGGCTATGATCGTGCATCGTTGACCTTGACAGGACGCCAGGAAGAGTTGCTGAAAGCCGTCAAAAAGACAGGCAAACCACTTGTCGTTGTCTATATAGAAGGCCGTCCTTTACAGAAAAACTGGGCGGCAACACACGCTGATGCCTTGCTAACGGCCTACTATCCCGGCCAAGAAGGTGGGCAAGCGATAGCCGATGTACTCTTCGGAGACATTAATCCTGCGGGACGATTGCCTATCAGTGTGCCCGTCAGTGTAGGCCAACTCCCTTGTTACTACAATAAACGCATGCCCTCACCCCATGACTATGTGGAGATGAATGCAGCTCCCTTATATCCGTTTGGCTATGGACTGAGCTACACAACTTTCAGCTATGACAAGATGAAGACAGAGAAAACAGGGCGAAACGCCTATCGTATCTCGTTTGAAATCACCAATACTGGCGACACGGATGGTGAGGAAGTGGCACAACTTTACACGCATGATCAGGTGGCAAGTGTAGTGCAACCATTGCTTCAATTGAAGCACTTCAAGCGCATTTTTATCCCCAAAGGACAGACGAAATGCGTCACCTTCGACCTTGAACCCAAAGATTTTTCCCTCATTAATACCGAGATGCAGTCTGTTGTTGAAGCCCGGTCTATTGACATCGGCATAGGAGGCGCGTCAAACAAGCTACCACTTCATGCCGTCATACAGACCGAAGCTGAGACACTTTCACCCTCATATAACTAAGAATGACAATGAATTTGAAGAAAATAATCTGTGCTATTGCAATGCTCATCAGTGCACATGGTGCCTTTGCACAAGGCGATGTGTATGAGCGTTCGCAAACCTATGAGTGGCCAACAGACCCTCTTGTGGTGAAGAAACTAAAGCAATGGCAAGACTTAAAGTTTGGAGTGCTCATCCATTGGGGGCTTTATGCTGTTCCAGGTATTGTGGAATCGTGGTCTATTTGCGATGAAAACTGGATTACACGCGACACAACAAAGACCTACGATCAATACAAAGCATGGTATTGGGGTCTATCCAACACGTTCAATCCCACAAAGTTTGACCCCGAGCAATGGGCCTCAACATTTGATAAAGCAGGGATGAAATACATGCTGTTCACAACAAAACACCATGATGGTTTCTGCATGTATGACTCTAAACAAACCGATTTCACGATAGCCCAACATGCTTTTCGCGACAATCCTAAACGCGATGTACTGCGCTATGTGCTTCAAGCATTCCGCAACAAAGGCTTTATGGTGGGCGAATATTACTCTAAACCCGACTGGCATTCACAGGATTATTGGTGGGATGTCTATCCCATTAAGCGAGGACGCAATGTTAACTATGACATCAAGCAATGGCCTTGGCGCTGGAACCGCTTTAAGAACTTTGTCTATGCCCAGACAGAAGAGTTGCTGCGAGACTATGGAAAGGTGGATATTTTGTGGCTCGATGGCGGATGGGTATGCAAAGAAAACGGGCAAGATATCAACATGCCACGCATTGCTTCGCGTGCAAGAGCTCTGCAACCGGGCTTGATTATCGTTGACAGAACCATTCATGGACCTTATGAAAACTATCAAACCCCCGAACGAACCATTCCTGAACAACAGCTCAACTACCCTTGGGAAAGTTGTATTCCGCTGTCAAACGATTGGGGATGGGTAAAGAATCCTGTTTGGAAGTCGGCGACAAAGGTCATCAACACCTTGGTAGAGGTTGTAGCAAAAGGTGGAAACCTTGTGCTTGGCGTTGGGCCTACGGCAGACGGACGCATTCAAAAAGAAGCAGCATGTAGGTTGGATAGTATTGGACAATGGCTGAAACGCTATGGCAAAGCCATTTATAACACGGTGCCAACGCCCTATTATCAGGAAGGAAAGCTATGGTTTACAGCCGATAAAAATGGGCGTCAACGCTATGCCATCTACGCCCTTTCAGACGGCGAAGAAATGCCATCGACCCTGTCATGGCATACCAATGTTCCCAAAAGTGTTATGCTCCTTGGAGTAAACAAGAGGCTAAAAATGACAAAAACCAACGATGGGAAGGTAACCGTTAAACTGCCAGAAGGGATGAAAGCAGAACCTTTCGCCTTGCAATTAAACCTATAACACAACACCATTACACGCAAAACACGTTATGGAATGAAGGACTTTAGCACACGATTTGACTCAAATGAGTTTATCGTTCGTGCGACAATAAAGTTTCATTGACCACAGACAATTTTTTAACGCTATATACAATATGCAAAACTCTAAACCTATTATTCAGATGAAACAATCGAAATGTTTTTATCAAAGTATTCAGAGAATATCTTTGATGGCCTTGTTTCTCTTGTTCACAGTCGTCACCTATGCTCAGAATTTCGTGGTGAAGGGCTGTGTAAAAGACCAGGCCGGCGAGCCTATTGCAGGCGCTACAGTGAAGATTTTAGGCACATCTTCAGGCGGAGTCACTGATGTTGATGGCAACTATACTATCAAATGTGCGGCTTCATCAACGTTGGAGTTCAGCTACATCGGGTTCTCTACAAAGGCCATTGACGTGAAAGGCCGGAAGAATATCGATGTTGTCATGGACGAAGGAAGCCAGAACATTGATGAAGTTGTAGTGACTGCACTTGGTATTAAGAAAGATTCCAAGAAGTTAGGTTACGCAGTAAGCTCCATTGGAGCAGCCGATTTGAACCGTACAGGCTCTCCAAGCATTGCCACAGGTCTATATGGTAAGGCCTCAGGTGTAAGGATTCAGACCGCGCCTGGAGGCAATTCAGCCATCTCTGTCTCTGTACGTGGTTTGTCATCTATCACAGGTAACACCCAACCGCTATTGGTATTAGATGGTGTTCCAATTCACAATGGTAATGTAAACAACAATGACTATTGGTCAAACCAGCGTATTGCAGCCAATGGTTTGGTAGACATCAACCCCGAAGACATTGAGAATATCTCTATCTTGAAAGGCGCTGCAGCGTCTGCTCTCTATGGTTCTGAGGCTGCAAATGGTGTTATTATGATCACCACGAAAACCGCCTCAAGAGGCACGGGCACGCACATTGACTTCAATGCAAGCATTGGTTTTGACAAGGTTGCATATATGCCCGACATCCAAAAGAAGTTTGGTCCCGGCTATGATAACTGGGCATTAGGCGATGGAGAAGAAGCCGTTACGGGATTACGCAAGATATATAAGGACCGTGCAGGCAATACAATTACAACACCACGCCCTACAATTTACAACTATGGTCCAGCCTATGATTCAAGTAAATCAATAACCTATTTCGATGGAACTACACGTAATTATAGTCCGATCGACCACAACCAATGGGGTGATATCTTCCGTACGGGTGTGAATCAGAACTATAACATTGCGATAACAAACGGCACAGAACGTAACAATGTGCGTTTCTCTTATACGTATAATCAGACTCGTTCGATGCAGTATAACTCAGAAAACAGCCGTCATAACTTTAATTTGACGGGAGCTTTCGACGTAACCAACGATATCAAACTCAACTACTCAGTAAGTTATCAACCTCAACGCATCAAGAATAGACCTTATCGTATCAGCCGATTAACCAATAACTACTCGGGAATGTTTGGCGGATTTACAGATATTGCCTATATCCGCAACCACACAGTCACCAGTCTTGGCTACCTGAATGGCGTTGCTCAGATTAATGGTGGCTCACCAAACACGATGACACCTGACGAGACTTTCTTGTATAGTCCTATGGGATCAACCTCACTTATCAGTGAATATTTCTGGAAAGTATTCCGTAACAATGAGTTCGTTAACCACGAACGATTCATGGGAGCCGTTAATCCTACTTGGAAAATCATGGATGGTCTTACGCTTAGTGGACGCATAGCAACAGACATGACGACTGAAAAGATAGAGAATAAAGAATATACTTCAAATGCACATTCATTCTCTACCAACGGCCAATATGATGATGTTTACAAGCTTTCTAACAGCCGTTATCGCATCTATTATGGTGATATCATGCTGACTTATGACAAAACTTTCAACCTGAAACATAACATAACAGCCAGTGCAGGATGGACAGGTCGTCGTGAAGATTACTACATTTCAGCTGTTCGAACAAATCAAGGTTTGACACAAGAGAACTGGTTCAATCTCAACGCTTCAGTGGGAACAAAGGGTGCCGACATGGATAAACAGGATCAACTCCGTACGGGTCTCTTCCTCACCGGAAGCTATGGCTATGACAGTTGGCTCTATCTTGAAGGCACAATCCGCCAAGAAAAGACTTCAACCCTAAAGAAAGGAAACAACACCTTCTATTATCCTTCAGTCAGTGGTAGCGTTATTTATACAGAGTTATTAAAGGAAAAGAAACCTACTTGGTGGGATTATGGAAAGCTTCGCCTATCTTATGGTGTTGTAGGTAATGCTCCTTCTATCTACTTAGCCAATATGGCTTTCAGCCAAGGAACTATCACACGGTCGAGCACTTACACTTATAACTTCGTACCAACCAATATCGGTAATGAGAGCATTAAGCCTGAACGTAAGCATGAATATGAACTCGGTCTTGAGAACAAATGGCTTAACAACCGACTTGGAATGGAGCTCAGCTACTACTACAATGACATTAAAGACCAGATTCTTACAACCACTTCGGCTTCATCAATGGGTGCAAAAAGCATGTTGATGAACGTGGGTGAGTTGACCAATACCGGTTTAGAAATCAGCCTTTATGGTACACCTCTCTTGACAAAAGACTGGAGATTAGACTTGAATTTCAATACCGCCTTCAACCGAAACAAGGTGAAGAAGCTCGCCGATGGCCTTGATGTATTGTCACACATGACATGTGATAATGGTGCAGCAAGCTTAGAATCACACGTTGGAGAGGCTATGGGTGACTGGTATGCATACACATATAAGACAGACGATAAAGGCAACAAACTTGTTGGAGCCAATGGTCTTTACATCACAGATACGTCTGTACGTCACAAAGTTGGCAATGCTATGCCTAAGGCAACAGGTGGTTTCGGTGGTATGTTAAGCTATAAGAACTTTGCACTTACATTCAACTTTGACTTCCGTATCG
Source organism: Segatella salivae F0493 (assembly GCF_000477535.1). NCBI lineage: Bacteria > Pseudomonadati > Bacteroidota > Bacteroidia > Bacteroidales > Prevotellaceae > Segatella > Segatella salivae. The sequence continues at coordinate 446,180 of NZ_AWGW01000007.1, forward strand.
GTGGAGATGTACTCAACTTGCCATGGCAATATATGATGGATGCAGGTAATATCACCGACGCAGTTGGTGTTCGTGATGCTGCAACAGGGGGCATTTATTACTACAGTGACACTGACAAGGCAGAAGATAAGACTTCAATCCATGTTGTAAAACCATCTGATGTACCTAACTATAAGCGTGGAGAAACCAAGATAAATGGCCACTATGTATGGGACAACGGACTTATTCAGAAGGGTGTAAAAGAAGACGGAACACCGAATGATGTCGTAGTAACACAGTTCGAAGTGAATGATAGTCAATACGGATGGGGCACAGGTGCCACCCAGAGTTATGCCGATGCAATTCAAAAGAACAGCTATGTGAAGTGCCGCGAGATAACATTTGCATACACACTTCCGAAGCTACTCACGAAGAAGTTCCATTGCAACAATCTCACGCTTGCAGCCTACGTACGCAATCCATTCTATCTCTATCGCAGCTTGAAACTGTTTGATGCAGAGGCAACGGATGGTACAAACTGGGTCTATCAGGCACAGATTGGCGGAACAACTGCCACTTCTCGTTCGTTCGGTTTAACGCTTCGTGCAAACTTCTAATATGAATATAGTAAATAAAGTAACAATATGAAAAAGATATTTGGATTAGCCTTAGCAGGGCTTACACTATTGACTGCAGTGTCGTGTAGCGATTCTTCATTCAATTCTAAATACGAAGATCCGAGTAAAACCTCAACCGTTGGCGTGCCACAGGTATTTACTGGTATCCTCTATAAAGGCAATAATTGGATGAATCCCGCGTACTATCGCTATTATGTTCAATCGACAACATCAGGCTTTTACTCTGGAGTTATTGGAAATGCCAATAGTCGTGGCCGATTCAGAGGAGCCAGTGAAGGATATTATAACACGCGTTGGCAGAACTTTTATGACATGCTAACACAGTATCGTTTGCTTGAAGACAACTACAATAAGCTTGAAGAAGCTCAGCAGCCTTCAAACAAAATATTCCTCTTGCTCGGTCGAACCATCATGCAAGCACAACTCCATGAGATGCTTTCTATATGGGGAGATGTACCCTATACTGGTGCTTCGACAATATGGAAAACAAGTAACTATGCAGACGCCAAGGCAAAAGATGTATTCGATAGCGATGTAGAAACCTACAAAACGATTCTAAAAGACTTGAAAGAAGTAGGTGATTATTTCGCCGCGGGCAATCTCAATGCCACTGGTTTGGCATCATTGAAGCGCCAAGACTTCACAGTTGCTGATGGAAAAGCAGACATTTGGCAACGCTATGTAAACTCACTTCGTCTCCGCATTGCCCTTCACTTAGCTACCCATGGCGAATGTGTCAGCGATGCAAAGGCAGCAATCAAGGAAATATTGGAGAATCCTTCAACCTATCCTTTGATTGACGACAACAGCCAAAATCAAGGCGTCGCTGCCGATACTCAAACCGATGAATTCAATTATGGCAAGAGCGTTTCTCAGGCACTCAGCGGTAATGGCAACTGTTCTGGCTCTCAAACCATGCTCGATGCAATGAATGTTGGTGCAAATGGCTACCCTAATGCCAACACCGACCCACGCTTGCCACTCATCTACGACCCTAATCCTATGGGACGATATGTGGCTTATGACGTCAGCAAGAGCAGCACAGAAATCTCTGATTTAGCTACAGACAGTATCAAGGTTTATCAGAGTTTGGGAATCAAGAGCGCTAATTACTACTGCGTGATTGACTCACAAGCTGTGCAAGGCTGGGCTACTTATCAAGGTAATGAGCATCTAACCTTCAGCTGGATTAATGCTGCTGAAGTTAGTTTAAGCAAGGCTGAATGTTACTTGAATGGCTATGGTGTGGCAGCAAATGCAACCAAGGCTAAGGAGTGTTTCGTTCAAGGTGTGGCACAATCATTCGAATATTACAAGGATCTTAAAACCAAGAGCACCCTCTACAAGGCTGTTGATGCTACACATTTCAACGATAGTTATGGTGGCAAACGTGTGACAAAACTACCTACAGAAGCACAGGCTATCGCTTATGCTAACAGCATTTGGGATGGAAGTGAGAAGGTTGTTGCAACACAATTGTGGTTGAACTTCAGCTTCACAAATGAGTTAGAAGCGTGGAATGTGGTACGCCGCACGGGCTTCCCAAAGGTTACTTTCGCCACCGATGCACAGGCAAGCAGCTATCCAACGCCTGCACATCGTCTGCCTTATACCAGCGATGAGCTCACCTACAACGCCGAAAACGTTCAGGCTGTCATTGCAAAGAAGTATAAAGAGCCAACGGGTTATTACACGAAACTCTTCTGGGCAAATCCGCAAGACTACTATAATATGGTTACTTCTCACTAATATTTGAGCATACCATTCATTCAAAAGAAGCATCAGGGCTTGGCTCTGATGCTTTTTTATTGTTCAAAACTTTTTCCCTTCTGGAGGAAAGCACAAGGCAGCGGCATCTCTTTGATGCCGAGAACCTTACGACATGGCATTTTAAAAGCTATGAAAACGTGCGCCAAAATGAATGAAAACTCACGGCAATAAGATAGTAATTGCGCCCCCATCTGCCTGCGTTTACAAAAGGGCCGAAGGGAAAACACTTTTTTGATGAAATTTGTTTTGCCACCACTTTCATGCGCTATAAAGAACAACGGCAAATCAACCTCTTGATTTGGAGCATACAAAAACAAAAAAGAATGTGGCTCAAAATGATTGCCTTACATGCACCATTCGAGCCACAAACAAATGAATAATCTTGTATTGACACACTACGTCAATAAGTTTTCGAAATCATTCGAAAGAAAAGCTATTGCACAAGATTGATAAAAGAATTAGATTTTTCCAACCAAATCAATACTTGGCTTCAAGGTCTTTCCACCCTTCTTCCACTTTGCTGGACACACTTCACCATTGTGAGTGGCTACAAACTGAGCAGCTTCTACCTTTCTTACAAGCTCATCGGCATTGCGTCCGATGTTATTATCCTGAATCTCTGCTACCTTAATCAGGCCTTCTGGGTTTACGAGGAAAGTGCCACGATAAGCCAATCCCTCATCTTCTTTATACACACCAAAGCCACGGCTCAAGCTACCTGTTGGGTCACCGAGCATCGTATACTTGATTTTCTTGATGGTTTCTGAAGCATCATGCCATGCCTTGTGCACGAAATGTGTGTCTGTGCTGACAGAGAATACCTCTACACCCATCTCTTTCAACTGCTCATACTTGTCTGCAAGGTCCTCTAACTCAGTAGGACAAACAAACGTAAAGTCAGCTGGGTAGAAGAAGAACAAAGCCCATTTACCTTCGATATCTTTGTTTGAAACGGTTTTGAACTCACCATTTTGGAATGCCTGCACGCAGAATTCGGGTGCGTGTTGATTGATAATTGGTTCCATATTATTTTCTTATTAAATGAATTATTTTATTTGTCGATGCAAAGATAATGCTTAAACCATTTTGTTCCAACAGATAAAACCTATCACACGATAGATAATATCTTTTCTACACGACAAAGCCTTGTAGATATCGATAATATGCAACCAATCCCTGCTTCCCAACTTTTCTTATTACACTCTGTTTTTTCTTCGGTTGCAGTCTACGACACCTCACGAGCCGCAAACGAGCAAAAGTCAACAAGATTTATTCTTCCCAAGCCACATTAGCAGTATGATCTATGGAATCATTATCCTCAAAATCAAACGTATTATGCTTTGACAAAGCATTTCCTGGGGCTGCAGGTGTGTCATCATTCCGTAAACGTTTGCGTTTATTTTATAGGTTCGAAGGCGAACAAGTTTATGAGTTTCCTTGTATTTTTGTCAATGACAAGCAAATGAATATCCAAAACATTAAACCTAATCAATATGAAACAACTCCGTTTAATACTTGTCATCATCCTATCAGCATGTTGGGTTGGCTCGTGGGCAAAGGGCAAACAAACCATCACTATCAATGGATTGACCATTGGAAAAAGTGCAAAGAAAATCACGTTTTCTGGCGAAAAAGCAATGATTACTTATGCCGATGGCAGTAAACAGACCGAGAACATGGGACTGATTCAGCTTTCTTTTACTTATTCTACGAATGGCGGCATTAAGAAAATTGAAACTGCTGGCCAAAAGTTGGTAGACAATCGGTTATACAATCTCAATGGACAATATGTCGGGACAACGCTCAATGGTTTATCAAAAGGCGTTTACATCGTCAATGGGAAAAAAGTGGTTGTGAAATAAACAAAATCAACGTAAGCAAATGAAAAGACTTTTTTATAAGAGCATTCTGCTCTCCCTGCTCCTCGCTTGGACAAGTATGGGCAGCTATGCACAGTCGTGGGACTTCACTTCTATACCGACTTCAGATGAAGAAAACCTGAAAAGCGACATCGAAAACTGGAAGTATGATAGTGCAAAGAAGCGTTATTCCTATAACCAAGTTATCACCGATGGTGAACTCATGGCCAATAAACAGGTGCTCACCATGATGCAAGGACTACATTTTACAGCCAAGACTGCCGACAAGATAAGAATAGATACTGGCAAGGAATTGCAGCTCAATGGAAAAGATGTCGGGCTAACCATAGTCGGGCTCAAGGCTGGTCAGCAAGTGACTATCGTCTATGCATCGGCAAGTAAGAAAGAGCCACGCACGCTAAGTCCATCCAATCTTTCCGACATCAAAGGCTTTGAGAAGACCAACGGAGCGAATAAACACACTGGAACAGGTACTGTGACAGCCCATGGCAGCGTGACTTTCATCACAACCGATGGCGGAATCAACATTTATTCGCTCAAAGTGACTGGCTCATCGAGCAACAATAATAAAGAAGAGCCAGGCGGAACGCTCAGCGCAGACCATTCCGTAGCCTTCTCAACCACCCAAAATCAAGTCATCATCACAACGAATAAAGGCGAAACGAAATATTATAATACGCAAGAACTAAGTGATATTTCCATTGATGATGACCATGAAAAGGTTTCTGTTAATAGCCCATCATTCAGCGATGTATATACTCATTTGGTTACAAATATCGTCTTTTCTAAGGCTGCAGAACAAGGAAAGGGTGGCGAAATCGTGGATAAAGGCGTGGCCATTACAGAAGCAAAGGGTTGGTTGGAAAGTGCCTATGCGAAATGGAAGCCTGTAAATGGCGCACAAACCTATCAAGTTTACGTGAAAGGAGGACAGTATGAAGGCTACACAAAGATTGATAAGGAATTGATTCGAGCCTATAACGATTATATCAGAGCCGACATTCCCGGACTCAAAGTGGGCACCTATGCCTTGAAAGTTGCAGCTGTAAAAGATGGAGTTGAATATCTTTCAAGTGAAGTAACAGGCCTGCAAGTAAAAAATTATAGCCGTGAAGGCTTCGCTCATAAAAACTTTTCGGGGGTCGGCGCCTATAACAATGACGGCACCTTGAAGTCTGGTGCGGTGGTCATCTATGTAAATAAGGATAATGCAAAGACTGTTAGTGCTCAGTTGAGCAGCGGGAAGTTTACAGGCCTTCAAGCCATTTTGAATGCTTATCAGAAAGGAAATGTCACTACGCCATTAGCGATAAGGGTGCTTGGATTAGTAAAAGCAGGACAGACCGACACTTTTGAGAGTAGTGCAGAAGGTATCCAAATCAAAGGAAGAAAAGCCAATAGTGAACTCAATATCACGATTGAAGGAATCGGAGAAGACGCTACTATCCACGGCTTTGGCTTCTTAGTGAGAAGCGCAAAGAGCGTAGAGTTTCGCAACTTAGGCATCATGCGTGCCATGGACGATGGCATATCGCTCGACACCGACAATTCAAATATTTGGGTTCATCATATTGATGTGTTCTACGGAAAGGCTGGAAGTGGCGACCATGCAAAAGGAGATGGTGCTATTGATGTAAAGTCAAATTCAAGATTTATCACCATAGATCACTGCCATTTTTGGGACACAGGCAAGTCAAGTATGTGTGGAATGAAGAATGAAACTGGGCCAAACTATATCACCTATCACCACAACTGGTTTGATCATAGCGATTCGCGTCACGCCCGCATCCGCACAATGAGTGTGCACCTTTGGAACAATTTCTATGATGGTTGCGCTAAATATGGCATCGGAGCAACCATGGGTTCAAGCGTATTTTCAGAGAGAAATTACTTTAGAGCCACGAAAGATCCCATCTTAATCTCTAAGCAAGGAACTGACCAAAAGGGAACAGGGACTTTCTCGGGAGAGGCAGGCGGTATGGTAAAAGAATTTGGAAGCCTCTTTACTGAGCAGGGGGCAGGAAGTAATTACACCCCTATCACGTATGCGGCTGATAACAAAAGCTTCGACTTCTATCAAGTGGCCACGCGCGAAGAGCAGGTTCCTTCTTCCGTGAAGTCACTTGAAGGCGCAAACACTTATAATAACTTCGACACCAATGCCTCACTGATGTATTCCTATACGCCTGATGCAACAGTAGACGTTCCCTCACAAGTTACGGGCTACTATGGGGCAGGACGACTCAATCATGGCTCGCTTCAATTTAAGTTTAATAATGCCATTGAAGATACTAACTATGCGCCTATCCCTGCATTAGAGTCACTCTTAGACAACTATACCGGCGAGTGAGAGAACCATTATATATTACGTGTGTGTTAAGCTCAATTTCTTTATGCTTAACACACACACTCGTTAAGCTTTAAACGAAGCGTGAATGACACGCTCTTCTCACGAAAATAACACAAAGATTCCTTTTCCCTTTCAAACCTTTTATATAACTTTGCCGCATCATAAATGTTCAATCACCCTAAATGCAATACGGCAATTCTATTCTATCTCTCAATAGCTACCGCACATTCATTAGCATCATCCTTCTTTGTACCGCATTAACGTGCTGGGCAAATCCGTCGACCACGGAGATAATGAATGCCACCGACAGCATTGTAAACACCACCGATAGCATAGATATTCCCGCAAACCACAACACAAAACAACATAACTTCCTAACGAATAGTTCGCTGTCGATAACTGGACTGCCATGGATTATGGCAGGAATAGCACTGAGAAACGAAAGGAAAAACATCAGAGAACTACGCAATAAGTTTCAACCCCACTTTCATCATACGGCAGACAACTACACACAATTTGTTCCACTCGCGCTCACTACGGGGCTGAAATTAGCAGGAGTTGAAGGACGCAGCGACACAAAACGTTATCTCGTCAGCGGCACTGCCTCGTTTGCCATCATGGCAACCTTAGTTCAAGTGATAAAAAGTTCCACCAAAGAACTCCGTCCCGATGGCTCATCCTACAATTCCTTCCCCTCTGGCCACACCGCAACAGCTTTCGCGGCAGCGACAATTCTCCACAAAGAATATGGAATGACACGCAGCCCCTGGTATAGTGTTGCGGGCTACATGCTCGCCACTGCCACGGGATGCATGCGCGTTTTGAACAACAGACACTGGGCGAGCGACACCTTTTCGGGTGCAGGCATAGGCATTTTGTCAACCGAACTGGGCTATACCCTGGGAGATTTACTATTTAAGAACAAAGGATTGCTGCATCCTGAAAAAGATGATAAACCCAACTTCTACACAAACCCTGGCTTTTTCAACATCCAAATGGGAATCGGACTGACCGAACAGCAGCTGGATATCATCGAACATCTGCCTGTGTTGCAAAAGCACGATGACATGTTGAAACGAAAACTAAACCTTTCGAAAGGCATCGCAGTCGGCATCGAAAGCGCATATTTCTTAAACAAATATCTTGGCGTTGGCGGGCGACTCATGATCACATCACGCAATGCCAATGGCTTTGATGCAAACGCATTATATCCTAAGGACTACATCAAACAGACCTCAACTTTCGGCTTTTTAGACAGCTATACCCTAACCATCCAATCCAACCACATGGCAGAATTTAGCTGGAGCGGCGGACTCTACCTTAACTATCCCATCAGCAAAGGCTTCACCTTAGGCTCAAAACTGCTTATCGGCAGAAGTTATTTGGACGGCATATCCGTCACCGCAGAGGCAAAAGGACATCAGCAGGATATCGAAATTAAATATGAAAGCCAACACAAACAGCCGATTCCGATATTTGAAATAAAAGGAACGCCACAACCCAATGGAGCGCCCTATTACAGCAAATGGGACTTTCTAAAAGTAGACGGAGATGATGCGATGCTCTTTGGAACAGGCCTTTCTGCAACCTTCGCCTATAAATCAAGAATCGCATGGAAGGTGTTTCTCGACTATAATTTCGCCCGTCGCACCTACAGAACAACTTACGCCCCCACCCTCTTCCTTAAAGATGCCAGCCAAACGATGACACTCAACGGAGAAACCATTCAGCACGTTGCCGACTATGTCATCCCCTACACGGTATCACAAAAGAAAGGCAGCGCACAAACCATTCTTGGAGCAGCCTTCTCTATCTGCTTCTGAAACCAACCTCTACCATCTAAAAAGTCGTTTACGGGCCTCCCGCAAGCGCCAAATCCTTTAAAAAGTGAGTTGCGGGAGGCCCGCAAGCGCAAAATCCTTTAAAAAACGATTTGCGGGAGGCCCGCAAGCATCAAACCATTTGGGAAACGACTTTCGCCATGCGCGGAAATGCCAAACCTTTTAGGAAATAACTTTCGCCAAGCGCTGAAACATCAAACCATTCGGGAAATGACTTTCGCCATGCGCGGAAACACCAAACCATTCGGGAAATGACTTTCGCCATGCGCGGAAACTCCAAACCATTCGGGAAATGACTTTCGCCAAGCGCGGAAACACCAAACCATTCGGGAAATGACTTTCGCCATGCGCGGAAACATCAAACCTTTCGGGAAACAACTTTCGCCACGCGCGGAAACATCAAACCATGTATGGAATGATTTGCGGGAGGCCTGCAAAGTATATAAATAAAAAAGCACTCTAAAGAAATGAATCTTCAAAGTGCTTTATAAAAAGAGGCGGCTACCCACTCTCCCGCATTGTATTGCAGTACCATCAACGTTGGCAACTTGGCCTCTGCTACACCATCATCAGTGCTTCATCTTTCAAACCCAGTTCTCTACATACGCAAACAAGATAAGCTGTCTGCGGTAGAACAGCTCGATAAAAACAAAACAATGTTTCTCAGAGGTGGAAAATACATAGAGAAATACTGAAAATGGCTAATCCCAATCTTGGGAACGGCTAAAAATGCAGAAAAAAGTTATATCTTTGTAATGCCAAATTTGAAAAAGAATACAACTTTGGGTAAGAAACTATTATGTATAGCGATTTCGTTCATCTTAGCTCAAACAACTTATTGTAAGCAGAATGAGAAAATACAATTATACTTATCAAAACAAAATAGAACAATGAAAAGAGTCTTTTTATGCTCATCTTTCGCTGATGTAGCTGAAATTCTATCAAAAACTGCTTCCTCACCATTAAGAGGAAACACCGTAGCATTTATACCCACGGCGAGTATCCATGAAGAATATACCCAATATGTAGAAGACGGAAAGAATGCACTCCGTGCACTCGGCTTCCGCATAAAGGAAGTAGAAATTACCCAATACGATAAAGATAAAATTGCAAAAATATTGGGTGATTGTGACTGTATATACGTCTCGGGCGGAAACACGTTCTTCCTTATGCAGGAATTAAAAAAGACCGGAACAGATCAGTTGATTAAAGAGCAAGTGGAAAGGGGCAAACTTTATATCGGAGAATCTGCTGGTGCTATGATTCTCGCACCTAATATAGAATACGCAAAGAGAATGGATAATCACCTTGCGCTAACTCCAAACTTCAATGATTTTACAGGACTTGGCATCATCGATTTTTATCCCGTTGTGCATTTCAATAGCTTCCCTTTTGAAGAGGCTACGCAAAACATCATCAAAGAATACAGCAACCTGCCATTAAAACCTATCTCAAATCAACAAGCTATCTTTATAATAGGAGAGGACGTTGCAATATTAGGTAAGAATGAGTAAATGGTATACAACTAAAAAGCGTTCACTTAATTACTCAAATGAACGCTTTAGTTTGACCTACTCTCCCACATTGCCCTATTTGACACGGTGTACCATCGGACTAAGTGAGGGAACAGGATATAAACGAAAAAAGCACTCTGAAGAAATGAATCTTCAAAGTGCTTTGTAAAAGGAGGCGGCTACCTACTCTCCCGCATTGTATTGCAGTACCATCAACGTTGGTAACTTGGCCTCTGCTACAACATCATCAGTGCTTCATCATTCGGAATACACACCTCCGCAACTTTTCTACCTGTCCTATCCCTGCCCTCGCTGGTCTTTTTCACCAGCGAGGTTATTTCGCCGTCCTAAGTTTTATCAGCGACCGACAGATTGAATGGGAACATAAATCTCGGTTTTCAGCTTCTCTGCCGGCGTACGGCGGGCATCATTGAGATATTTTTCGAACAGCGGCTCGTCGCGCAATTCATAGTCACTGCCCACCACCCAGCGCATAGCCGCATCGCAAACAGCCTGCAGTTGGTCGTAGCTCCCTTGATAGGAAAACACGGCATAGAGGCCTCCCGCAATCGTTCTGCAACTCACTTCACCCACGGGAATGGCTGGTTTGTGAACTGCTAAGCAGACATCCGCACGCAGAAGTGTCACATCGGTGATCTTAGGATCGTCGTGGAAGATGCCAATCGACTCAATACCTTTTGTAAACAGCTTCTGCTCCTTCACTACTCCCCACAACTGTTCGTAAGCCCTGCCATAATCTACCATGCCATACGCTCCTTTCTGCGAGACATAAATCACCTTCTTTGCTGCCAGCTCCACGATTTTAGGTACCTTGAGTGTCAACGTGGGATGAATGGTCTCCTGCTTCACAATATATTTTTCTTTATCGTTTCGATACTGCGTAGGGCTGAAACCATACTGCAGCTTGAAGGCTTTCGACAAAGCCGCTGGCGTTTCGTAGCCGATATTGAACGCAATGGTTTCAATCGGCAACGAAGAATAGCGCAACAGCTGGGCCGCCGTTTCTATACGCAGACGCGCCACGAAAGCGATAGGCGACTCGTCCGTGATGGCCTTAAATATGCGACAGAAATGAAATGGTGAGAGGTTAGCCGTCTGCGCCAACTTCTCCACGGCTATCGTTTCGTTAAGATGATTGTTGATGTAATTCACCACCTGGTTGATGCGCTGAATGTAATGATTGCGAGTAATTGTCTTCATACATGTTATTGTTTTAAATTCCTCGGCAAAGATACAACTATTTCACTGAACAGTCTTTTCCCATCTTGCTAATTTACTATACGCCTTTCTGCAGAATAAACGGCCGGATAAAGGCAAAAACAATGTTTCTCAGAGGTGGAAAACACATAGAGAAATACTGGAAATGGCTAATCCCAATCTTGGAAACAGCTAAAAATGCAGAAAAAAGTCATACCTTTGTAATGTCAAATTTGAAAGAGAATGAAACTTTGGTTAAGAACTCTGCTATGGATAGTGATTTCGTTCATCTTTGCTCAAGCGGCTTACTGTAAGTGGAATGAGAAGATACAACTATATTCATCAAAAAAAATAGAACAATGAAAAGAATCTTTTTATGCTCATCTTTCGCTGATGTAGCTGAAATTCTATCAAGAACTGCTCCATCACCATTAAGAGGAAACACTGTAGCATTTATACCTACAGCGAGTATCCATGAGGAATATACCCAATATGTAGAAGACGGAAAGAATGCTCTCCGTGCACTCGGCCTCCGCATAAAGGAAGTTGAAATTACCCAATACGATAAAGATAAAATTGCAAAAACATTGGTTGATTGTGACTGTATATACGTTTCTGGCGGAAATACATTCTTCCTTATGCAAGAATTAAAAAAGACCGGAACAGATCTATTGATCAAAGAGCAAGTGGGAAGGGGCAAATTATATATTGGAGAATCTGCAGGTACAATGATTCTCGCACCTAATATAGAATATGCGAAGAAAATGGATAATCACCTTATGCAAACTCCAAACTTTAATGATTTTACAGGCCTGGGCATTATCGATTTCTATCCCGTTGTGCATTTCAATAGCTTCCCCTTTGAAGAGGCTACGCAAAACATCATCAAAGAATATAGCAACCTGCCATTAAAACCCATTTCAAATCAACAAGCTATCTTTATAATAGGAGAGGACATTGCAATATTAGGTAAGAATGAGTAAACGGTATACAACTAAAAAAGCGTTCACTTGATTGCTCAAATGAACGCTCTGAT